>JARLGE010000089.1 GCA_031296215.1 Occallatibacter sp.
GCGGGCGGTTCAAACAACGACCGGGGCGGCTCACTCAATTGCAAGTTGGTGAGCTGATAGGTCGTTTTTCCGTAGCGAGGATCGTCGGAAATGGACTCGACGACAGCGCCAATGGCCTCCGAGGTCCACGTCTCCGTGACGATCGAGATGGGCTTGTCATTGCCGATTGCCCCCGCGGGAATGGTGCTGGTCTGGCGCTTGCCAGTGCAGTCGACCCCTTCGATGTTGCGAGTTCCCAGGTCTTCTTTCACGATATTGCGATTCTCGTCCGATATCACCAAAGCGAGGTCGTTGGGACCGCTCGAGTGCTGATCCTGGATGTTGAAGAACACCTTCCTCGGCGCCGCCTGCCCAGTGGCCTCATTGTCCTTTACCGACTTGAACAAGATTTGCGCTCCATCGGCGTCATCCCGTTGCACGTCGCCGAGATTGCGGGTACGCTGCAACTTTTCCAGCGTCTTCGAGCCGGTGTCCAGTACAAATGCCGTCCCGCTCGCGGGGTCATCGACGAACACCTTCACCTCGTGCGGCGAAGGATGTTCCGGGTCCACATTGCCGAATGTTTCCTCGCGCCTGGTCCTGCCTTCGCTATCGCGGTAGAACTTGCTCACGGTGCGGTGGGCGATGCGATTGCCATCGGCCAGCGTCTGCACGGTCTCGGTGGAAGTGTCGGCCGAATATGGCTTTCCTTTGACCACCTGTGTCTCGGCGCCGGCGATCTCCAGCATCACTTTTTGCTGTGCTTGCTGGCCCTCGCCTGCCTCGTCGTCGACCCGCAGGATCATGGTCTTTTGCTTCTGGCCGGAATCCTGCTGGACGGGATCCGGCTGGCTGGAAGTTATCGGTTTCTCTGCCCGGCCAATGATTGCCGAACCCACCGCAGCCGCAAGCATGACCACGACCGCTCGATTTCCACGCAATGTTTTCATCGCATCTCCTTTTTCAATTTGAAAGTCAGAATCTGAAGTCTGGTTTTGAAAGGTTAACGAACAATGCGGATGGCGCGGGGAAGCCCGTCTTCGCCAACCGCAAACTCTGCCAGCATGGTTTGCGTCAGGGCGTCCGCAGGCGTTTGCAAACCGTACTGCTGAAGATCGCTCCCTCTGAGCCTGATCCGCACAATGCTCAACTCTGCCGCGGTGGGAAGACCTTCACTTGCCGGCAGGGGCACAAAAGCATCCAGCGAATTCAAGGTTGCTGCTTCCGGGGGAGAGGAAGGTCGAAAGGGGGCGCGGGCCTTCATGGCTCCGCGTACCGGTCCGGCTTTTGACTCAAGGCTGTGGCGCGCCGTGACTGGCGATGAATGCAATGGCTCAGGACTGAGTTGGGGCGCCGGTAGAGAATGCGCCTGTTGCGGTTGCGGTTGATCCTTTTGATGCGTTTGGAGCGATTGAAAAATGGCTCCAGCTACCGCGACGACAGCCAGCAGGATGGCGACTGCGGCCCACGCCCATGGGAACTGCATGCGAGGCTTTCCAAGGCCAGCTTTTCTGCCTTCGGCCGCGGCGTACAGCACGAGTCGCAGAGAGTCTGGCGCGCCAACGGCCCGATGCTCTCGCCCCAGTTCTTCCAGCACTTCGTCCAGTTGCTTGTCAGTCATCGGTGCTTTCCTTCCGTATCCGCCATTTCCGCACCCAGCAGGCCGGCCAGCCGTGCTTTGGCCCGGTGAAGCCGGGAGCGGACTGTGCCAACCGGGACCGCCAGCATGTGCGCGGCCTGTTCGTAGCTCATCTCTTCAAGCGCGCACAGAATCACCACTTCGCGCAGCAGGGGCGGCAATTCATCCATTCCGGCGCGCACTGCGGCAACGGCTTCCTGCCGCAGCAACAACTCCGCGGGTCCATCGTTTGTGCAGGGCAGTTCCGCCGCGGTGTCTTCATCAAAATCAAACAGCGCGTCTTTGCTGCGTTCCAGGTTCTTCCAGAGCTTCCGTCGAGCGATACCGCACAGCCACGTGGACAGGCTCCCGCGGGCGCCATCGAACCGGTCGAGCTGGGTGAGAAGCGCGAGGAAGACCTCTTGTGTAATCTCCTCCGCGATCGCCGCACTTCCGCTCATGCGCAGCGTGAACCGGAACACCAGGCCGCCATGCCTCTTGTAGAGCGCTGCAATCGCTTCCCCGCTGCCGGCGAGCGCAGATCGATGCAACTGCTCATCGGTCAACTCGCTCTCCAGTGGCTTGCGTCTCAACCGCTCAAACATAGATATCCATGATTACCTGCTGCTCCGAAAAAGTTCCCTTGTGCGAGGAAAAACTTGCGAGCCCGGACCATAAAGCTCCTTCTCCCTCCCCGGTCTGGCGCGGCTCCCGAGGTGCGCGGGCGAGAGTTGCCTTGTTATAACGCGGAGATGTGCGGGGATGTCGATTGGGGGCCAAGTGAGGCAAACAGCCCAATACGCTCATCCAATACGGGTAATCCCAACCGAAGGCAGGATCGGTCCCGGCAACCGCCTAAGTGGTCCGGAATCAGCGAAGCTCACGAACGGTCGCTAGGTCGAAAGGAAGCGGGCGACCCTCGCCGAGCCAAGGAGCCCGGTCCCCTGTCCTTCCGCAGACTCATCGCGAGAAGGCGGTAAGCCACAAATCCCAGGGCGCGCTCACGCCGTCCGCCGCGGCAGGTCGAATCGAACTGAGATTGGCCTTCCGGGTTGCAGCAACACCGTATCTGCGACCGGGACCGTGCGGCGTCAGCGGGCGGGCCAAACCTTGCGCAGCCCCGGCACGGAAAATCCCCAGCGTCCACTAGCCTGCTGGAACAGATAAACGATCAGGACGGCGAAGAAAGGCTCCAGCGGGTTGCGGAAGCGCGCTCCGGGAATGATGAAGTAGTAAATAATCGGCAGCTGGACCACCGCCCACGCGAACAGGCCCGCGGCGGGTAGCCTGCGCTTGAGCGCCAGCAGCAGGCCCAGCAGGCCGGCGATCGACGTGAGGCAGTAAGCCCATTCGCGCACCGCTTCGGCGGCCGAGGGCGCGGAGGTGTGCGGCACGCTGGCCCAGAACATATAGAAGCGCAGCGCCACCAGCTTCCAGAAGCGCGCCGGATAAGCGCGAGCCCACTGCCAGGCCATTTGGCCGCGCATCGCGACGTAGGCCCGCTCGCCCATGCGCGCATAGAGCTGGTGCTCGGGGTCCAGCTCCACCGTGGGCACCGTGGCGCCCCAGGGCATGCCCATCGAGTGCGGATCCCAGGCCTTGGCTGCCTCCGCGCCGAAGTTGCCGCGGGTGGGGATGAAGGCATGAAAGACCAGCCAGTTGCGCGCCACCCAGGGCAGGCAGACAGCGGTCGAGAGCGTAACGGCCATCAGCGCCAGCGCCGCACCTTTGATCAAGCCTTTGCGCTGCGGCAACCCAGCCAATATCCAAACACCCTGAATCGGCGCCAGCAGAATCAAAGTGGGGTTGGTCATGGCGATCGCACCCCACAGCAGCCCGAACAGCGCCCAGTCGCGAGCCTTGTGCGCTGTCGGAGTCGGCCCGCCCGTGCCGCGCATCCGCATCCCCAGCACCAGCACCCAGGCAAACAGCAGAGTCGAAAGCGATGTCTCCCAGATCCACTTCACCGCGTACTGGATGATGCCGGGATAGAGCGCCCAGATCCACGCCGCGCCCACCGCTGTCCGGCGGTCGGCCACCCGCACCCCCATCTCAAACACCAGCGGCACCGTGAGCGCCTGGAAAAGGCTGTCGATCGCCTGAATCACTCCCGCGGAAAGCGGCGTGTAGATGCCGAAGACCTTGAACACCCCGGCCAGCAGCAGCGTAAAGCCGGGAACCATCCAGGCGGTTGGGCCCGTGTCGCCGCTGAAGGGCGAGCTGTACCCGTGCCCCCCGGCCAGCGACGCCGCCACCCTGCCCGTCTCCCAGCCGAATTCAAAATGGTGATTGAAAGGCGTAATCCGATAGGTGTGGCCGAGCACAATATAGGCCAGCCGCACCAGAAACGCGGTCCAGAAGATCGCCCGCGGAGCGCGAAAGCGGTCCTCATGCAATGGCGCGGAAAACTGGCTCATGAAATCCACTTTAGTAGACGCAGAATGCCCATCTGTGCCGCCCGCGAATGGGCCGACACATTCTCCCGCGCCAGGATCTCATCGTGGTTCTCCGCATAGTAGCGGTAGGCCGAGGCCAGCATCTGGCTGTTGGTCACCGTCGGCTGCCACCCCATGGCCTGGCGGATGCGCGTGGTGTCGAACACGAAATCCTCGGCAATCATGCGGTAGTGGTAAGGGCCAAGCGGGGAAATCTTCAGCGCATGGGCCAGCCGCATCACTGCCAGGGCCGGCGCCTTGGGCAGCGAGCGCACCCGCGACCGGCTGCCTGCCTCGGCAATCACGGCCTCGTAGCAGGCGCGCAGGCTGGGCACGTTGTCGCTGCCCACATTGAAAGTGCCAGAACCTGGAAAGTCCACCGCCCTCACACACGCATCTGCCAGATCGCCCGCGTAGATGAACTGGTAGCGGTTCTCTCCTGAACCCACCACCCACACCGTCTTGTTTTCGCGAATGAACTCGAACAGGATTGCGAGCAGCCCCAGCCGCCCGCTGTCGATGATGGTCGGGCAGCGCAGAATCACCACCTCCAGGCCGCTCTCGAACTCGTGCAGCAGCTTCTCGGCGGACAGCTTTGACTCGCCGTAAATCTCCGCCGGCGCCGGCGGGTCGCCTTCCCTGACCGGCCGCCCCATGTTGCTCGCCCATAGGCAGTTGGACGAGGTGAACACCAGTTTCTTCACCCCCGCCTCAAGAGCGCACCGGGCAATCGCTTGGGTTCCGTCCACGTTGCTGGTCCAGAGCAGGTCGTGGTTGACGCGGTCATGAGCAAGCTGCGCGGCGATATGAAAGACGGCGCTGAACCGGTGCGCGGCAAAGACCGCGCGCATGCGTTCCTGGTCGCGAATGTCCGCCTGGATGCTTGTAAGCGACGGATGCCGGGCCGAGTCCGGAACCAGGTCGACGCTGACCACTTCGGCGCCTTCCTCAAGCAGCCGGTTCTTGAGGATGCCGCCGAAGAACCCCGCCCCGCCGGTCACCAGATACTTCGCCATTTTCGTTTCCGTCCCGAGCCCTTTGCGCACTGCTTGGCCGATCGGCGGGGGACGCCGCTCCAGGGTTCCCCCTCATTTTACCAACGTCGCTCACGGCCGCACCGGAACCACATACAGCAATATGGCAAAGTAGTCGGCACGCTCCCGGCCAGCACAAACACGCGGCACACTTCATCAAGGTGGCGTAGCCGGATGAGAGCAAGAAGAGGGTTGGCCTGGTCAGTCACACGAGAATCGTGTACACTGTTTTCGTATGAAGAACATCACCTTCAGTGCTCACGAGGACCTGATCGAGCGGGCGCGCCTGATCGCGCGCGGGCAGCGCAGAACATTGAACGAGGCATTCCGTGAATGGCTAGCGCAGTTTGCTCAGAGCACGGGAGACGCACAGGGTTTCGATGCGCTGATGAGGCGCCTGCAACATGTCGATGCAGGCCGGCGCTTCAGCAGGGACGAATTGAATGAGCGATAGATTTTTTCTGGATACCAATATCTTCGTCTATTCGTTTGACCAAAGTGCCGTAGTGAAGGCCCAGATAGCCGCGCAGCTCATCCGCAAAGCCCTGACGACGCAGAAGGGCTTCATCAGCTATCAGGTTGTGCAGGAGTTCTTCAACGTGGCCCTGAAACGGTTCTCCCAACCGATGAAGGCAGGCGACGCTGAGCAATACCTGAGCACGGTTTTCCGCCCGCTGCTCGGCGTGCATTCGTCCCTGGCGCAGTATGCTGAGGCATTGCATCTCCACGCCCAAGGCGGGCTTTCGTGGTATGACTCGCTGATCGTCTCCGCTGCCCTCCAGGCGCAGTGCGATCTCCTTTTTTCAGAAGATCTGCAACACGGCCAGCGCTTCGGAAGTCTCCAGATTAAAAATCCATTCCTCTGAATCCTCGAAGCCAAGTCTCTCTTGAAGCCCCGCTCAACCCCGCGCCGGAACCACGTAGAACAGAATGGCAAAGTAGTGGGCCACGCTGCCGGCCAGCACAAACAGGTGCCACGCGGCGTGAAAGTAGCGGCGCCGGTCCAGCGCAAAGAAGACGATCCCCAGCGTATAGGCCAGGCCGCCCGCACCCAGCCAGAACACCCCGTGCCAGCCGATGGACTGCGCCAGCATGCGCACCGCAAACACGCCGAACCAGCCCTGAAGCAGATACACCAGCGCCGACGCCACGGCGAATCGCCCCAATGCGAAGCTCTTGAAGACCACGCCCGCAACCGCCAGCGCCCACTCCACGCCGAACACCCACCAGCCCAGCGCTCCGTGCAGCGACACCAGCGTGAATGGCGTGTAGGTGCCGGCGATCAGCAGGTAGATGGCCGAGTGGTCCAGCACCTGGAAGACGTGGCGCGCCCGCGTCCGCACCAGCGAGTGGTAAAGCGTGGAGCAGACGTAAACCAGCACCAGCGTGGCGCTGAAGACGCAGCAGCTCGTCACCACCCAGGCCGATCCCCGCGTCGCGGCAAGAATCAGAAAGACCGAGCCCACCACGGCCAGAACCGCTCCCACCCCGTGGGTGATGGCGTTGGCCAGAATGTCGCCCAAATGCGCGTGCTTCTCCACACGCCGATGATAATCCCGCCGCCGCGAGCAGCCAGTGACCCCAGCCACGCAGCCTACTCCGGCTTGCCCGTGTAGTGCTCGCGGTGGTGGACCTCGGCATGGTCTTCTAGAGCCTCCAGATGCGTGATCACTTCCGCGGGCGTGCCCAGCTCCGCCGCCAGCCGCTCCTCCAGGATGGTGGCCAGCCCGTGCGCCTCGCTGACCGGCATCAGCCGCGGGAACAGCAGGTGCACCTCAATGATCTGCCGGTAACCCGTGGTGCGAAAACGCACGCCGTGGTATTGGACGTTCAGCTCCGCGCAGATTGCGTCCAGCCGCGCGCGAATCTTCCTGCCCTCGTCGGGATCGGAGTAGTCGAGAAGGCCGATGGCGGAGCGCCACACCAGCCGCCCGCCCGACCAAAGAATGTTGATAGCCACGGCGATCGCAACGAGCGGATCGAACGGCTTCCAGTGCGTCAGCAGAACCAGCCCCAGTCCGCCGACCACGCCAAAGCTGGTCCAACTGTCGGTCAGCACGTGCTTGCCGTTGGCTTCGAGAATGAGCGAATTGGTGCGCCGCCCGGTGCGGATCAGGTAGTAGCCGAGCCCCAGGTTTAGAATGCCGGCCGCCAGAATCAGCGCGACGCCCCAGCCCAGATGCTTGAGTTCGAGTCCCGCCATCCACTCGCGAATCGACTCCACCAGAATCGCGATCGCGGCCACAATGATGAGGGCTCCCTCGAATCCGGCCGAGAAGAACGAGATGCGTTCGTAGCCGTAGAGAAAATGATGCGAGGCCGGCTTCAGGCTCAAGCGCAGGCTGAAGCTGGCGAACCCCACGGCAATCACGTGAATCACCGACTCCGCCGCATCCGAGAAGATGGCCGCCGAGTGGGTCATGAAATAAGCCGTGGTCTTGCCCACGAGCATGGCCACGCCGAACAGCAGCGACAGGCGCATGGCAAACTGCGCGGCGCGCAGCTCCCGCTGTTCCCGCTCCGGTCGAAAGCCTTCGATCGCTTGGTTGGGGTCGTTCATCGTCCCGCACGGTCAATCAATTCTTGATTGCTCAGCGGTAGTCTATACCCCTCCTCATGGACCGGCCCATCGATGGGATTGCGAGGCAAAAGCAGCGGACCTTCGAGGAAAAGAAGAGAAATAGCAGCCCGCTGGCAAGACAATCTCAGCAAAAAGCCCGCCCCGTGCGCGGGAGCGGGCTTTCTTGAAGCGAATGGAAGGAATCGCCTATTTGTTTGGCGTCTCCGCCGGCACCGCACCGGGGAAGATGCCCTCGAGGGGGGCGCGCCTCTTCTGCTCCAGGTCGGGCTGCGGCAGCGGTTTGCGCGGCATCATCTGGTCGCGCTGCGCGGCGTTGTACAGGAAGATCGCCTCGACGGTTGCAATTTGCTTCAGGTCGGCCGGCTGCAAGCGCTCCACCACGTCCTCGTTCGAGTGGTGGGTGCGACTCTCGTAGTCCAGATCGTCTTGAATGAACTGGAAGCCGGGAATGCCGACCGCGTCGAAGCTCAGGTGATCCGTCCCGCCGGTGTTGCGGTTGGTGATGGTGGTTACGCCCAAGTCCTTGAGCGGGGCGATCCACTGCGCGAAGATGGGCGCGATGGCCGCGTTGCCCTGCGTGTAGATGCCGCGAATCTTGCCGGTGCCGTTATCCACGTTGAAGTAGGCGGAGACCAGCTTCTGCTCCGGCTTCACTTCCAGCGGCCCGCTGGCCCGGCGCATGAACTCTGGCAGTTGCATCTGATCGGGAGCGGTGGAGGTTTTGGCCGAGCCGAAGTGGATGGTGCAATAGCCCTTGGAGCCGAAGATCCCCTGCTCTTCGCCGGTCCATAGACCGATGCGGATGGTGCGGCGGGGCTTCACGTCCAGCGCCTTGAGGATGCGTACCGCCTCCATGGCGACGATGGTTCCCGCGCCATTATCCGTAGCTCCGGTGCCGGCGATCCAACTGTCCAGATGCCCGCCCACCATCACCACCTGCTCCTTCAGCTTGGGATCGGAGCCGGGAATCTCGGCGACGGTGTCGAAGCCGTGCTCGTGCTCGCCGGTGAACTTGGTCTCGACGTCGACCTCGACGCTGACCGGCGCATGCGCCTGGGTGAGCCGGTAGAGCCGCCCATAGCTCTCGATGGCTGCCACCACCACCGGAACCTTGACGCGCTTGTCGGCTACGTAAGGCGTGCGGCCCAGGGTGGCGCCGTTGTCGTCGAAGATGGTCCCACCGGAGCCGCCGCTGTTCTTCCCATCCCGGCTGGGCTCGATCACCGCGGCCACCTTCTCATCGGCAAAGAACTGGGCAATTTTGTCGATCAGACGCATGCGCTCCATGCGTTCCCTCATGCGCGCCTGCATCTCCGGGGGAAGGCCGCCCCCGCCGGCGTTGACCGGGAACTGGGCGATATCGTCCAGGTCCTTGTCGGTGTAGCGCTCAAACAGCGCCTTGTCCACCGGCGGAACCTCTCTCATGGCTCCGAAGAGAACGACCTTGCCGGCCAGCTTGCCCTTGTACTGGTCGAAGTCCTTTTCCGTCTGGATGCTGACGAAGACCACGTCCCCGGTTACCGGGCCGGGCGTCGAGGGCGACCACGGCGTGGCCTGCACAATCAGCACGGCGGTGTCCGGCGTCGCCATGCGCGCCCAGGTGTTCAACTGCTGCCAGCCCAGGCCAAACTCGCCCCAGTCTTCCAGATGCGCGTTCTCCAGCCCGATCTTGGTCAGCGTGTCGCGGGTCCAGGCATTGGCCTTGGCCAGGTTCGGCGAGCCGGTCAGTCGCGAGCCGATGCCGTCCATCAGCGCCGTGGCAAACTCCATCACGTGGGAGTGGTTCAGCCCTTCGTCGCGTATCCGCTGATACATACTCAGGTCCAGCGTCTCGGTGGCCGGCTGCACCTCGGCATAGGGGTCGGTCGAAGCCGGCGGAGCCGGTTGGGCGGCCTTCTGCTTGTCGGCGCCAAAGGCGAATGCAGGAAGAACGAGCGCCGCGGCCAGAAAGACCGCGGGCGCGATACGAAGGCTTTTCAGGGGCATGGAGATCTCCGGTCGGAAAGGGGTGTGGCTTCCGTTTGCTGGAATTGTAGGTCATCCGTGGGCCGGAGTGTCCAGCAAATGAAACGCCTCGCAAAGAGGCTCGCCCGGAGAATCGCCGCGCCGGAGGAGTCTTAGCCTGCATTTCCTGCGGCCAAATCGACTTTCTGTAGCGCCGACCTCCTGGTCGGCTGTATTGGCACAGCCTACCCTGAGCGCAGTCGAAGCGTCCTCGCCGCCAGAGCAAAGCCGGGTGCCCCAGGTCTCGATTTTGAGACCTGGGATAGCACGAACCTCAACAAACGAAATGATGCGGTCAGAGCCTCAGTCGCTCTTTCCCGAGTCCTTGTCCG
The DNA here is from genome assembly GCA_031296215.1 of Occallatibacter sp. Lineage (GTDB taxonomy): Bacteria > Acidobacteriota > Terriglobia > Terriglobales > Acidobacteriaceae > Telmatobacter. The sequence goes on from JARLGE010000089.1 coordinate 9,984, forward strand.
TCCCGGCAGGCAGATCGAGCGCCACCAGGGCAAAGCGGGTCTGGCCGTTCTTGGGATCTTCGAAGCCCACAATGTGCTGGTGACGCCTGGAACCGGCCTTCAGCTCGAAGCTGTCGTTGCCGGTCCCGTAATCCTTGCGGTCGATCTTCACATGGCCGCTGTTGCCATCGTCGGCGCAGGTCAGGCCCTCGCGGGTGGCCGTAGGGGAGCCTACGGGCTCGTGCCCCTGACAGGTGATCACGTCGCCATAGCGGCCTAGCCCCTTCTTGTAAAAAGCAACCACCTGGTCCTGTGTGTCCGGGGTGGCATAGCTGACCGCGCGCACTCTCAACTCCCACTCGCCAAAGCCCAGGTGCACGTCGGCAGACTTGTGCTTGTCGTCGTCCGCAACCAGCTTGGCGCCGGGATAGGCCGGCAATCCCAGGTCCGCGGCCGAGGTCTGATTGGTGTTCACATGGACGCCGCCGAAAGGCGTATCCACCTGGACGTTCTTGTCTTCGCCGTTGGCGTCCTTGTCAACGTGGACCCTGAAGCACCCCGTGATCCCGGCTGCCAGCGCCAGACCGGCAAGCAAAACCGTAGCCTTCCCCAACCCTCTATCCATCATGGCCCAAGCCCTCTTGCCCTTGTTATACGCTGGAATCCCCTGAGATGTTCCTGGAATCGATTAGACTTATGGAAACAGAATGGTGCCACTTTTCCGGCCAATCCGGGTTAGTATCCACCATGACAGGCTTCGCAGCCACGAAGCCAGGGCGGTGGGTTTCCTTGGCCCTCCGCATCCGTCACCAGCAAGGCGCCTGGTTTCCCGCTTCGTAGCTTTGTCGACCGGCAATGCTCGACTAAAAACTCGAGCGCCCCACGAAAGGACCTGAACGTATGCGTTTCTCTGCTCTCTCTTTTGCTCGCAAGCTCCTCCTGGCCAGCGCCGCCGCGGCTCTGCTCTCGCTGGCCGCGGCGCCCTGCCTCGCGCAGCCGGACCCACCCGCGCAAGCGGGCCGGCTCTCCTACATCACCGGCCAGGTATCCATCCAGCCGGCCGGCGTCGACGACTGGGGTCAGGCTTATCCCAATCTTCCTCTCGGACCCGGCGACCGCATCGTCACCGGCGACGACGGCCGCGCGGAGATCCAGGTGGGCCAGACCTTTGTCCGCATCGGCCCCAACACCGACGTCAGCCTGGTCGATTCCACTCCCTCGGGAATCTACTTCGGCATTGCCCAGGGCTCGATTCACGTCCGCACCAACGGCCTGTGGGATGGTCAATCGGTTTACGTGAACACGCCCAGCGGCACCTCGGCCCTGTCTATCGCCGGCCAGTTGCGCGTCGACGTGCTGGCTGATCAGCAGGCTGCCATTTTCACCAGCTTCGCCAGCGACGTGCAGATCACAGGCGCCGGCGACTTTGAACAAGACCTCGGCAACGGGCAGGCTTTGGAACTGGTTGGTTCCAACCCCGTTGTTCCGCAGTGGCTGCAGCCGGCCGGATGGGACACTCTGGATCACTGGAGCCAGGAGCGCGACCAGCAGATCTCCCAGGCGCAGTCCTACCGCTACGTCAGCCCGGAGATTCCCGGCGCCTACGAGCTCGACGCCAACGGCGACTGGATGCCCGGCACTCCCTACGGCCCCATCTGGTTCCCACGGAACGTTCCCTACGGCTGGGCGCCTTACCACTACGGCCACTGGGTCAACCACGCGCCCTGGGGCTGGGTTTGGGTCGAGGACGAGTCCTGGGGCTACGCGCCCTTCCACTATGGCCGCTGGGTCTCATGGAACGGCCGCTGGGGTTGGGTTCCCGGCCCGACCTCCGCCCATCCCGTCTGGTCTCCCGCGCTGGTGGTCTTTGCCGGCGGCATTCATGTTGGCGGCGTCGGCGTCTCCGCCTGGTTCCCGCTCGGCCCCGGCGAGGCCTACCACCCCTGGTATCGGGCTAGTCCGCGTTACATGGACGAGGTCAACCGATCGAACATCGCCGAGAGCCCGCGCGTTCACGTGCAAACCACTTACGTGAACGTCAACGTGGTTAACATCACCTACGTCAACCGCACCACCGTGACCGCGATGCGCCATGAGGACTTCGCCTCCGGCCGTCCCGCCCATCAGTCCAACGTGGTTGTCGATGTCCATCAGATGGACCACGTGCAGGCGCTTTCCGCTCCCGAACCCAAGCCGACCGCGCAGTCGTTCGTGGGTCACGCGGCTGCCCAACCGGTCCACGTCAGTGTCGCGCGCCCGGTGCTCATCAACGCCCAGGGCAAGGCCGTCTCAACCAGGCCCGGCTCCGTAGCGGTTGAACCTCCAGTCAAGGCGGCTCCGCCGGTCAGGGCGCTCCCCGGCCACACCGTGGTCGCTCCGCCCCCCGGCGCGGTTAAGCCTCAACTCCCGGCCCGGATGCCTGCCCCGCCTGTGTTGAATCAAGCCAAGCCTGCTCCTGCGACGCCGCTCAAGCCCGAGCCGGAGCCAGCCCCCAAGGTTATGCCCCTCCCCATGGAGAAGGCGCCTCCGCCGCTTGCCCCCAGGCCGGTGGCCAGGCCCACGCCGGAGCCGGAGGTGAAAGCCCCTCCGCCGCCGGCTCCCAAGCCGGTTCTCAGGCCCGCGCCGGAGCCGGAGGTGAAAGCCCCTGCACCGCGGGAGGTGATGCCGCCTGCCCCAAATGTCACCAAGCCAGCCGCGCCTCCACCCCCACCACCCCCGGCAGTCAAGCCGGGAACGACTCCTCCGGCGAAGACCGACAAGAACAAGGACAAGGAAAAGCCCAAAGACGAAAAGAACCCGCAGTAGGGCGCAATTGCGCTCGACTTGACTCCCCCGCCACTGAAAAAGCCCGCTGCCCTGTGCGGCGGGCTTTTTCGTCGCCACGCCCGTCGTCCCTGTCCTGTATCGTGGAGCGCATGAAGTTTCCCCATGCCTGGGCCCGCATCTTCTTCCTGGTCGCTCTCATCGTCCCAGCCGCGGTAGCCGCCACTGCCCAGCCCGGCGTTCCAGTTCCGGCTCAGCTGCGGGACCAGGCCCGGGGCACCGTCTCCATTCAGGTTCACGCCGCCCAGCCCACCGGCCCCTACCGGCCCATCTGGACCTTCTTCGGCGCCGACGAACCCAACTATCTTTACGCCCCCAACGGCAAAAAGTTGCTCGCCGAGCTCGCCAGCCTCAGCCCCGTCCCGGTCTACTTTCGCCCCCACAACCTGCTCACCACCGGCAACGGCGAGGGCTCGCTGAAGTGGGGCTCGACCAATGTCTACACCGAGAAGCCGGATGGAACGCCGGTCTACGACTTCACCCTCACCGACCGCATCTTCGACGCGCTGGTTGAGGCCCATGTGCGCCCGCTGGTCGAAATCGGATTCATGCCCGAGGCGCTCTCCACCCACCCGGAGCCCTATCGCCACACCTTCCCCAAGGGCGAAATCTGGACCGGCTGGACCTATCCGCCCAAGGACGAAGCCAAATGGTCGAAGCTGGTCACGGCCTATGCGGCCCACCTGCACGAGCGCTACGGACCCCAGACCGCAACCTGGCTCTGGGAGGTGTGGAACGAGCCCGACATCCCCTACTGGCACGGCACCGCGGCCGAGTACGACCGCCTCTACGACCTGACCGCGGCGGCCATTCGCCACGTCCTGCCCAACGCCCGCATCGGAGGTCCGGAAGCCACCGGCGTCAGCGACCACTCCGAGCCGTTTCTGCGCCAGTTTCTTGAGCACTGCGCCCACGGCGTCAATGCCGCCACCGGCCTCACAGGCGCGCCCCTCGACTTCATCAGCTACCACCCCAAAGGCAGCCCGAAATTCATAGACGGACACGTGGTGATGAGCATCGGAACCCAGCTCCGCGCCGTCGAGCGCGGCATGAAGGTCATCGCCAGCTACCCCGAGTGGAAGCACACGCCCATCATCCTGGGCGAGAGCGACCCCGAGGGCTGCGCCGCCTGCCAGGGCAGCCAGAACGGCTACCGCAACGGCCCGCTCTATGGCGTAAGCGTGGCCGAGGCGACCATGCGCACCTATGAGCTGGCCCGAAAATACGGCGTCACAGTGGAAGGGGCCGTGACCTGGGCCTTCGAATTTGAAGACCAGCCCGCCTTCGCCGGATTCCGCGAGCTGGCCACCAACGGCATCGACAAGCCCGTGCTCAACGTCTTCCGCATGATGGGGCTCCTGGGCGGCGGCCAGCCCGGCGTCGGACAGATGCTGGACTCGGTGTCCGACTCCTCATGGCTGGCCGTCGAAAGCTCCGGCTCGCGCGCGCTCGACGAGGTTGTCGCGCACAGCGTCGCCGGCGACGCGGACATCAGCGCCGTGGCTACGCGCGAGGGCAATCGTGTGGATGTGTTGGTCTGGAACTACCACGACGCCGACGTTCCAGGGCCCGCTGCGCCCATCCGCCTCGTTGTCGATGGGCTCAAATCCCCAAGACTCGATCGCCTCAAAGCCCCGATTGCGGCCATTGACGGGTACCGCATGGATTCTTTACACGGCAACAGTTACAGCGCCTGGCAGCAGATGGGCAGTCCGGAGCACCCCACCGCGGAGCAACGCGAACAACTCGAAAAGGCCGCTGCGTTTGAGCCGACCACGGTCATGCGCATGGTGAAGGTGAAGCACGGTAAGGCCGCAATCGAGTTCTCGCTGCCTCGTCAGGGGGTCGTGCTTTTCACGCTGATCGAAGAATAGCCGGGCGGCCTTCGGAATTCGAATCGTCTCCGAGATTGAGCACGCGTTCCGGAGGGAGGCGGGGGTTTGAACCCCCGCGTAGACTGACCGGATCAACGCGGGCTTCAGCCCCGGAGGGATGCATTTCAGGCGGGGCCAATCAAAAGACGGACCTGCATCAATGCGACGAGGGTCCGTCTTCCTTGCTGCTGGTCGCGAACAGAATCGACACCACGAAGACCACGACGATGACCGGAACGACAAAGAACGGGGAACCGATGTGCATGGGGCTTGCTCCTGTCCCTTAGAGTACCAAACCTCCCGCACCTGTCCAAACGCGCTGGACGGAGGGGCTCCCCGCAAGGATTCAGTGGCCCAGTGGCGCGGCCTTATCTTGACTGCTCTGTTCCAGATACTGCACATACCCCAGCAGCGCTCCCCAGTGATAGAACCTGTCGCTCGAGGACACATCGTCACCCGTGCCGAGAACGGCGTTGTAGTTCTCGTGGACGTGGCCTTTCTCCGTCCACTCTTTCAGAAAAAGGTTGTACGATTTCTGCGCGAACTGCCTGCGCGACTCCGCATCGTCGTTCTGTGCCAGTCCCAGATAGACCAGGTAATTCATCGGCCCCCAGATGCGCCCGCGCCAGTAATCCTGGTCCTTGAACGCCGGATCGTTGCGCGCGATGGCCGGAATCACCCACTCGCCCCAGAATTCATCGGGATTGAGCAGGTGCTTTTCAACCATCGTCTTCGCCTGCGCCGCCGTCGCCGCGTGCGCCATTAGCGGATAGAAGTTCGTCGGTGACAGCCGCATGCTCGACTGCCCCGTATGCAGGTCTCTATTGAGAAAGATCCCCGCCTTCTCGTCCCACATGGTCGCCAGCCTGGCCCGGTACCGCGCCGCCCGCTCCTTCAACTCCGCTGCATCGGCCGTCTTCCCCAGCCGCCCCGCAATCTCCTCCAGCGCATCGCAATCGGCAACGTACATGCTCATCAGCCCCACATCGGCGACCTCCAGCAGGTGCGTCTTTGCGTTGTAGGTCGTGCCGTCGTACATGGGGCTGTTGTCGAGGCCCGATTCGAACTCCGCGCCCTGGTGCGTGCCGCGAGAATCGTCGTCCAGGTTCGCGGGCTGGTTGTCGCCGTCGCTGCCCCACGCCAGGTAGCCCTGCACATCGCGATGCGCCGCCCACCAGCGGTTCCACTTCAACAGCGGCTCGTATGCGTCTTCCAGAAACCACTTGTCGTGGAACTTGTTGTAAAGCCCCAGCACGGTGATGGCGCCCACCGGCGGCTCCGACCGGTCGGAACTCTTCCACCCGCCTGCCCGCGCATAGTTGGGCACAAACCCCTGCGCCGTCTCCTCGCGCAGAATCTCCAGAGCGTTGGCGTAAGCCAGGTCCTTGTCGCCGACCGAAGCCAGCGTAGCCGCGAAAAATGTGTCCCAGTCAAACAGCACGTAGCCGCCCCAGCCCACGCTCCACACCCTGCTTACCGGCGAAATGACACGCCCCTTTTCCGGCTCAAAGATCGTGTCCCAGCCCAGCGTCGTCTCAATCGCATCCACAATCGGCCCGTTTGCCCCCGTATCCGCAATTGACTTCTCGTAGGCCGCTTTCTGCTTTTCGATGGCTGCCTCAATCCCTTTCAGCGCGCGTGGCTCCTTCCCGGTATTCAAGCCCACCGGCCCTGTCAAATCCGTAGCAAAGACTGGGCTGCCAATGGGTATCGATACGCCTTGCTCGGCCCGGTCATTTGCCGCCGGCCCTACCCGCGAACACGTGCAGTAGACCGGAACGACGCTAGCCGCCGTGCGCGCCACGATGAAGCCGTCGATCTTTTTCGTCTCAAGTGGCCGGTTCCACAGAAAGCCCACCGAGAACACCACGGTCGGCGGCAGCGCCGAAGCCGTCTTCGCCTCGAGCGGCGTCACCAGCATCACCAAGTCATCCCCATCATGCGCACTCTGCACCCGCCACTTATGCCCGTTCCACTCGACGGTCAGGTCGGTGTAGCTCCCATCCCAGCTATGCGCCCCCGGCGTCACCACCTCCGCGCCCTTATCCTGCCGCCCAATCAGCACATCCCCCAGAAATGCGTCCCCATTCAGCGTCGTGTTGTGCTTCATCCCCACATGGATCGCCAGCCCCTCCGGCAGCAGCACCTGCGTGGCCACGCTGTGCACATCCCACGTGTTCCAACCGCGCGCCAGCCTTTGCTGCACACGTTCGTACTCCACCGACCGCGGCGTCGCAGCCGTCTGCGCCATGAGCAAGCCTCCCGCGCATCCCATCAGCGCCGCCGCCAAACCGATCTCAGCTCGTCTCTTCGTTCGCATTCCCTGGTCCCTTGGTCTTTCGGTCCCTAGTCCCTGATTCCGCGCGCTGCTCTACACCCAGCCGCCATCGATTACATAGCTCTGGTTGGTAATCGCGCTGGAGTCGTCGGCGGCCAGAAACAGCACCAGCCGCGCCACATCGCCGGGCAGAATGTCGCGCTTGAGCGCCTGGCTGGCCATGATCTCCGCTTTGTACTCCGGCGTGTACCACAGCCGCTTTTGCTTCTCGGTCACGATGGCGCCGGGCAGCACGGCATTGACGCGGATGCCCTCCGGCCCCAGCTCGTGCGCCAGCGTGCGCGTCAGTCCCACAATGGCCGCCTTGGCCGCGATGTAGAGCGGTACGCCGGTCGATGGAATCATCCACGAGATCGACGACATGTTGATAATCGACCCGCGCCCCGCCTTGCGCATCGCCGGCAGCACGGCCTGGATCATGAAGAACTGCGGGCGCAGATTGATGGCCATCGACTGGTCCCAATACTCCGGCGTAACCTCCTCGATCGTGTGCCGCTGATCGTTGGCCGCGTTGTTTACCAGCACGTCCACCGTTCCGAGCGCTGCAATCGCTTCCCCAGCCGCTCTCTGCAGCGCTGCAATATCCGTCAAATCGCAATGCAGATAGAGCGGCGCAGGACAGCCCTCCGCGTTAAGGCTCTCAACCAGGCTGTGCGCAGCCTCATCCTGAATGTCGAAGAAAGCCACGCGCGCGCCCTGCCGGGCAAAATGCGCTACCAGCGACTCACCGATGCCGGTCGCGCCGCCGGTAACCAGCACCGCGCGGCCTGGCAGGCTTGGATATCGAGCAAATTCCGCATTGCCGTCTTGCATTTCAGATCACTCCTGAATCTCGGGTGCCCCAGGTCCGGGGTCCCCACGGATAGGTCTACGTCCGTGGGGTGGAGGTCCCGATCTTGGGACCTGGGAGAGCACAACTCTCAGTGCGACTCCCTGGGCACCGCGTGTCCGCGGCAGCCAAGCAGAAAATCGAAGTCCGCGCCCTTGTCGGCTTGCAGCACATGCTTCACATACAGCGACTGGTAGCCGCTCTTGAAGGCCGGGTCCGGCGCAATCCATTCCGCGCGCCTGCGCTCCAGCTCCGCCGAGTCCACTTCCAGGTGCAGCCGCCGCGCCTCCACGTCCAGCTCAATCCAGTCGCCCTCGCGCACCAGCGCCAGAGGCCCGCCCAGTGCCGCCTCGGGGCTTACATGCAGCACCACGGTTCCATAGGCGGTGCCGCTCATGCGCGCGTCCGAGATGCGCACCATGTCGGTGATGCCGCGCGCCAGCAGCTTGGCCGGAAGCCCCATGTTGCCCACCTCGGGCATGCCGGGATAGCCGCGTGGCCCGCAGTACTTCAGCACCATCACGCTGGTCTCGTCGATGGCCAGGTCGGGATCGTCGATCCGTTCCCGGTAGTGCTCGATGCTCTCAAACACCACCGCCCGCCCGCGATGCTTCATCAGTTGCGGCGAGGCGGCCGAGGGCTTCAGCACCGCGCCGTCCGGGCAGAGATTGCCGCGCAGCACAGCCACGCCGCCGCTCTCCACCAGCGGCTTCTCATAGTCGCGGATCACTTCGCTGTTCCAGATGGGCGCGTCCTTCACATTCTCCCCAATGGTCCGGCCGTTGACCGTCAGCGCATCGCCGTCCAGTTGCCCGTGATCGGCCAGCTTGCTCAACACCGCCGGCAGACCGCCGGCATAATAAAAATCCTCCATCAGGAATCGCCCCGAAGGTTGCAAATCCAAAATCGTCCGCACGTCGTGGCCGTACTTGTCCCAGTCGTCCAGGGTGAGTGGAACCCCCACGCGGCCCGCAAACGCAATCAAATGGATCACCGCATTGGTCGACCCGCCAACGGCCGCGTTGGCGCGAATCGCATTCAGAAACGCCTCGCGCTTCAGAATCTTCGAAATGCGCAGGTCTTCGTGTGCCATGGCCACAATCCGCCGCCCCGTCTCGTGCGCCAGCACCTTGCGCCGCGAATCCACCGCCGGAATCGCCGCATTTCCCGGCAGCGAAAGCCCCAGCGACTCCACCATGCAGGCCATGGTCGAAGCCGTGCCCATGGTCATGCAGTGCCCCGCCGACCGGCTCATGCAGCTCTCCGCGTCCAGGAACTCCTGCTGGCTCATCTTGCCGGCCTTCACCGCCTCGCTCATCTGCCACACCACCGTTCCCGAGCCGATTTGCTCGCCGCGGTAGCGTCCGTTCAGCATCGGCCCGCCGCTCAGCACAATCGCCGGCACATCGCAACTGGCCGCGCCCATCACCAGCGACGGCGTCGTCTTGTCGCAGCCGCACAGCAGCACCACCGCGTCAATGGGGTTGGCCCGAATCGACTCTTCCACATCCATGCTCACCAGGTTGCGGAACATCATGGCCGTGGGCCGCATGTTGGTCTCGCCCATCGACGTGACAGGAAACTCCAGCGGAAACCCGCCCGCCTCCCACACCCCGTTCTTCACAAACTGCGCCAGCTCGCGGAAGTGCGCGTTGCACGGCGTCAACTCGCTCCACGTGTTGCAGATCCCGATCACCGGCCGACCGTCGAACACGTCGCCGGGAAACCCCTGGTTGCGCATCCAGCTACGGTGGATGAACCCGTCCTTGTCCTTGCCCCCGAACCACGCCTGCGACCTGAGTTTCTGTTTTTCCATGGCTACCACTCTACAACCGGCGGGCGGCCGGATGCCCCAGCCTCAACCCGCCTGATCGCTTTGGGCGCCAGACAAAACACGATCATTCCTTCCAGGCGCACAGAGCTCGCCTCCCTTCCACGCTCCATGCCTGTCGCAAGCATGGTCGCTCGCGTCTGCTCATCAGGCCGCTACATTCTGATCGTCATCAAAGCTCCTGCCCCGTCCTTGTCGAATCGCGTTTCAACCAGGATGTCCGGCGCAGGATCAGGCAGGTGCATCCGCTTTATCTGCCCCGAGAATGCGATGGACATTATGACTATATTATGATAATCTGTATAGCATCAGAGGTAAGAAATCATGTCCTCAAGCACGTATTCCAATCCCGGCCGACCTCAGTTCTGGAACATTCACGAAGGTTCGGCGCAGGAACTCGTTTCCGGCCTCGAGAACTCCGACGCCCAGGCGCTGGTCTTTGTCTCCAATGCCCCAGGCAGCGACGAGCGGACAAAAACGGTCTTCGATACCCTCAAGCGGGCCTCTGAGTTGATCGACGTCCTGATCGACAAGAGAAGCGAAACCAATTGGGAGGCCCTGATTGCGGCGCTGACGCCGGAAATCCCGTTGACTTCGAATCGCCTCATCGAGGCCAAAATGCTCGCGCAAGCCATGAAGGCGATCGTCGAGAGCGGCGATTTCGCCCGGGCCGCGGACATTGCTGCGGTCGCCCATTTCAGCCCCAGCAATCCAAGCTCCCAGCCCCATCGCTGGAAGAGAGCCGGGCAGATCTTCGCGGTGCCATTCAAGGGAGTGGATCTCTACCCGCTCTACGCTCTCGATCTCACCGAAGGCGCCCGGCCCCTCCCCATCATGGGGAAGGTCCTTGAAGTTCTCGCCGGCAAAGACGACTGGCAGAAGGCCTTTTGGTTCGGGAGCGTCAACACTTACCTCAGGAATAAAATGCCGAAAGACCTCCTGAAGTCGAAGCCGCAGCAGGTTCTTCGCGCTGCTGAGATCGAAGCCTCCGGCATACAGCACGGCTAGGAGAAGCGCATATCAAGTCTCCGGCGGGCACACTCGAAGCGGCCATCGTTCCCTGGGGCAAGGGAATCACGATCTATCGCGTCCACCCGGATGCCTACGGCAGCGCGCAGTTCAATCCCTCTCCAAAAGGCAACGCGCGATTCAGTCCCCTCGTCAATGCGGCGGGCGTGGTCATCCCCACCATCTACGCAGGCACATCTGTGGACTGTGCCTTGATGGAGACCGTCTTCCACGACGTTCCCTTCGAGGCCGGCCAGAAGATGTGGTCAAAAGCCTCCCATGTCGCCGGCAAGGTGTGCTCGCAACTGACCCTCAGCCGCGACCTCGCCTTCATCGACCTTTCCGCCATCGCTCTGCGCAAGCTCGGCATCTCCCGCAAGGAGCTGATTGAGTGCGACGGTTCGCAGTATGCTGAAACCCGCGCCTGGGGCCTTGCGCTGCACGACCAGCATCCGGGCGCTGAAGGTCTCCTCTGGACTTCGCGCCAGGCTGATCCGGAGCGTTCTCTCGTCCTGTTTGAAGATCGCCTTGGCAGCCCGGCACTGAATGTGGTCGGCGCGCCAGTTTCGCTATTACTTTCCGATGGCAGCGCAACCAGCGAGGTTCTCACGCTTGCGGAGCGCCTGGGCGTCCTTTTGACGCCTTGATCCATCGCTTCCATCTCCCGGCGAGGCCCTCCGGAGCCCCTCCATCGTCCCGCTATCTCGACCGCCTCAGCACCTTATCCCACCCTGTGGGACCATGTCTCTATCTCACAGGCGCATACTAATGTATAGGTCGCTTTTCGCCGATTTCCGGAGTCAACCCTCCCCTTGGGTTTCCTCCGCTCCACCACGGCCTTTACACTTTGAACGGCATCAATTTCAGGCCGCTTTCGAACGCGGCCCTGTGCACCGACAGAACCGCCTGCGGCGTGGATTCCCGGGGAATCAAGGCGCCCCGAGATCCAAACGCTCGCGCAGGACCTCAACATCGAGACAAGAACATCGCCGGCGAGAGTTTCGCCAATCCGAGAGGGATTTATGACCGCTGCTGCGCGCTATCCAGGCATTCGTCTTACCGCAAACGGAAACCAGCTCGTCTCCTACTACACCGAGACGCGCATAGCCGACGCCGGCGTCTTTTATCCCATCACCCCTTCCACCGAGGGCGGCGAGCTGTTCCAGCAGGCCTATGCCGAGGGCCACTTGAACGTCTTTGGCCACAACACCATCGCCGTTGAGACCGAAGGCGAGCACGCGGCCCAGGGCGGCGCCATCGCCCACTCCGTCTGCGGCAAGCGGGTGGTCAACTTCACCTCCGGCCAGGGCGTGGTCTACGGCGTGGAACAGTATTACCACGCCCCCGGCAAGGGATCCACCATGGTCCTCGAAGTGGGCGCGCGTGCGCTCACCAAGCACGCCCTCAACGTACACTGCGGCCACGACGACATCTACGGCGCGCTCGACACCGGCTGGATCATGCTCTTCGGCAAGGACGCGCAGCAGGCCGCCGATCAGGCGCTGATCCTGCGCCGGGTCACCGAGCTCTCGCTCACCCCCGGCATGAACATCATGGACGGCTTCCTCACCACCCACCTCGAGCGCACGTTTTATAAACACGAGTCTGAACTGATCCGCGAGTACCTCGGCGCACCCGACGACATCATCGACTGCCCCACCGAAGCCCAGCGCGTTCTCTTCGGACCCACCCGGCGCCGTGTTCCCAAGATGATGGACCTGACCAACCCCATCTTGCTCGGACCGGTGCAGAACCAGGAGCATTACATGCAGGGCGTGGTGGCGCGCCGCAACAACTTCGCCGAGCCAATTCTCGAATTCCTCGAAGCCGCGTACAAGGATTTCGGCGATCTGACCGGCCGCCGCTACGGCCTTATCTCCGAGTACAAGACCGATGACGCCGACACCGTCTTCGTCTCCCTCGGCTCGGCCGCTGAGAACATCGAGGCCGCCGTCGATTACCTCCGCCAGACCCGCGGCGTCACCGTCGGATCCATCCACGTCAACGTCATCCGCCCCTTCCCCGAGGCCGCCATCGTGGCCGCACTGAAGGGCAAGAAGAACGTCATCATCCTGGAGCGGACCGACGAAGCTCTATCGGGCGAC
>JARLGE010000009.1 GCA_031296215.1 Occallatibacter sp.
GCATGGCCGTTGAAGAGAAAGTGAAGCAGATCATTGTCGAGCAGTTGCAGGTGGACGAAGCCGAGGTCACGCCCGGCGCCAGCTTCCAGGAAGACCTGGGCGCCGATTCGCTCGACGTGGTCGAGCTGGTGATGCAGTTCGAAGAGGCCTTCGATCTCGAGATTCCGGATGAAGACGCCGAGAAGATCAAGACCGTGAAGGACGCCATCGACTACATCGAGAAAAACGCGAAAGGCAGCAAGTAACCCAAGTGAATCGCCGAGTCGTCATCACCGGCCTGGGGCTGGTGTGCGGTGTGGGCAACACCGCTCCCGAGGTCTGGCGGCAACTCACTGCCGGCGCCAGTGGCATGGCCCCTATTCAGGGGTTCGATACCACTGGCTTCTCCGTCACCTTCGCCGCCGAGGTGAAAAACTTCGACCCGCTGAACTTTGTGGATAAGAAGGAAGCGCGCAAGATGGGGCGCTTCACCCACTACGCGTTTGCCGCTGTCCAGGAGGCGATTGCGCAGGCGGACCTGAAGATTACGGACGAGATCGGCGACCGGGTTGGGGTGTTTATCGGCTCGGGCATCGGCGGGTTCGAGGTGATTGAGCGCGAGCACGCCAACCTGCTGGCCGGCGGTCCGCGCAAGATCTCTCCCTTCTTCATTCCCGCGGCGATTGTGAACATGGCTGCGGGGCACATCAGCATCCGCTACGGCGCCAGGGGGCCGATTTCGGCCACGGCCACGGCCTGCGCCACTTCCGCCAACTCCATCGGCGACGCGGTGCGGATGATTGCGCACGGCGATGCCGACGCGATGATTGCCGGCGGGGCCGAGGCGGCGGTGACGCCGTTGTCGGTGGGCGGGTTTGCCGCCATGCGCGCGCTCTCGCAGCGCAACGACGACCCAACGCGCGCCAGCCGTCCGTTCGACAAGGACCGCGACGGATTTGTGATCGGCGAGGGCGCCGGGATTCTGATCCTGGAAGAGCTCGATTTTGCCAGGGCGCGCGGCGCGAAGATTCTGGCCGAGGTAATCGGCTACGGCATGAGCGCGGACGCCTACCACATGACGGGCATTGCGCCGGAGGGCGCGGGGGCCCAGCGCAGCATGAGAGCGGCGCTGAAGGACGCGGGGATTCGGCCGGAGGAAGTGGGCTATGTGAATGCGCACGCCACTTCAACGCCGGCTGGCGACGGCAACGAGTCGCGGGCGATCGAGGTGGTCTTCGGCGAGCACGCGATGAGCCATAAGCTGAAGGTCTCGGGCACGAAATCCATGACCGGGCATTTGCTGGGCGGCGCGGGGGGCCTGGAGGCCGGCATCAGCGTGCTAGCTCTGGTGAACCAGAAGCTGCCGCCGACCATCAACCTGGACAACGCCGACCCGGAGTGCAGGCTGGATTATGTAGCGAACAAGGCCATCGACCACAGCTTCGACGTGGCGCTGTCGAACTCGTTCGGATTCGGCGGCATCAACGCCACGCTGATCATGCGGCGGTGGGTGGAGTAGCTGGAGGATTCTCAGGTCTCAAAATCGAGACCTGGGGCACCCAGCGTTGGGATGAGAAGGACGAGTCAAGAACAAAAACAGCGCGAATCCCGGCTGGGGCTCGCGCTGTTTTCTTTTGCTCTGAGATCGAAATCAACCGAAGGCCGCCGCCCAGCCCACGCCGATCAGGACGATGATGGTCCACCATCCAAACACCGCAATGTAGCCCGAGCTGCGCTTGACGCCGGCCACGATCGCAATCCCCATGCCCATGAGGAATAACGACCAGATGGTGACCACATCGAGAGAGCTGGCCAGCGCATAGACGGCCTTGTTGGTCTCCATGACGGGCAGGAATGCGCCTACGTTGGTCGGGGCAAAGTTCTTGATGTTGAATGTCTCCGGCGTGCCTCCTGCATAGATCGCCACAATGCCCAGCAGCGATTTGAAGACAGATGGCAGGTTAGCGAAGAACCACACCGCGAAGATGGCGCCGAATTTGGCCTTGCCAGCGAAGACAAAGTTGATGGTTCCCCACAGCACGAGCGAGACGACCGCGGCAATCAGCAACACGAAGACCGGACTGGCGATAAAGACGCCCTCGGTGACGTAGAGGGAGATCTTGGCCGACATGGCCTGCGTCTCGGGGGGTGCTTTGGCCATTTGCTCCTGCTGCGCCTCGCTCATCAGCTTCATCTGATTGTCCACCACGGTCTGCATGCCGACCTTGGTCGATACCGCGGCAAAGAACAGGTAGCCGACTATGGCCATGATGAGCCACGGCATCCACCAGCTCCGGTTGCCGCGCTTGATGTCTTCGAAGGTCTTGGAGGGCGCCGAGAAGATGCTGGTGACGCGCTGGAGTTGGGACAGACCGGCAGGCCCGGGGGCTGGCTCGGCCACAGGTTGAACTTCAAGATCGCTCATGCTTCTGCCTTTCGCAGGCCAGTTCGGCCGGGTGCATTTCTTCGGCGGAGTTTGCCAGGCCGCGGGTCGCGCGCGGTCTGCTCTCGAAGGCATGCGCGCGTTGAGCCGGTTCCGGGCAAATCCGGAGAAGAAATGGTATTGCCCGCGATTGTACCCTTGATTGGTTAGGAAAACTCAATCAATTTATGGCGGAGGCTGCGGGCGGCCGGATGCGGGGCTTCAGCGGCCCACGGAAGCGGTTCCGCCGAGGGTGTCGGGGTCGGGTTGGCGGGACTTCGACTGGGATTGCCCTGGCTGCGGCCGCTTCTGGTGGCCGGCGCCGGGTTGGCCGCCCGCCGTATGCGTGGATTTTGCTCGGGTCATGGGGCTCGGCGGACGGGCCGGCTCGTAGCTCTTGTAGACGGTGATGTGGAAGCAGGCCTGCTGGAACTCTTCTTCGACGTCGATCTTGCCGGCGTTCTGAAGCAGCAGTAGCCAGGTGCGCATCCAACCGATCTCCGCGCGGCTCATGCCGTTCTTGGCGATGTCGATGGTGGCGCCGGTCAGGTGGGGGCTGACGATGTCCCCTTCGGCTGCGGCGGCGTTGCCGTTCACGGCGATCAGGCGCTTCTGGTACTCGACCGTGCGGACGGCGGAGCTGACTTCGAGCGCGCCGTGGAACTGGGCAGCGTGGGCGCGGGCCAGGTCGGAGAGGAAGCGCGCGGTCCAGGGGCGGCAGTAGCGGTGGTGCTCGGGCAGGTTGCCGTTGATGGTGAGCGCGGCGGAGACGGGCACGGGGACCAGGAGCTTGCCGGCGATGCGGTCGGAGAGATCGTCTTCGTCCTCGATGCGCTCCAGGCCATCGGCGTCGGCCTTCTCGTTCTGGCGCTCCAGCGAGGTGAGCGAGCCGCGCATGGGTGGCGGCATCGGGGTGCGCCTGCGGCTGAACGAGACGGACCGGGCGACCGGCCTGTGGCTGGGCTCAGGCTCGGTGGCTGGGGTGTCGGTTGTTACGTCTCCCTGATCGGTCGCGGCGGCGGCTTGATCTGCTTTGGCGTCGGCCTGCCCGGCTGCGGCTTGCGGCTCGGGCGCCGGAACCGGGTGAGCACTCGCCGGACGCGGCCTGAAGGCATGGGCGGCGAGCTTGGTGCGGGTGATGCTGGCCGCATGGCGCGCGCGTGCTGCAGGATGGGTTGTGGCGCGCGGGGCAGGTTGCGGCGATGAGGAGGTTGCGAAGTGGGCTGTTTTGCGGCGAGCGGTTCGGGCGGCGCCCGTGTGCCGGGCAGCGGTGTAAGAGTTGGTGTGCCTGCGGGTGTGCGGGGTGGCCGCGGAGAAATGAACCCGGCCGGGCGGAGCGGTCGTGTCGGCCTGCGCATGCAGGGCTGGCGAACCCATGGCCGCCATGAGAAAGAGGCCAGCCTGCACAAGAACCGTGAGGGAGGTTCGGCGCATGAGGGGGAGTGCGGAGAATTCAGAGCAATCTCAGTTTAGGCCCTGGCGCGGGGAATTCCGAGTGCCTGGGAAGGTTCGGGTGCGTCCGATAACTGGGAGGGGCGGCTGGGTTCCGGCGTGAAGTTGACGGCGGCTGAGAGGTTTGGCTGGTTTGAATTTGATATATACTTTTGTTATATACTTCTTGCGAGGTGCACCATGGCGGCAAAGGCCGGAGCGAGTCCGAAAACGACGGATGCGAAGCTGTTCTGGAACGGGCGCAGCCAGGCCGTGCGCCTGCCCAAGGAGTTCCGCTTTGAGGGCGACCGAGTGCGGGTGACGCGGATGGGGGCGGGCGTGCTGCTGGAGCCTGTTCCGGAGACGAAGAAGGAAACGGTCGAGGAGTGGTTTGCACGGATCGATGCGCTCAAGGGAGATCCTCTCTTCCCCGAGGGGCGCAAACAGAATCTCGCACCCATTCGTGAGTACTTCAAGTGAGCTACCTGCTCGACACGAACGTCTGCATTGCTCTGATCAACGGTTCATCTGGCAAAATTCGGGCTCGGTTTGCGCAGGCGGCGCTTCGCAATGCGCAGATTGTAACTTCTGCCATTTGTGCCCATGAACTTTGGTACGGGGTGGCTAAGAGCCAGCTGGTTTCGCGGAACGCCCGAGCGCTCGTGGAGTTTTTGAGCCGCAACTTGTCAGTCCTCGACTACTCTGAGCGGGATGCGCAGGCTGCCGGGGAGATTCGCGCGGAGCTGGAACGCCAGGGGATACGCATCGGCGAATACGACACGCTGATCGCGGGTCAGGCATTTGCGCGGAACCTGGTTCTGGTGACGGCCAATACGCGGGAGTTTGAGCGCGTGAAGGGGCTGGTGGTGGAGGATTGGACGGTGTAGAGCGAACCTTCCCAGGCCTCAAAGTCGAGACCAGGGAAATCGTCAAGGCCACTGCAAGACCGTTGGCGCGTTGTCTTTCAACTCTCCCGGCGGGATGATGACGGCGGCGGCTACTTCTTGGTCTGCTCAGCGGCTCGCAGCCTCTTTACGTCGAGAAGATCCTGGTCGCGCCCACTGGCGAGTTTGTTACGGATCAGATCGTCCCTCGAAATGACGAGCGCCGGAGTGTTTTCGTCGATGAACCCTTCCAGGCGGTGCTCCCAGGCGTCGTCGAAATCCAGTCCTGAAACCTGCTGAAGAATGTCGATTCGATCCGGCATCTGGCCCATCTGAAAGATCGTCCCGTCCATAAAATCGTTCGGCGTCATTCCAGCTATCGGAGCGCCGAACTCAGCGAGCGCTTGAAACACAGCCTGTGCATTCTCCGGGTCGGTGCGAATCCAGAGGTTGATGTCCTTCGTGGTGCGCGGCTCCAAGTGCACACCGAAGGCGAAACCTCCAACGACCAGGTACTTAACTCTGTGGACGTTGAATGCGCGCAGAATGTCTTGAAAGTCCTTGCTCATCATGGGGAGGCGCTCCTTTGAAGGCGGCTGCGAAAGCATAAGCTTCCTGACTCAATTCCGAGATGGCAATCAAGCGCGCGCCGATCGACTGGCTTTGCCAATAGCGATACGTCTCGGCCCGCTGCTCATCAAGATCAGTGACGCGGCGAAGTGTCTTGTCCATGCGGTCCTCATTGCAACAGAGTTGGCTCGTCGTCCTTCAGTTCTTCGGGCGGAATGATTACGGCGGCGGCGACCTTGTCTTCGGGCTCGAGGTTGAGGAGGCGGACGCCCTGGGTGGCGCGGCCGGCGGCGCGGACGGTCTTGGTGTCGATGCGGATGATCTTGCCCCACTGGCTGATGACCATCAGCTCGCTGGTTTCATTCACCAGCAGGATGGAGGCGGTCTTGCCCACCTTGGGGGTGGCCTTGAGATTGGTGACGCCCTGACCGCCGCGCGCGGTGAGGCGGTACTCGTCCACATCGGTGCGCTTGCCAAAGCCGTTCTCGGTGACGGTGAGGATGCGCTGCTGGGTGACGCAGAGCTTGTCGTCGAGGGTTTTGATGGCCTTCCAGGCGGCCTCGACCGCCTTCTCGGCGGCAGAGACGATTGCGGAATCGACAATCTTGTTGCGGCAGTCTTCCCTTGCCTGGATGAGGGCCTGCTCGGCCGCGGCTTCGGCCTGGCGCAGTGCGGAGAGCTTGTCGACGAGGCCAAGGCGCACGGCGCACTCATCGCGCTCCCTGTCGCGCATGGCGTCGGAGTTGGTGATGGCCGCGCCGATGACGTAGTCGCCCTTCCTGAGCGAGATGCCGCGGTTGCCGCCGGCATTGCGGCCCATCGGGCGCAGGCCGATGCCGTTGCGCTCGGGGTCGTATTCCTCTTCGAAGCGGATGGCCATGCCGTCGCGGGTGGCGATGAAGATGGTCTGCTTGCCGTTGGTCAGCCCGGCGGAGACCAGGTCGTCGTCCTTGTCGATGCCGATGGCGATGATGCCGCGGGCCATGACGTTGGAGAAGTCCTTGAGCGGTGTCTTCTTGACCGTGCCGTTGCGGGTGGCGAAGAAGATGAACTTGCCCTCTTCTTCGAGATCCTTGACGGGGAGAATGGCGCGGACGTTCTCGCCGGCTTGCAGGTCGAGCAGGCTCTGCATGGATTTGCCCTTGCCGGCGGCGCCCACGTCGGGAATCTCGTAGACCTTGAGCCAGTAGACGCGGCCGGTGCTGGTGAAGCACAGCAGATAGGCGTGCGTTGAATCGATGATGAGCTGGGCGACGAAGTCTTCCTCGCGGGTCTTCATCCCCATGCGGCCGGTGCCGCCGCGGCGCTGCTGGCGATAGATGCTGATGGGGGTGCGCTTGAGGTAGCCCTGGTGCGAGACGGTGACGGCGACCTGCTCGTCGGCGATCAGGTCTTCAAGCTGGAGTTCGGCGGACTCGTCGACGATCTGGGTGCGGCGGGCGTCGCCGTACCTGTCGCGGACTTCCTCAAGCTCTTTGACGATGACGGCGCGCAGCTTGGTTTCGCTGGCCAGGATCGACTCGTACTCGGCGATGCGCGCGCGCACCTGGGTCAACTCGTTGAGCAGCTCGTCGATGGAGAGCTGGGTGAGGCGGTAGAGTTGCAGTTCGAGGATAGCGTCGATCTGGCGGAGGGTGAGGCCCTTTTCTTCGTGCGGCAGGCGCACGCGGTCGAGGGTGATGACGATCTGGCTGCCCTTGCCCCAGGCGTAGAGGTTCTCGCGAGCCTCGACGCGCGAGCCCGATCCGCGAATGATGCGGATGACCGTGTCGAGGTTGTCGAGCGCGATCTTGAGGCCTTCAAGGATGTGCTCGCGGGCGCGGTCTTTCTTGAGCAGAAAGACGGTGCGGCGCTGCACCACGTCGACGCGATGGTCGAGGAAGGCGCGGATGGCCTGATCGAGACCCAGTTCCCGCGGCTGCCCGTTGAGCACGGCAAGAAAGATCATGGAGAAGCTTTCCTGCATCGACGTGTGCTTGTAGAGCTGGTTGAGCACGATCTCGGGCTGCGCGCCGCGCTTGAGTTCGATGACGATGCGCATGCCGTCGCGATCGGATTCGTCGCGTACGTCGCTGATGTCGTCGACGATTTTGTCGTTCACCAGCTCGGCGATGCGCTCGATGAGCCTGGACTTGTTTACCTGGTAAGGAATCTCGGTGACAATGATGGCCTGCTTTTCCTTGGTCAGATTTTCCAAAGCCGTCTTGGCGCGCATGAGGAAGCGGCCGCGGCCGGTCTTGTAGGCCTGGGGAATGCCGGACTTGCCGTAGAGAAATCCGCCGGTGGGAAAGTCGGGGCCCTGCACGTGTTTCAGAACTTCTTCGAGGCCGGCGTTGGGATCCTTGATCAGAGCGATGGCGGCGTTGACCACCTCAGTCAAGTTATGCGGAGGAATGTAGGTGGCCATGCCCACCGCAATGCCATTCGACCCGTTCACGATGAGCGTGGGAATCCTCGTGGGCAGGACGGTGGGCTCGTCGGTGGTCTCGTCGAAGTTGGCCATCATGTCGACGGTTTCCATGTCGATGTCGGCCATCATCTCTTCGGCGATGCGCTCCATGCGGCACTCGGTGTAACGGTAGGCCGCGGGCGGGTCGCCATCGACGGAGCCGAAGTTTCCCTGGCCGTCGACGAGCGGGTAGCGCAGCGACCACGGCTGGGCCATGCGCACCAGGGCGTCGTAGACCGAAGAGTCGCCATGGGGATGGTACTTCTTGAGACACTCGCCGACCACGCCGGCGCACTTCGAGTAACGCTTGTTGTGCTGCAGTCCTTCGCGGTCCATGGCGGTGAGGATGCGGCGATGTACGGGCTTGAGGCCGTCGCGTGCGTCGGGGAGCGCCCGGCCGATGATGACGGACATGGAATATGCCAGATAGGAGCGGCGCATCTCCTCTTCGATGTTCATGGGAAGGAAGTTTGTGCCGCTGGGAGGCGGCGTGGGGGGATCGAGAGGAAGCTGGGGATTCTTGTCGTCTGGCATAGGGTCTTTTCCAGCCCGCCGGGGGGCGCGAGAGAGGGTCCGGAAAAAGCGGGGCCGGGTCCGTGGGCTCGACTTCTATTTTAGCGGCTTGAAGGCGGTTTCAGCAAGGCGAAAAGGAACAAATAAGTCCTTCTTTTGGTTGAATTTATAGACTGTCTTCGGCGCACTTGACGGTGCTTCCGCAGCTCACGCGGCGCGGCGCGGCGCGGCCTTCGATTTGGCCGAGGTCCCGGCCTTCTTTTTGGCCTTGCTTTTGACTCCGCCGCTACCCGTGTTTTCGCCCAAACCGGCCAGAATCACCGGCGGCCGGTCGGGGAATTCCACCACAAGAGACAGCTTGCCACCCACGCCCTCGACATAGCTGCGCAGCGTGGAGAGATAAAGGTCTGTGCGCTTCTCGATGCGGGAAACGCCCTCCTGACCGATTTTGAGTTTCTTCGAAAGGCGCGCCTGAGTGAGTTTGCGCAGACGGCGAACCTCGCGCAGGTTCATCTCCTCTGCGATCAACTCCGCCGCGCGCTGCTCAATCCGCCGCCGGCGCTCTTCGGGCATTTCGCGGAGAATGTCCTCGAGGGAAACTGTCATTTGCTACTCCTCTCAGCGCCAACGGTTCTCAGGTGCCTCTTGTAGCGCTCGTCGGCGACTCGTATGAGCGCTGCATAGAACCGATCCTTTGAGATGCCCGTCTTGTTTCCACCCGTGAGCAAGATGGCTCGACGCCTCGGGTCGAAGGCAAATGCGACTCGCCAGACACCGCCTTCAGCATCGACCCTTAGCTCTTTCATATTGGGAAACTCTTATCCCTTGAGCGTGTCAACGCCAGGCCGCCCAAGCGATGGACCGAATAACCGCAACTTGCCAAGTGTGCTGAAGACTGCGTCCGGAACCACTTCGGACCAGGTTCGAAACTCTGCGTAAAAGTCCTCGTGAAACTCAACCGGCCAATTTTTGTCCGGGGCAGGTTGGCCCTGGGTCTTCCAATCCTTCGGTTGGTGCATAGCAAGCTCTCCCCTCCGCATCCGCTGTTCCGCGCAAAAGCACAGGAACTGACTTGACAGGAACTAACTTGTTCTTACATCTTGCCCTGCTTGCCGTTGCGCGCCCGCCACGGCGGGTGCGGCTGAAGAAAGGAAGGTACGACTTGAAAAGCATGCTTCAGAAGGCCTAATGTCGTCAAGTGCATTTCTCGGAACACACTGATCCTTTCCTCGGGGCAGGGTCCCCGGAACCGGCACTCAAAGGGCAATTGTCCGCTCAGACCCCGGGGGACCCGCCCCCTACAGCAGCCCCGGCAAACTCAGCACGCAGAACACCGCCTGAAGCAGCACGAGTGCGCCGGCGGCGGCCAGGGCGAGGCGGCCCCGCGGCCCCTCGTAGGCGTCGGCAAAGACGCCGCCGATAAACGTGAGCAGGAACGGCAGCGCCCACAGCCAAGGGGCGCCCTGAGTCCCGGTCAGAACCAGCAGGAACAAAACCACCGCGCAGAGCAGCGGAGCTGTGTTGCCGAAGTAGCGGGAGCGGCGCAGGCCGAGATAGAGGACCAGAGAGGCCGCGGCGGCCAGGGTGGTGGCAGCATTCGAGAGCGTAGAGAAGAAGCGGCGGGCGGGGTCGAGCGAGACCGACAGAAAGCCCGCGGCCGAGCGGAAGACGTAGCTGAAGGCGTCTGCCGAGAAGCCGTAGCAGGCGAACACCAGCAGCAGCGCGCCGGCTGCGGCGATCAGCACCACGGGCAGCACCTGGCTCCTGCGGCCCTCGGCTACCCAGAGCATGGCCGCCAGGCCCAGCAGCGCCACTACCGGCAAGGCGGCGATGTGGGAGGTTGCGGCCAGGCCGAAGGCGGCCGTGAGCAGCACCATGCGCGAACGACCCTTCCGCCGCGGGCCCTGCATGGCGTGGGCCACGCCGATGCAGGTGTAGACGCCGCCGTAGACGCCCAGACCGGCGAGGATCTCCAGATTGGGGGCCAGGCAGGCCTTGAGGACCGGTGGAGAAAAGCAGTAGAGGGCCAGGGCCGTATAGCCGCCCAGGTTGCCGTAGAGCCGGCGCGTGACCCACCACAGGCCCGCGCCCAACAGGCAGCCGGCGAGCAGAAACGGCAGGCGCAGCAGCAGCAGCACGTGGGTAAGCTGGTGGCGCAGCTCCCAGGTGCTGATCTCGCCGCCAGTCTGAAGAACCCGGTCCTCGGGCTTGCGGAAGCGGTCCAGGGCGCGCTCGGCCAGCAGGTTCAGCGTGAGCGGCAGGCCGGCCAAACGATAGGCAAGAATGCCGTCGTGGATGTTGCCGCAGGTGGTGTAGTAGCCGGCCAGGGCCGCGGGGTGCTCCCAGGTCTCGCGGCCGCAGCGGGCGAATTGGTAGTCGCGGTCGGTGAGGGTCTGGCGCCCGGTCAACCAGAGGCCCTGGAGGAGAAAAAGCGCCAGCAACCCCGCCGCAATGCGCTGCGGAAGATTGAAGTGGAAGCGGCGAATCCTGCTCAACCGGAGTGTCATCGCGTTCAAACGGGCCGCTTCCAGTTTAAACGGCTGAGCCAGGAAGGCCCGCGAGCCGTCGCCTCTCTTCCCTGCCACACCACCCGGACATGCGGGTCAGCACCGGGCGGTTCGGGAAGTTGAGGTCGGCAGAGGCGGGGTATGCCCAGCCTGTCCGCCTAGACAAGGTGCAACACCGAGTTCAAAAGCATCCCGCTGTTGCGCCACCAGCGACGGGCGTTAGCCGCCGCCTGTGCCGCCACATCGGGAGATGCTTTTCGGGCCAGCAGTTCCGGGTAGATGGTTTTGGCGCGTTCCAGTGCTTGAGCTGATTCGCCCGTTGGTTCTGAGCCGCTTGCCTGGTGCGTTGAAAAAGATGTGTCCGGGAAAATGCTCCGGCTCGGCGCAAGCCTCGATCTTTTGGTTCTGGCAAAGGCCTTGCCATGCACGCCCGTTTCTTGGGCCTGAAGCGAAAGCAAAAAAGATCGCGAGTGAAGGCAACTGAGATAATCTTGGGCTGTAACCGAAGGACAAACTGGAACCGCAGGCATTTCCCGATTCCTTTACTCCTACACGGATACCCTGAACGCATCGAGGAACGACGGTGAAAGAGTCCGCAGCGCAAGAAACGATGCCAACCCCTGAATACTTCGCGGACTTTGCCTCGTCTTATAGCGAAGAGATCGATCAACTTCTGCGTCCCTTTCATGAGCGAGTCAATGAAGCGGTTCAAGATTTTGTCGACACCTTCTACGCTCACCTAAGCAACCGGGCCGAAAGCTCGGCGATTCTGGCTCGATTGAATCCGGAAGAGCTCAAGCATCTCAAATCGAGGCAGGCGCAACATTTGCATTTTCTTCTGGCAGCCGGAACAACGCCGCAAGAGCATTTCAAACGAGCGCTTCTGGTGGGGTGGGCACACACATTGGTGGGCGTGAGCCTCCCCATGATGATGGAGGCGTATCACCTGTATCACCGGAAAATAAAGCAATTCCTGGAATTCGCGGGTGTGGAAATCCAACAGCGGGAACGGCTAGGCGGGGCGCTCGACCAGCGTTTGCAGCTTGACATCGAGGCGCAGATTGTTAGTTACGTCCAATTCGAGGCATCGGTTGCATCGCACCTCACGGCTCTGGACGAAGCCATTCAGGAAGTGAACAACCTTGCCGATGTGTTGCGTCACGGTCTGCATGCGGTGGGAAGTTTCGACGGCATCCTGGCCTGTCTGTTCTTACGGCCCGACGCCCAGGGGCTCATGCAAATCGAGGCCGAGGGCGGGCAGGAAGGTCAGGCCTATGCCGAAGCGCTGCAAACGCAGCGCGCGCCTTTGTTCCAGATTCAAAAAGAAGCGAAAGCGGGAAGGGGGCCCGCGGGACGCGCCTGGCGCACAGGACAGATCCAGATCAACAGCTCCTATGAAAAAGAAGAGAGGATGGACCCCTGGCGCGAGGAAGCCAAGATGCGCGGGTTTCGCTCTTCGGCAGCGGTCCCTTTGCTCGATGAGTCCGGACAGGTCTTTGCCATCTTGAGCCTCTACAGCGGCTGGGCGGGATTCTTCGGCGCGGCCTCTCGCAAGGCCATGCTCCAGCACATCCAACAGGCAATGAGCCATGCCGTCTTGCGCAGTGAGCGAACAACGGTCATCTCCACAGCTCTGCGCCGGACCTATCTGCAATGTCTCGATCACGGGGCGGTACAGATGCTGTATCAGCCCATCGTCGACCTGCGCACGGGCAAGCTCGATAGTATCGAGGCTCTGGCGCGATTGTCCTGCCCAGGACAATCGCTGATCGAGCCGGCAGCATTTTTGCCGGCGTTTGGCGACGCCGCCTTGCTGCGCCTGTTCCAACTCGGCCTGGACCAGGTCTGCCTGGACACGCGGATGTGGCGGGAGCAGAACCCGCAACTGAAACTTCCCGTGGGGCTCAATCTCCCGCCCAACGGGCTCACCCAAGAAGCCTACCGGGATAGTGTTTTTGAGGTCTTGACCCGTTGGGAACTGCCCGCCAGCATCTTGAAGTTGGAGATGTTGGAGACCAAGGAGTCGCTCGACATTGCCAAGCGCGATTTGCGCATTGCGGAGTTTCGCCAGGCGGGCATCCAGATTGAGCAGGACGATCTGGGTTCCGGCTATAGTTCACTGCTGCGCATGGACCAGGTTCCATGCGATCGCGTGAAGATCGATCAAGCTTTGTTGCGCAGCACGCTCAACAGGCCGGTTCGAGCCCTGGTATTCATCTACCACCTGACCATGCTGGCGCACGATTGCGGCGTTCAGGTGACAGTGGAGGGTCTGGACGACGATGGCCTGATCGAGGCTGCCGCAATCCTGGACGCGGATCATGGACAGGGCTATGCCATAGCCCACCCGATGCCTGTTCAGGAAGTAATGCCCTGGAACCAGGCATGGTCGTTGCCGATCGATCCAGCGCGGCCCCGCACCGCCCTGGGCGCCTTGGCGGGTTATCTGCTCTGGGATCGCAAACTTGCGATGCTGACGGATTCGCCCGATCGCGCGGCGGACTTCATCAAGGAGCCAAGCCTGGTCCATCGCTATCTGGATCACCCTGGAAAATTCGACTCCAACCTGTCCATGATTCTGGAGCGCACTCAAATCGTTGCCTTGCGGGGGCAGAAAAGCCTCAAGTACACCCAATTGCGCCAGGAACTCATCGAACAGCTCAGCGCGACCTGGTTGCAGGAGAGAAACTGAGCGAACGCATGTTGCAAGAGGGGCGTGGATGCGATTGCCCGGCGTGGACCGCCGCGGGCCAGGGCGGGGCGGGGTGGAGTAATGAATGAGTGACGCCGCGAAAATCGGGGATCGAGGCGTGGTTCGGTTATGCTAGCGTCGCACATAACAGGGGCCCCAGGTCCGAGCGGCGAAAGCACGGAGCGGCCGCTGCACGGACGACGATCCTAGGATTGGGGGCCAAGGAGTGGCGGAGGGAAGGGCTGTATGGACACACCGGAGACGACTGCATACAACCTAACCAGGAGATGTCTTCTCGTCGGCGATGTGGTGAAGGGCGATTTCGTAAGCTCCATCCGCAAAGACTGGCTTCTCAAGCTCCGGCCCGGTTCTGGCATCGGCCTGTGGATGCAGCCTTTCCGCGGCCTCCAGGCGGAGGAAGCGCGGAATTCGATCGATCTGGTCTACCTGGACGAGAATTGCCGCGTGATTGAAGCGGTGGAGTCCTTCCCCGCGCGGTTGGTCTCTGCTTCAAGCCCTACGGCGGCCAGCGTTCTTGCCTTGCCCTCCGACTCTATCCACTCTTCGCGGACCAGAGCGGGAGATCAGCTGATGATCGGGCCTCCGGGAATGGTGGCTCGCCAGGTGGAGCTGCTGCCGCGCGAAGCCGCCGAGTCCGGCGCGCCGGTCGTGGAGCTCGGCGCCGAAGAGCATCCGGATCGGTTCGGTGCTGGACCGCGCGCGATGAGGCCTCCCGAACGAACCCAGATTGCGGATAGCTCCCTCACCGAGGATCACAGCGGGCATGGCCAGACGAAGGAGAGGCTTTCGCTCGTGGCGGGCGCAGCGGCGCCCAAAAAGAAGAAGAACTGGCTGCAACGGCTGTTCTACGAGGACCCAAGAATCGAGCCGCGGGAGCCGGCGCCCGGGCTGACCGCATCCTTCTGGACGGTCGGCATGCCGCAGGTGTATGCCATCCGGGATCTCAACTTCACGGGCATGTATGCGGTGACCGACGAGCGCTGGTATCCAGGCACAACGCTGCGGGTGACGCTGACCATGGCGGACGCCGGGCAGCCGCAACGCAGCCGATCGATCACGTTGGCAGCCAAAGTGGTGCGCTGGGGCAACGACGGAGTTGCGTTTGAGTTTGTGCTGCAGGATCGCATCGACAGGAAGAGCAAGGAGCCCGTGCCCCAGGACCTGGTGCATTCCAGGGAACTGCGGAGCTTTCTGAAGGTCGTCGGTGCGGCCAGGCTGTGAGGCGGGCCGAAAGATGCGCTGAGGCGGCCAGAGCCTGTTTCGCTCCCAGGCAAGCGGCTGCTACTTCTGGTCGCCTGAGGGGGCGTAGTACCCTTCGCGGGTGACGACCACCAGGTCGTCCTTGCCGGCTTTGAGGGCGATCTTGTGGTAGCCGCCTTCCTTGTCGACGACGTCGGGGGTGTAGGTAAGCAGGTACTGGCCGCGCAGTTCCTCGGCGATCTGGGCGTAGATCTCGTCGAGCGAGTCCTTCTTCTTGGCTTCGAAATAACGGCCGCCAGTTCGGACGGCGATGCGCTCCATGATCTTTTTACCGTCCTGGCCGGTGGCGCTGGTGGGCTCCTGGCCGCCGCGACGGCCTCCGCCGCCGGGATAGCCGCCCCCACCGCCGGGGTAACCGCCGCCTCCGCCCGGATAACCGCCGCCGCGATGGCCGCCGGGAGAGCCGTTGCCGAAGCCGCTATTCTCCTGCTCGCCTTTGAAATAGATGGTGTAGACGACAACGTTGGCGTGGTCGGCGGCGTCGATGGCGTCGTTGAGGGTCTCCCTGCTGCCGCGGTCGGCGCCGTCGGAGAAGACGACCAGGGCCTTGCGGCCGTCCTGGGACTCCATGATTTCGTGGCAGGCGAGGTAGATGGCGTCGTAGAGCTGGGTGCCTCCGCGGCGGCGGGACTCGGCCTCGCCTCGGTCGCTGTCGCGGGTCTCAGGGCCCTGGGAGGAATCGCCGGAGACGCGGGTGGGGCCCATGTCGTCGAGCTCGCTGTGCAGCTTTTCGCGCGCGCTGGTCAAATCGCGAAGGAGCTCGACCTCGTGGTCGAAGTGGATGAGGAAGGCCTGGTCGGCGGCGGTTCCGGCCTTGGGGTCGGCGGGAAGCATCTGGTCGACGAATTTGCCGGCGGCCCTGCGCTCGCTGTCCATGGCGGCGGTGACGCTGCGGCTGGTGTCGACCAGCAGGCCCAGGCGGAAGGGCAGGTTGCTCTGGCGGGTGAAGCTCTTGATGGTCTGAGGGCGGCCGTCTTCGGTGAGCGTGAAGTCGCCGATGCTGAGGCTGGCAACCAGGGCGCCGCGCTTGTCGCGGACGGTGACAGGGAGGACGACCTCGCGGGCCTGGATCTTGAGGGTGGCGGCGGGCTGGTCCGTACTGGACGGCGGGGCGGCCGGCTGCTGGGCGGCGGCAGACAGGCAGAGGGCGGCGAGGACCCCGAGCACAAAGGGAAAGGCGGATTGATTTCGCATGGCGATCAAAGAGTACACTCTTTCATTCGGTTAGACGAGGGAGCGGGCGGGTTGTTGACTGGGCTGTTCAGGCGCGGGCGGTTGCGCGGTGGGCGACGAGGCGCCAGGCGGCGCGGAGGGACCGCCAGAGGAGCAGGCCGAACCACCAGAACCAGGCCAGGGCGGTCAATAGAGCCGGAATGGCTGATGCGTGGGCCACGAAAGGGATCAGCGCCAAAGCGGCTCCCGCCAGCGTGCAGTTGGTGATGAAGGCTCCCGGTTCCAGCCACCAACGCCGGGGCTGGATCAGCGGAAGGCCGCCGATCAGCAGCCATTGGAGAGGTATCAGGGTGCCAAATGCGGCTGCAACGGTGACGAGCTCTCGCTGCGTGTCCCTTGCAGGCCCTTGGTGCAGGATTCCGTAAAACGTCCAGGGGGCCGGACACTCAACTCCCCATCCGGACAAAGCCGCCGCCGGAAGTTCGCCCATCTGGATGACAGTCTCCTGCGGAGGAATCGACCTCCAGAACCCGCAGGGATCAAACGTGGCCGTGTGTTCCTCCTGCCAAGCAGCCAACCGGATGGCCGTGCTCTGGGGTTGAGCCGTGCTGGGACGAAAATGCGGCCATTCCCGCGCCTCTTGCCAGACAATCAGTGGCCATGCCACCGCCAGATGGATTCCAGCCAGCAGAAGTCCGCGCCGCCAGTTCATGGAGAGTAGGTTACTCCGCGGCGGCACTGAATGCGAAGAAGACTTCAATACAAATGCGGCGAGTTAGCCTCCGCTCCGCGAAGATAGCAAGTTAGCGGGTTGGCGAGTTAGTGGCGGCGTGATCGAGGGCCGGGCGGGGCGTGAGAGAGCGACCGCCATGGGCGCGAGGGCAGGCACCACGGGAGAACGAGCAGCCTAGTTTGCCGGGGTCAGGTCCCTGGCCCTGGCGCGCTCGGCGGCAGCATCAATGGCGCGGCCCTGGCGATCGTAGGCGACGGCCAGCTGGTTGTGGGGGTCGGCGAAGGTGGGATCGGCGGCGATGGCTTCCTGGTAGCGGGCGACGGCGTCGGCGATCTGCCCCTTGAGGAGGAGTTGATTGCCGGCATTCATGGCGAAGCTGGCTTTTTGTCGGCTGACGGCGCCGCGGGCCAGATCGGCGGCCTGGCGGCGGTATTCGGCGGCCTGGGCGCGGAGGTCTTTGACCTGGGCACGGAGCTGATCGGCCCTGGCCTGGTCGCCGGCGGCTTCTGCGGCGTCGGCGGCCGCGGTGTCTGCGCCGGCCTGCTCGGCGAGCACGCCGGCCAGCGTGACGCGGGGGCCGGGCTGGCCGGGAAGCAGCGGAATGGCCTTCTCCAGGGCCTGGCGGGCTTCGTCGAGACGGGAGTCCTGCTTGAGCGTGCTGCCCAGAATAGCCCACGCGTCGCCGTTGTCCGGGCGCAGGGCGACGGCTTTGCTGAGCTCGACAACCGCTTCGTCGAGACGGCCGATCTGCATGAAGAGAATGCCGAGGGTGTAGGGCGGGTCCTGGAGGGTGGGGTCGATCTGGCCGGCGCGGGTGAGTTCGGCGATGGCGTCGTCGACGCGATCTTTGAACTTGTATGCCATGCCCAGGTCGTAGTGAAGCTGAGAATCGTTGGGGTCGAGAGCAAGTGCGGCGTTGAAGTCGGCGATGGCCTCGTCGAAGTTGGAGAGTTGCACGTGGGCAACGCCCTTGTCCTTCAAGACTGTGGCGTCGGGCGGGGCGGCGGCCAGGGCCTGCTGAAAGTAGGCGAGGCCGTCCTTGGCCTTGCCGGTGAGGGTGAGGGCGAGGCCGAGGTTGATCATGGCGCTCACGTTGCGGGGCTCGCGCTGAAGGGCCTGTTGGAACCAGGGAATGGCCTCCTGCTGGCGGCCGAGGCGCTGCAGGGCCATGGCCAGTTCGTTTTGCGCGCCGGGCAGGTTGGGGTTGAGCTGGATGGCCTGTTCGAGGGGTGGGACGGCGGCATCGTCCTGGCCGGCGGCCTCGAGGGTGCGGCCGTACTCGGACTGGGCCAGGGCGTTGGAGGGGGCGAGGGTGACGGCGGCTTGGAGAGAAGCCAGCGCGGCGTCGAGGTCGCGCTGCTGGCGCTGGACAATGCCGAGATGGATGCGGGCGGGGAGATAGGAGCTGTCGATGGAAAGCGCGCGCTCGAACTGGGGCTCGGCCTGCGCCCAGTTGGAGGATTGGGCGTAAAGGGAGCCGATGGCGTCGAAGACATCCGCTGTGGCTGCGCCGCGGTCTACGGCGGCTTGAAAGAGCTGGATGGCCTGGGCGGGATTGCCGGCGGCGGTGAGGGCGCGGGCATAGGCCTGGCAGAATGCGACGTCGACGGGCTGGGCGCCGGGCTGCTGCGAGGCCTGGTAGACGGCGCTGAACCGGAGGACGGCCTTGGCCGGCTCGCCTGCCGCGGCCAGGGCAACCGCGAGGTTGGATTGAAAGCCCCGATCGCCGGGCTTCTGCTTGAGCGCGAGTTCCAACTGCGGCAGGGCCTGGGCGGGCTTGTCCAGTTCGAGGAGGACTTCGCCCAGGGCTTCGTGGCCCTCGGGGATGGAGGGCGCCAGGCGGACCGCCTCGGCAAACTGCGCGCGGGCCGCTTCCAAATGGCCAGCCTGGCGCGCCGCATAGCCGGCGCGAAAGGCTGCGCTGGCCCTGGCGATGGCTGCAGCCTCGGGTGGCTTCGACGCCTGGGCCGGGAGCAGGCCGGGCGAAGCCGCCAGGGTTCCGATTTGAAGCAGAAGCAGAAGGGCGCGGCGCGAGGGCATGGGCTACTTTCCCGCGGGCTTGGGATTGTTTTGGCGCTGAATGTCGACCACGGTCTTGAACTCGCGGTTGGCCTCGGCGAGCTGGCCGGTTGCCTTGTACGCCTTGCCCAGCAGGTTGTGGGTGATGTAGTTGGACGGGTCCATATTTTCGGCTCGATCGAGGTAGTGGAGGGCCTGGATGGGCTGGTTGAGGTTGAGAAAGGTCTCTCCGAGCAGGATGTAGGGGCCCGTGGCGCTGGGTTCCAGCAGCACGGCGCGATCCAGGGCCTGCCGGGCCTCGTCCCATTGCCCGTTGCGCAGGTAGGCGTCGCCCAGCCGGTCATAGAGGACGCCGTTGAGCGGATTGAGCGTGCGCTCCGCTTCCAGCTCGCGAATGGCCGCTGGCAGGTCGCCGCGGGCTAGCGCCGCCTCGCCCAGAAGCTGGTGGGCGAGGGGCAGCGTGGGGTTGAGCGCGAGCGCCTTGCCTGCCTCGCCGGCGGCCTCGGCAACCAGCTCGCGGCGCAGAAAGAGGCGGGCGGCCAGCAGGTGGCTTTCGGGGGAGTCGGGCTGAAAGCCGTATTGCGCGGCAAAGGCGCGGCGGGCATCGTCGTAGCGCTTGACATCGGAGTAGCACAGGCCCAGCACATACTTCGGCTCGAGATTCGCTTCCTTCACCGGCGCCAGGTCTGCCGCCTCCAGCAGCGGAATCGCGTCTTGAGGCCTGCCCAGCCGATAGAGCGTCACTCCCAGCATCTCCACCGCTTCGCGGTCGGTTGCATCCTGGCTGACCGCGCCGGCCAGCGCTTTGGCGGCTTCTCCGAGCTGATCCTTCTGGTAGAAGATCATCCCCCGCAGCCGCTCCACGCCGGCAGGTTCGGGAGTTTGTGCGGCAAGCGCGTCCAGCATCGCCAGGGCCTGGGCGAGACGGCCTTTTGCTGCCAGACTCTGGGCTGTCTCAAAGGGAGTGGGGGCAGTCTGGGCCGTTTCGCCGGCCGGCTGGGTATTGCTCCGCGGGGCCTGGGCCGGTGCGGCCAGGACCAGAAATACGGCCAGAAATGCGGGAAGAAGAGTACGCAGCATGGGAAAAACCTATCTAGCAGTGTAATTCCTGGATGGCGTTCTGCTTCGAACTTCGAAGAGAGAAGGCGGGGCTAAACGAAAGAGGGGAGCCGAAGCTCCCCTCTCTGTTTGTTGCGGCTCCTCTGCGCAATTAGAACCTTGCTGACAGTGAGAACTCCAGCTGACGGGGCCCCGGTCCAGGCGCCTGGCCGCTGATGTCGTAGATCGGTCCGCCGCCGCCGGAATAAACGTCACCGCCGCTCGGGTTACCCGGGTTGATGTGGTTGAACGCGTTCTGTGCATCGACGCGGAACTTGACAGACGCACGCTCCGTGATCGCGAAGCTCTTTTGCAGCGAGAGATCCGAATTCCAGAAGTGCGGTCCAAAGTAGCTGTTGCGCTTGAGGTTGCCGATGGTGTCCAGACCCGCATCCGTGAACATACCCGCCGGCGCGGTATTGTAGAATCCCGACGTAATGGTACCGCCAGCGTTACTTTTGGTATGGAGCCCGGTTCCCAGCGTTCCACTGGCGTTAGGCTGGCATGGTGCGTCGCCCGGGATGCCGGCGCAGCCGACCCCTATCGAGAAGGGCAGGCCGCTGGAGAGGTTTGCGGTCCCAGAGATCTCAAATCCACCAATGATCAGATCCTCGATGTGATTTGCGCTGTTGAGGAATTCCTTGCCCTTGCCTATCGGAAGCGCGTAGCTGCCGTAGGCCGTCGCCGCCTGGTGGCGAACATTGCCGTCGTTTCCGTAGACCGCCGATTTGCTCCATGTGGAGAAGTTGCCGGCGAAGTCGGTGGCCGTTGCCCACTGGTAATTGCCGTTCACGTTGAGGCCGTGCCAGGTGGACTGAGCGAGGGTGATTTGCAGAGAGTTGAAGTGGGTGTTCTGGTCATCGCCCAAGTAGCTGATGCCTTGAGACCAACCGCAAGCACCAGGGAGCAGATTTGGGTCGCCGGTGGGCTGCTGGTAGACCGGATCCTGGCAGGCCTTCAACGTGCCGCCATAAAACCGCTGCAGGTAAAGTTGGTTTGAGGTAGCGCCCGAGGCATCCGGGGTGCTGGGAGCGCTCGGATCGTAGTGCAGTGCCTGTCCATTGATGCTGTATTTCGCAGGCAGGTTGATAGCGGATTCATTCGGGTTGGTGCCGTTGCCATCGCCATCGCTCAAGGTGTGCGTGCCTTTGTTTCCAACGTAGGCCACGGTGAGGGTCAGGCTGGGAGTGAGGGCGCGCTGCGCGCTGAAGTTCCAGGCGTCGAGCGTGGGGAATTGCAGCGGGTTGGGACGCGCCTTGGTGTTGACCTGGCTGCCAGGATTCGGCAACAGGCCGTTTCCAGGCACGATCGGCGCCACATTGGCATAGGGAATCGGTCCACCGCCCGCGGGTTGGGCCGAAGCGTTAGTGTCATTGGCTGGGTTGCAACCGGGGTTATCGGCCGGGCTGCCAAGGCAGAAGGCCTGGCCGGTCGTGCTCGAGTTACTGATGCTCTGGTTGGCGAGGACGGGTAGGTTCTGCGTGACGGTGTGTCCGAAGATGGAACCAAAGACGCCGATGTCAAAGCTGCGTCCGTAACCGGCGCGGAGGACGGTCTTGGGGGTGAGCTGGTAGGTGGCGCCCAGACGAGGCGCGAATTGCTTCTTCTTGTCCAGTTGCCAGCCCATGTTGGACTTGATGCCGCCAAACCCTGCAACGTGCAGGTAGCCGTCGGCCATGTTCATCAGCGCGCCATTGCCCGGGCCGTTGACGGACTCCGGGAAGTAGAGTTCCCAGCGGGCGCCCAGGTTGAGGGTGAGCTTGTTGTTGAGGCGCCAAGTGTCCTGCACATAGAAGAACTCGCGCTTCTGGAACTCCTTGGCGTTGGTGGAGGCGGAGACGTAGCGGTTGAAGCTGGTCACGTCGCCCAGCGCCAAAGTGGCGAAGCCAATGCCGCCGAATTTGTCGATGTTGTCTGCCGTTGGGGCAGTGCCGAAGTTCAGCAGGCCGGTACGATCGTTGTCAGAAGGCACGCGGAGATTGCGTCCGTAGCGCAGGTCGGCGCCCAGCTTGATGGCGTGGTTGCCGATGGTCTTGGTCCAGTTGTTGACGACCTGGAACTGGTCTTCGCGCTCGGTGAGGGGGCAATTGCAGCGGGCAACGTTGAGGCCGTCGCCGTAGACCGGCTGGGTGCTGCCGCCATAAAGGGTAGAGATAAAGAACCCAGGCGAACCGCCGGTGATTGGCTGTGCGGTATTCAGGCCCGGGATGCCGAGGTTATTGGCTTCCTGGACCGATTCGTCGTTCTTGATGTCGATGATGTTGTAGCGCAGGTAGCCAAGGCGCACGTCGGTGATCAGCGTGGGGTTGAAGACGTAGTCGGTGCCGATGGCCAGGCTGTCGTCGGCACTGGTGGAGTTGCCGCCGTAGCCGCCGATGCCGAAGCCGCCGCCGCCAGCCGCACCGTACATCTGGGGTCCGCCGAGAGCATCGGTCCAGCGCGTGAAGCGGACGAAACCGGTCTGCTTGTCGCTGAAGGTCTGATCGAGGCGGGCGACCCACATGTTGCTGTTGAAGACGCCCGTGCCGCTTTCATGCGAGTTGGAATCCAGGCCACTGAGGCCGCCGCCGGATTCCTGCCCGACGTAGGGCTGGAGCAGCGTGAGCAGGTTGAGCCACTGCTGGGAGACCTGCGCCATCGGAATAACGTTGCCGGGGTATGGAAGAGGTGCGCCGCTCTCAGTGGTAGGAGCGCCGATCGAATTGTTGAATATCTTGCCCTCGGGATTGCCGTCGGAGTTGCTGGGCAGGTTGGCCAGGTACTCGCTGAAGTCGCAACCTGGGATGCCGCTCGGACCGGTTGTTTTGCCGAGGCAGGTGTTGGTGAGAAGCGGTGAGGGAAGTGTGTCGGTGTCAGTGACGCCTGACTTCTGGCGCTGACCTTCATAGCCGAAGAAGAAGAACCGTTGATCTTTCTTGAGCGGTCCGCCGATGGTGCCGCCGAACTTGTTCAACAAGCCGGCAGGGAGTGGGCCGGGGGCCTGCGAATAGGGAATGCGGGCCAGGTTGGCGTTGCCGGTGCGGAAGTCGTAGGCCGTGCCGTGAATAGCATTGGAGCCGGACTTGGTCTGAACGGTCTGCACGGCGGCGACAGCCTTGCCGATTTCAGCGTCGAAGTTCTGCGTGGTGATCTTGGCTTCAGTGATGGCGTCGAGCTGCGGGTTAACGACGATGATGCCCAGAATCGGGTCCTGGTTGTCGGTGCCGTCCAACTCGTAGGCCACACCGCCGAAGGCCTGTCCGTCGACCTGGATCTGGCGGGATGCCTGGGGGTTTTCATCGGCCGCGTGGGACCAGCCTAACAACTGCGCGCCGGGAAGCAGAAGCTGCAGGTTGGCGAAGTTCTGTCCCTCAATGGGCAGATCTTCCACCTGCTGCGAATCGAAGGTGGCTGCGACGTCGGCGCGGTCGGTCTTCATTAGCGGCTGCGACTCGGCGCTGACTTCGACGGTGGTCTCTGCGCCGCCCACTTCGAGGGTGGGGTCGATGCGTGGCGCGGTATCGGCCTGGACCACAACGCCCTTGGTCTCGAAGGACTTGAAGCCCTTGTTCGTCACCTTGAGGTCATAAATGTCTGGCTGGAGGTGGGAGACGGTGTAGTCGCCCGAGCCGTTGGAGATGACGGTCACGACGGTGCCCTTGGCCTCGTCCTTGACCGCGACCGTTGCGCCTGCGATGGCAGCCCCGGTCTTATCTGTCACGGTGCCGAAGATCGATCCGTAGACCGATTGCGCGGTAGCAGGCACGGTGATGAGAAGGCTCGCGCAGACAAAGATAGCCAGCGAGAGGGTGCTACGAAACATCTTGTTCATGCGGTCTCCTGAAGGTGCTTCTGTTTTTATGTGCGAACTGGTGGTAAAGCCACTTGCCGGGCAGGTTGGATCCCGCCGATCGGCATGGAAGGCTCCCCGGCCACAGCGGCAGGTCGAGCTAAATTGCCGGAGAAGCTGCTCCCCGATCACAATTAGAGGGGGGCTGAAAGGGCGTACTCCGGACCACACGCAACCTTAACAAGGAGAAATCGGCCTGTCAACGGCAAAATGCTCAAAAAAGGAAGATAGGGGGAACGTATCGAAGACGTATCAACTGCTGGAAACCTTTACATATTTGGACAGTTCCGGTCCACAGCCCGGACGGGGCGCTCGTTTCTGAAGATAACTCCCATAAATAAAGCGATTTACTGAGATTTTCCGAACTCGAAGCGGCCTGTTTCCGGTTCAAGTCTCCCTGTCCGGTGTACGCGGTTTACGTATTATCGGCACCCCGCCAACGTATTATCGAGTTCGTTTCATCCTGCCCGATGGACAGGACTTCAAGGCGGAGTTTGGCATGCGGTAAAGCGGTTGTCCGGGCCTGCTCAAAGGGGGCCTCGACAGGGCCGGCGTCTCGTCCATCCAAGCCGTCTGGAGGATGCGGGCCGCAACCGAAGGGTGAATTGAGACGGGGAGATTGTCTGTGCGGTGGCCAGCGGCGCGCGGTTCCTGAGGGATTTTGGAAGATCGCAGCGGGGACGCGGTGCACACCGAGCCAAGAGTGGAGCCCGGCTGGATGGCCGCTGCTTGGCGGCGGGTCAGCCCTTGGTTGGAAGCCGGGCGAAGTCGTCGGTCTTGAGGATCTTGCCGCCCTCTTCGAGAACGTAGAGGCGGTTGACGTCGAGATCCTTCCAGGCGTCAGCGACGCCGGAAGGCCAGCGAATCTCCACCAGGTCGGCCTTCTTTGCGTCGCCCAGGCCGAAGTGGATGCGCAGGTCGCTGGCCGAGTAGTAGCCGTTGGAGGAGCGGACCGCTTCGATCTGGGCGAGCGGCGAGCCGGGCTTGGTGTTGAGCAAGGGGGAGCCCGTCTGGGCGACGACTTTGACGCGGGCGCCGATGCCGGTGCGGTTGGACTTTGTGCCCACGGCGCGGATCTTGATCCAACTGCGGTTGAGGGTTGACTCACAGTGGAGGAGCTGGGGGCCGGCGTTGATGCAATTGACGACGGCGTCCAGGCGGCCGTCGTTGTCGTAGTCGCCGACGGCAAAGCCGCGGGCCGGCACGGCGGCGGTGATGCCGCTGCCGCCGAGCAGGCTGACATCTTCAAACTGGCCGTTGCGCAGGTTGCGGTAGAGGTACTTGCGCTCGGCGTAGGCGGCGTCGACCTGGGTTCCGTCGACCTCGGGGTAGACGTGGCCGTTGGAGACCAGGATGTCGAGCCAGCCGTCGTTGTCGATGTCGAGAAAGCTGACACCCCAGCCGAGCAGGCGGGTGTTGAGGCCGAGGCCCGCCTGGTAAGTGCGGTCGTCGAAGGAGCCGTCGCCCAGGTTCAGGTAGAGGGAGTCAGTGTCTCCGGCGAAGTTGGTCTTGACGATGTCGAGCAGGCCGTCGCGGTTGTAGTCGCCGATGGAGACGCCCATGCCGGCCTGGGGTTTGCCGTCGGGCGAGTAGGCCACGCCGGCCTCGATGGCCTGGTCGCGGAAGGTGCCGTCTTTCTGGTTGACGTAGTAGGTGGCGGAAGTGGAGTCGTTGGCGACGTAGATGTTGGGCCAGCCGTTGTTGTCGAGGTCGGCGGCGGCGGCGCTCAAGGCATAGGTGCCCAGCGTGCCGATCATGCCGGCTCTCTGGCTGACGTCGGTGAAGGTGCCGTCGCCGTTGTTGTGGTAGAGCAGGTTCTTGCCGCCCTCCAGGCCGGGCGGCCCGCAGGCCACCTGGATGCCCTTGTAGGTGCAGTTGGCGTCCTCGGGCAGCGGGGCGGTCTTGACGTCGAAGTCGATGTAGTTGCCGACAAAAAGATCCAGATGGCCGTCCTTGTCGTAGTCGAGGAAGGTGCAGCCGGAGTTCCAGCGCAGGCGGTCCTGGAGCAGACCGACCGGTTTGGTGACGTCGGAGAACGTGCCGTTGCCGTTGTTGCGAAAGAGGGCGTTCTGGCCGTAGTAGCTGACGAAGAGGTCGTTCCAGCCGTCGTTGTTGTAGTCGCCCACGCAGCAGGCTTGCCCCCAGCCGGAACGGGCCAGGCCGGCCTTGAGCGTGACGTCGGTGAAGGTGCCGTCGCGATTGTTTTTGAAGAGGTGGCAGATGGGCTCCTGGCCCTTGGGAAAACCCTCCAGACGCCAACCGTTGACGAGGAAGATGTCGACCCAGTCGTCCTGATCGTAGTCGAAAAAAGCAGCGCCGCAGCCGGTGGTTTCAAGCAGGTATTTGTTGCGATGCTCGCCGCCGAAGATGGTCTTCACGTGGAGGCCGGCTTGCTGCGCAACGTCGACGAACTGGACGCCGAGGGGCGTGCCGGTGACCGGCGAGGGCTGGCCCTTGGGCGCGGGGCGCGTGGGCGCTTCGTAGGCCTGGCGCGCGCTGACAGCGGGCTTTTGCGGCTGGGCAGACTGCGGGGCGGCGAGCGCGAGGGCCGGACGCGCCAGACGCAGGACATCTTCGAGGCTGAGGACCAGGGCGGTGCGCGCAAGCGAGCGCAGGAAGCCACGACGGGTTTGCGACAAAACTGAAATCTCCTCAGGCGCGCAATCGATCTCGGCAGCAGCGCCTCGAAGGTCGAGTATAGCGGGTAGTGCGATGCGGATGCAGCCCGGACACACCCGGCGATTCCCGCGCAAACAGGAACCGCCGGATGAGTCTTGGCGCAATTTACAGAAGGCTGCTTACTTGACCTGGCCGATGTAAACGCCGAAGGCCGCGAGCTGAATCTGGCCGAGCGAGGCCGGATCGGAGCCGCCGGGCGTCTTGAGCAAGGTCTTCAGTTTGCCCGCAGCGCCCGGCACGGAGAGCGAGACCGTCTGCGGCTCGGCGGTGAAGTTGACCGAGACGACGATAGAAGGCGCGCCGGCGGCCTGGCGCATCCAGCTCAGCACTTTTGTGTTGGCGGTATCGAGCATGACGTTGTCGCCGTGGGCAAACGCCGGGTTCGTTTTCTTCAATCGGATCAGCGACTGGTACCAGGCGAAGAGCGAGTTCGGATCGCTCTCTTCGGCCTTGACATTGACGGTGGTGTACGTGGGCGGGACGGGCAGCCATGGAGCCACTCCGGCCTTGGTGAAGCCGGCGTTGGATCCCGAGTCCCACTGCATGGGCGTACGCTCGCCGTCGCGGCCCTTGTCCTTGGGCCAACCGGTCAGGCCAACCGGGTCCTTCACGTCTTCCTTGCGCGTGGGCGGCGTGGTTTTCATGCCGATCTCGTCGCCGTAGTAAAACAGCGCCGTGCCGCGGTTGGCGAACAGCATGGTCGAGATGACGCGCTGAATATCGGCGTCGTGGACGCCGTCGCCGTAGCGCGCGTCGAGGCGCGGGTTGTCGTGGTTGTCGAAAACCAGCAGCGGAATGTTGCCGTCGATTGCGGTTTCCACGTCGTTCAATTTGGCGCGGAACTGGGCCACGTCGAGCTTGTTGATAAAGCCGACCTGCGTGTCCATGGGCAAGTGGAACTCGGGCTTGCCGAGAGGGCCGTACTGCTTGGCCAGCTCGGCGATGTTGGGCAGGTAGGTTTCGCCGATGAGCACGCGCGTGCCGGGAAACTTTGGCGAGTTGAAGGTGTCGCTGAAGGCGCGGAACTCCTGCATCACCGGATGGGTGCCGGGCAGGTTGTTGGTGCGCGTGTCGTTCAAGGCGATGTCGCCGTAATCGTTGCGGTAGGACTTGCCGTCCT
The DNA here is from genome assembly GCA_031296215.1 of Occallatibacter sp. Lineage (GTDB taxonomy): Bacteria > Acidobacteriota > Terriglobia > Terriglobales > Acidobacteriaceae > Telmatobacter. The sequence goes on from JARLGE010000009.1 coordinate 27,380, forward strand.
TGTCGAGCAGCACGTCCTCGTCGCGCATCTCGGGGTCTTCAAAGAGGGTGGTGATGGCATCGAAGCGGAACCCGCCCACGCCGCGCTTCAACCAGAAACCCACGATGTCCTTGAAGGCCTCGTGGATCTTCGGGTTGTCCCAGTTCACGTCGGGCTGCTGGATATAGAACTTGTGGTAGTAGTATTGGCGGGTCTTTTCGTCCCACTCCCATGCCGAATGGCCGAAGTCGGACTGCCAATTGTTGGGCGGCTCACCTTTGTCGGCCGCGGTCTGGCCCTTGCCATCGTGCCACATGTACCAGTCGCGATAAGGATTCGTGCGTGAGGAGCGCGACTGGATGAACCACTCGTGCTTGTCGGAAGTGTGGTTCATGACCATGTCCATGAGGATGCGGATATGGCGCTTGTTGGCCTCGGCGATGAGGCGGTCGAAGTCGGCCAGGGTGCCGTACTGCGGGTCGATGTTCTTGTAGTCGGAGATGTCGTAGCCGAAGTCAACCTGCGGCGAGGGATAGACGGGACTGAGCCAGATGGCGTCCACGCCCAGCTTCTTCAGGTAGTCGAGACGCTGGGTGATGCCGTTCAGGTCGCCGATGCCGTCGCCGTTCGAATCCTGAAAGCTGCGCGGGTAGATCTCGTAGAGGACGGCGTTCTTCCACCAGTCCTGCTCGGCGGAGTTGGCGGATTGGGCATCCGCATTGGGGAGCGGGTTGGGGGGCGCACTTTGGCCCGCTGCCGCAGGCGCCGCAGCTTGCAGCGCCACGATGATGGAACAGCTTGCAATAAAGCTTGTGACGGTTTTCTTTGTGATTGCGGTCCAGTTCATTGTAGCTCCTTGGTCTTGCTCCCCGGCGCTCGTAACTCCGGCAACCGGTGAAGATGAAAAGCTAACACATCGGCCAAGGGTTTGGGGATGGGCGGCAGGATGCAATCGAGGGTGAAGGATTTGTTTCAAGACGATCGGAGATGGGATGGATTTGAGATTCAGGCCCGATGCGCAGGAATCCCGCGAACCCGGAACAGGGGGATAACGGCGCCATTTGTCTTGGTTGAAATGAGGCAGGCGGGGATGGGTGGAGCGTTGTTGGACACCAGCGAAGAGGGGTTCGCATTCGCCGCAGTTTGACCACCCGTGGTTGCGATGACCGGTTATCGGACGCCTATCACGCGCCAGCAAGGAGCCGCCAGGGCCAGTTGATGGGGCACGGTGCTTCGAACTAGACTCGGGAGAAGAGGCAGTCCGATGAAGAGCAACTTGGCGATGCGAACGGGAATGGCTGTCGTAGTGATAGCGCTTGCTTCTATGGTTGGTCAGGCGCAGTTTGCGGCCCCGGCTCCGGGCGCTCCAGCGGCGGCTGGAAGCGCCCTCTCGATTCCGCAGGCGCAACTGCTTCAGCCCGAGGCGCTCAACCGCCTGCTCGCGGCGGCCGGGGCTGAAAAACCACTGGTGCTGCAGATCGGCTCGCACGTCCTTTTTGCTCAGGCTCATATCCCGGGAGCAGAGTACGCGGGGCCGGGTTCGCAACCGGCTGGCCTCGATGCGCTTGAGAGCAGAGTGACTTCGTTGCCGCGCACGACCTTCATCGTGCTCTATTGCGGATGCTGCCCGTGGATCCGCTGCCCCAACATCGAACCTGCGCTGACCAAGCTGAGGCAGATGGGATTCACCAACGTGAAGGCGCTCTACCTGGCGGACAACTTCGGAGCCAACTGGCGCGATAAGGGCTACGCGGTGGAGCAGGGACGCTGACGCAGTTCCCCGCTCGTCATCCCTCCACATCACATCGAGCCCGCGATGCGAGGGAAGCGGAAAAGGCTTGAGGCATGGGATCGTGGCAAATTGCAGTTCGCCGCTTGACGCTGAGCGCCTGGCTCGCCGGAATGCTTGTGGCAGGCGGCGGAACGCACCTGGCCTTTGCGGGCGAGCCGCTGGTTCACAAGCGGGCGCCCGTCTTCGTCCGGACGGGATTCCACGACCAACGGGTGGATCTTGCTGCCTATCGGGGCAAGGTTGTGCTGCTGAACTTCTGGGCCACCTGGTGCGCTCCCTGCCAGATTGAAATGCCGCGCTTCGTCGACTGGCAATCCAGGTATGGGCCGCGCGGCCTCGCCATCGTCGGCATCTCCATGGACGACAACCCGGCAACGGCGCGCCGTCTCTCGGAAAAACTGAAGCTGAATTACCCGGTGGCGATGGGCGATGAAAAGCTGGGAGAACTCTACGGAGGCATTCTCGGCCTCCCGGTCACGTTCCTGATCGACAGACATGGCGTTGTTCGAGCGGTGTATCGGGGTGAAGCGGATTTGAACGCAATTGAAAAGCAGCTCGAACCGCTGCTACCGCGGCCGGCGCCATGACGCTCTACAGGTGAATCCAGCCGCCGCGGATCAGCGCCAGCGATCCTGCGCCGCGGCGGTCTAATTTGCGGCCGGCATCACCGGCCTGCGCGGGTATTCGCGGGTAAAAATGGCGCGCAGCCGGGGCGCGACGGCCCCGCGCAGGCCGCGCAGAAACGCCACGCAGGACGGGCATGTCTCGATATGCGCACGCACCTGGCGGCAAGTGACCCGCTCCACGCGGCCATCGAGGTATGCGGAGAGATTGGCGAACAGATCGCAGCATACGGCGCGGCGTTGATCGCTCATGGGCGCGATGGCCTGGGGTGATGCCTGCAATGCAAGGAAGTCAGCGAAGGAGAGATTTGTTACAAGAAACGTGCAAATAAGCTTGCCGGGGCTCGGGGTGCAACTTTTGTGCCACTCAAGGCGGGCGGATGGCCTCACCCGAATCACCCTTTCGTGCTATTTAGTCTTTCCGGCTCACGCCCATACTCTTCGATGTATAGATGAACAGTGCACGGAGGCATCATGAATCGATTCCGTTCATTCCGGATTCCGGCCCTCATTCTGCTAACGGCCGTAGCCGTATTTGGCGCCAAGGCCGCGGATCAAGACGCTGCTGCGGCTGCCCGTGCGGCGAGCGGGGCCTATGCGGTCACCTTCCACGTGAATACGCCAACCACCATCCCAGACGGGGCGACCATCGTCTGCAAGGCCAGGATTGCGCCCAGGCTCTCGCTTTTCTCGCACCTCATTGGGCAAACGGCGGCGGCGGAGTCCCCGCAGGGATTCGCCAGGGTGGCCAACTCCTCGGCCGATTGCACGGTAGCCGTGCCTTTCGCCTTCAGCGCCGCCAACCTTCGCACCGTCGCAGCGCTGAGCTACGAGATCGAAGCCTACACCAGCGCAGGACCGGTTTTTGCGCGCACCCAGCAGGGTATCCCTCTAGCCCACCCGCCAGCCGGCGCGGCCGCCACCGTGCCCGTCGAGGTGAACTTCTAGGGTCAACGGCTGAGGTTAGCTTGCCGTGGATGTCCCTGGGGCCCTCTGGTGCTCCGGGGACAAGAGACGGGCGTGATCTCCCTGTTTTTCTGGAGTCCCTTGCGAAAGCTGGAAGGCCTCAGGATGGCTCCGAACAATGGGTTGGCCGGCTGCTGGGCGTTGTGCTCCGGCAACTGGCCGAGAAGGGCCACGTTCGCCAGAGACTTATTCACCTAACCTGCTGAGCCGCGCCTTCCACCCGCAGTTGGATATCGTCGGTCAACTCGCCGGCCTTGCGCCTGGCGCTTCCCACCATTTCATCGATTGTGCCGCTTACCCGGTCCTTATTCATCGGTCCACCTCTGTGAGTCCAACATCCGTAGGGTGGTTTGGAGCGCCGGAGCACCGTTGGCTTTCCTGAATCAAAGGGCAACTTGCGCGGCGACTCACCGCTTAGCGCCCAGGATCTACATGGAGTGAGCAGTTTTGACCACTTCCGGGTAAACGGCGCGGGGTCTGGCTCCCTTCTGCGATGAGCTTTCCTGCTCAGACGGCGCATCTCCACCTGCCTAGAGTGGGAGTTACCTAGTGCGCCTCAGTGCGCGGAAAGCAAGTGACGCTGCGCATGGGTAGAAAAAGGTGAATTGCATGAAGAAGATGATGACATTGGTAGCATTGCTCAGTTTGACCAGCATGGGCTGGGCGGGATCGAATCGCGAAGCAACAAACGACCGGTTGGATCATGCGGGCCGCGTGCTGCACGAGATCATGGCCGCGCCGGATAGAGGCATTCCGGAAGAGGTTCTGGAGCACGCAAAGTGCATTGCCGTAGTTCCCCACATGCTTAAGGGCGGCTTTGTCTTCGGCGCGGAGAATGGCCGCGGCGTCGCCACCTGCCGCACCGCAAACGGTTGGAGCGCCCCGGCGTTCTTTACCATTACCGGCGGAAGCTGGGGATTGCAGATCGGCGTCGAAGGCGTGGATCTGGTCATGATCATCCAGAACGAAGAGGGGATGAAGCACTTGATCAACAGCAACTTTGAGCTGGGCGGGGACGCCTCTGCCGCGGCCGGCCCGGTTGGACGCCATGCATCGGCCGATACCGACTGGAAGCTCAACACAGAAGTCCTCACCTACTCGCGCGCCAAAGGCCTTTTTGCCGGACTCACGCTCACCGGCGCAGCCATTCGCCGCGACGAAGACTCCACGGAAGCCACCTACGGCCACGAAGTCTCCACGCGCCACATCCTGGACGGCGGCGAAGCAGTCCCGGCCTCGGCCAACTCGTTCCTCGACGCAGTCATGAACGCCAAGGCGCAGGCCATTGCCTCCAACCAGTAACAAAGTGTGAAAGCTCGCGGGCGTCCGCAAGCCACCGCGGCTTGCAGGCGCCCGCGGCGCACGGGAGAAGAAGATGCTCTGGACAATCTTCGTAGTTCTATTGGTTCTGTGGCTGTTGGGCTTCAGCCTCCACATCGGCGGCGCCCTGATTCACCTTCTGATCGTGATCGCAGTCATCGTTCTGATCGTCAACCTGATTTCCGGAGGCCGCCGCGCTCTCTGAATCTATCAGGGATCGAGGGGCAAGGCCAAGGATGCAGGTTCGGGAAGCCGACCAGAAAGCCGGTCAACACCATGACACACACGCGCATGTCGGTGGCAAAAAGACCAACTGACTGCCTATCATTGCGACAGAACCCGGCCGGGAGTGAACGGGAGCCGATGGCTCCAGCCGGCCAGTTTCGATTTGCGCGTTGATCCGTAAAAAGCAGGCGCCCAACGCGGCCGCGTCTTCATCGCCAACCTCCCGATGGCTTCGATTACTCGCTAAATCAATCGGCCCCGGCGTCATCACCGGGGCGGCCGATGACGACCCTTCCGGCATCGCCAGCTATTCTGTTGCCGGCGCGCAGTTGGGAACCAAGCTGCTGTGGACCGCGCTGCTGACGTGGCCGCTGATGGCCTCGGTTCAAATGATGTGCGCCCGCATCGGCAAGGTGACGGGGCAAGGCCTGGCCGGAAACTTCAAACAGCGGTTTCCACGATGGCTCCTGCTCACCTTTGTTCTTGCCCTGCTGGCCGCGAACACGATTAACATCGCGGCGGACCTGGCGGGCATGGCCGATGCGGCTGCAATGCTATCGGGGATCAATTCCCATTGGTTTGTTGTCACATTCGCAGTCCTTATTTCGTGGGCAACGGTCCGGCTCCAATATCAGCAGATCGCGAATGTGCTCAAGTGGCTCGTCCTTGTGCTCTTTGCATACCCCGTTACTGCATTCGTGGTGGGAGCCAACTGGGGCCAAGTGCTGCGCGATACTCTGGTGCCGTCGATGCCGCACAGCAGAAGCGAATGGGCAACGCTGGTGGCGATCCTGGGCACCACAATCAGCCCGTACCTGTTCTTCTGGCAGGCGAGCGAAGAGGTTGAAGAAGAGAAGTCGGCGGGCCAAAGCACGCTTGCGCTCCGCAAGGGCGCCACGGCGGAGGAACTGGGCATAAGAAACATCGACGTCGGCGTGGGCGCATTCTTCTCCAACATGGTCATGTTCTTCATTGTTCTCACCGCCGCTATCACACTCAACAAACACGGCATTGTGAACATCGAAACCTCCCGCCAGGCGGCCGAGGCCTTGCGGCCCTTTGCGGGCAACTTCGCCGCGACCCTGTTCACACTGGGGATTGTCGGAGTTGGGTTTCTTGCCATCCCCACACTGGCCGGATCGGCGGCATACGCCTTTGCAGAGACCCTCGGATGGCGCCAGGGCCTGAACAAGAAACTTAGGCAGGCGCGCTGGTTTTATGCTCTCATTCTGGTCTCGACCGGAGTGGGCGTCGCCCTGGACTTCATCGGCATCAACCCCGTAAAGGCGCTCTACTGGACAGCGGTCATCAACGGCCTGCTGGCCCCCTTCCTGCTGGTCGCGATTCTGATTGTGGCCGTGGACAAGAAGCTGATGCAAGGCCAGCCGAGTTCCCGCCTGGGATGGATTGTCGTGGCAATCGCCACAGTGGCCATGTTTGCCGCGGGCGTTGCGATGCTTGTTGTATAGACCACTGAACCAGAAACGTTCTCGCACGGTGAGCGGTTGTGCACAGACTCGACTGGGCATCCGTGGAAATCTGATCATGGCGCAGAGCGCCGAGTCTTTCAGTCCGCGCACCCCCGATGAGGGCAATGCAGGCGGGATCTCAAGGCACAATCCGACAAGGAGATGAGCATGCGTACCATCCGGTTTCTTCTCGCGCTTCTGATATTGGCCATTCCGGCCGCGTCTTTCGGGCAGATAAGCATTCGGGTCGCGATTGGCCCGCCTGCTCTGCCGTACTACGACCAGCCAATTTGTCCCGGTGACGGCTATCTGTGGACCCCCGGGTATTGGGCCTATGACGACAGCATCGCGGACTACTACTGGGTGCCGGGCACATGGGTGGAGGCGCCGGAAGAGGGCTACCTCTGGACACCTGGCTACTGGGGCTGGGGCGACGGCGGGTATTACTTCAATGAAGGCTATTGGGGACCTACCGTAGGCTTCTATGGCGGCATCAACTACGGCTTCGGCTACTACGGCGAGGGCTTTGGCGGCGGCCGTTGGGACCACGGACACTTCTTCTACAACCGTTCCGAGAGCCACATCGATGTGACCATCAATCGCAACGTATACGACGAAAGAGTTGACCACGGCAACGCCGGCAACCGTGTCAGCTTCAATGGCGGAAAAGGCGGCAGCGAGGCGCGTCCAAACTCGCAACAAGAGGCTGCCGCGAGAGAGAGACATATCCCGGCAATCGCCGCTCAAACTGCACATGTGCAGTCCGCGCGCGCCAACCCCGACCTGCGCGCAACTGCAAACCACGGCAAGCCGCCCATCGCAGCCACTGCAAAGCCCGGAGATTTCAACGAACAGCAC
>JARLGE010000343.1 GCA_031296215.1 Occallatibacter sp.
ATGCGCGCCTTCAAACCCAAGCGCCTTGCCCGAGCGGCGTAAGAATTTTCAGCCGTCGAACTGATAGAGGCTTTCCGCGCTTGCGCCTCCCTCAAACACAAAACAGGCGCGTCCCACAAGGGGATGCGCCCATCTGTCATTCCACACCTTGAGAAAGCCTGGTTGATCGAGAGCCGCGGTTATGCGGCCTGTTCGCCCGGTTCTTCCTTCTTGCTCTCTTCCAACTGCTTTTCGAGTTCGGCCCGCTTCTTGGCCTTCACTTCGTCGCGCTTCTGGCGCTTCACTTCCAGTTGCTTCTCGGCGCCCAGCAGTTCGATGAAGGCCTTCTCGGCCCCGTCACCCTTCTGGAACCCGGTCCGCACAATGCGCAGGTAGCCGCCCTGGCGGTCGCCGTAGCGCGGGGCCACGGTGTCGAACAGCCGGTCAACCGACGCGTCGGTCATGAGAAAGCTGAGCGCCTGACGGCGCGAATGAAGATCGCCCTTCTTGCCCAGGGTGATCATTTTTTCAACCAGCGGACGAACAGCCTTGGCCTTGGCCACGGTAGTCTCCACGCGGTCTTCGATAATGACAGACGTCACCAGGTTGCGCAACAGGGCGCGGCGGTGGCTGGTGTTGCGTCCGAGCTTGGTGCCTGCATTGCGATGGCGCATGATGCAACTCTCTTTCGAATTAGGGGTCAGGGGTCAGGGGTCAGGGGTCAGGGGTCAGGGGTCAGTTGACTGTGCTGGCACAGGCTTGCTTTTACTGATCCCTGATCTCTGATCCCTGATCCCTGTCTTAAAAGTTCTCAGTCTCGGTGGGCAACTGCAGGTCAACCGAATCCAGCGGCTCGTCCTCGTCGTCGTAGTGGCCATAGCTGGCGGCCAACGCGGTGGCGGGAGGAATGCTCGTCGGCCCGGGAACCGGGTTGCCGTTTTCGTCGATCTTCATGCCCAGCGACAGGCCCATCTGTGCAAGAATCTCCTTGATCTCGTTCAGGCTCTTGCGGCCGAAGTTCTTCGTCTTCAGCATCTCGGCTTCGGTCTTCTGCACCAACTCGCCGATGGACTGAATGTTGGCGTTCTTCAGGCAGTTGTAGCTGCGCACCGAAAGCTCCAGCTCTTCCACCGAGCGATTGAGGTTGTCGTTGCGCAGCAGGCCGCGGCTCTCTTCCCCGCGCGCTTCCGCTTCGATTTCCTCCTCGAAGTTGATGAAGATGTTCATGTGGTCCTTCAGCAGCTTGGCGGCCAGGCCCACAGCATCGGCGGGCAGCACGGCTCCATTGGTCCACACTTCCAGGGTCAGCTTGTCGTAGTCCGTGATCTGCCCCAGACGTGCCGCTTCCACAACATAATTCACGCGCCGCACTGGAGAATGCACGGAGTCCACGGGAATGAAGCCCAGGCCCAGGTCGGCGTCGAAGTTCTTGTCGGCGGAAATATAGCCGCGTCCTCGCTTGAGGCGCATTTCCATGTCCAGCTTGCCGCCTTCCGACAGCGTGGCCAGGTAAACGTTCTTGTCCAGAATCTCCACGTCGCCGTCGGCTTCAATCATGCCGGAAGTCACGACGCCCGGCTGGTCGGCGCGCAGATAAAGCGCCTTGGGCCCCTCGCCGGCGAGCTTGAACGGAACCTGCTTCAGGTTCAGGATGATGTCGGTCGCGTCTTCCACCACGCCGCCAATCGATTGGAACTCGTGCAGCACGCCCTCGATGCGAATCGCGGTCACCGCGGCGCCCTCAATCGAGCTCAGCAAAGTGCGGCGCAGGGCGTTGCCGATGGTGGTGCCAAAGCCGCGCTCAAAGGGCTGGGCGCTGAACTTGCCAAATGTGTCGCTGAGCGTCTCGGCATCCACTGCCAAACGCTTCGGCTTCTGAAATCCTCTCCAAAGCATATCCTGGTCTCTTTTCCCGCGCGGCATGTACGTCGCGATGCATTTTGCGGCGGCCGCGCAAGTTCTCCTTCTGGTTAGGGTTCAGGGATCAGGGGTCAGGGATCAGTTGCTCCGCGGTGGTGTCTGCGGAATCAACTCATCGAAGAACTCTGAAGCCCTGCACTGCATTCAGAACCTGGAGCCGGAGGAATTCAAAACAATTGCAGAGGCTAGAAAAACTGACCCCTGATCCCTGACCCCTGATCCCTGTTACTTGCTGTACAGTTCCACGATCAGTTGTTCGTTGATCGGCAGGTTGATGTCCTTGCGCCTGGGCAGAGAAAGCACGCGGCCCGTAAGGGTGTCGAAGTTCATCTCCAGCCATGCCGGAACCGGGTTCTGCGCGGCGTACTGCGCGCCCTGCTCCACAATCAACAGCTTCTTGGCGCTCTCGCGGATGGCGATCTCGTCCCCCGCGTTCACCTGGTAGGAAGGAATGTTCACCTTGCGGCCGTTCACCGTGACATGGCCGTGGCGAACCACCTGCCGCGCCTGGCGCCGCGAGATGGCGAAGCCCAGCCGGTATGCCACGTTGTCCAAACGCCGCTCCAGTTGCTGAATCAACAGCTCGCCGGTCACGCCGGTGGCCTTGTTCGCCTTCTCGTAGTACTCGCGGAACTGGCCTTCCAGCGTGAAGTACATGCGCTTGGCCTTTTGCTTCTCGTGCAGTTGCAGGCCGTAGCCCACAATCTTGGCCTTGCGGTCCTTGCCGTGCATGCCGGGAGGAAAGTTGCGCTTCTCCAGCGGGCATCGGTCAGAGAGGCACTTGGTGCCCTTCAAAAAAAGCTTGGTGCCTTCGCGACGGCAAAGGCGGCAGACTGCTCCGGTATAACGTGCCATTTCTTCTTCTTCTCCTGACTTCGGATGACGGCCGGTTTACGTCCGCCGCGGCGGACTTCGTCCCGGCCCATGTTAGGGGTCAGGGATCAGGGGTCAGTTGATTCGTGCTCGATCGAGCCGTATTGAACTGTCCCCGGTCCTGTTCCCGTTCCCCATGTCAGGATCGAGATTGGAGATCAGCTGAGTCAATGGGCTATCCAACACCACATCTGATCCCTGATCCCTGACCCCTGATCCCTGCTTCTTAGACTCTCCGTCTCTTCGGCGGCCGGCAGCCGTTGTGCGGCACCGGCGTCACATCGCGGATGGAGCGCACTTCAACCCCCGCCGCGGCTAGGGCGCGGATGGCCGACTCGCGCCCCGATCCCGGACCGGAGACCCGCACATCCACCGCGCGCAAACCGTGATCCCGAGCCATGCTGGCGGCGTTCTGCGCTGCCTGCTGCGCCGCGAACGGCGTGCCCTTGCGCGAACCGCGGAATCCCAGCGAGCCCGAGCTCTTCCAGCTCAGCGTGTTGCCCACCGGGTCGGTGATGGTGACGATGGTGTTGTTGAACGAGGCCTGAACGTACGCAATGCCGAACGGCACATTCTTGCGCTCGCGCTTCTTGAACTTCTTGTTCTTGCCCGCCTTGCCGGCGCCGGCTTTCTGCTCTGGTTTGGCCATTAGGTTTTACCCGTCGCTTTCTTCTTGCCGGCAACTGTGCCCTTGCGCGGGCCCTTGCGAGTGCGGGCGTTGGTGTGGGTTCGCTGCCCGCGAACCGGCAACGAACGCCGGTGACGCGTGCCGCGATAGCTCTGAATGTCGATCAGCCGCTTGATGTGCATCGAGACGTCCTTGCGCAGGTCGCCCTCGACGTTGCCTTCGTCCTCGATCACCTGGCGGATGCGGTTCACCTCGTCTTCGCCCAGATCCTGGACCTTCTTGAAGGGATCGACGTTCGCCTTCTCCAGAATCTTCAGCGCACGCGGATCTCCGATACCGAAGATGTATGTGAGCGCGATCCGTGCCTGCTTGTTGCGGGGCAGATCGACGCCAGCAATACGTGCCATGTTTGTTTCCTTTGCTGCTGCGGTTGTGTGCCTCCGGCCTCAGCCGGTTCGCACGGTGTGTGCTTCTCGCCTCCAGAGGTTCATCGCAAGCCTTAACTCAAGCTAACTAGCCTCTTGTAGGAGGGGTCAGGGGTCAGGGATTAGAAGTAAGTCAAAATCTCGCCTGTTCCGGCGTCTTGAACTAATCCCTAATCCCTAACCCCTGGTCCCTTCCGTGAAAGCGTCCACGTGTACCAGCCTCTACTAGCCCTGGCGCTGCTTGTGCTTTGCGTTTTCGCAGATCACCCTCACCACACCGCGGCGGGTGATGACCTTGCACTTAACGCAAATCTTTTTTACCGATGCACGGACCTTCATTGTCTGTTGCCCTTCTCCGCGCTCAAAATCAATACGCGGGATGTTCTCCTGGCTATCAACTCTTCGCGCCAGGCCGATGCGCTTGCCTTGGCGCCTTAAGCTGATGGCTGAAAGCTGACAGCTACTTGTAGCGATACACGATGCGTCCGCGATTCAGATCGTAGGGGCTCAGCTCCACGGCCACGCGGTCGCCGGGCAGAATACGAATGAAGTTCTTCCGCATCCTTCCCGAAACATGGGTCAGGACCTCGTGATTGTTCTCGAGCTTGACCTTGAACATGGCGTTCGGCAGGGTCTCGGTGACCACTGCCATGACCTCAATCGCGTCTTCCTTCGACAAACTGAATCCAATTCCGCCGGCGCGCCCCCGCGGGGCGATCCCGGCCTGGTTACCTACTCGGTTAAGACTCTGGATCCGGTAGCGGTCACCGCCACCGTGTGCTCAAAATGGGCGCTCATGCTTCCGTCCTTGGCCACCGCCGTCCAGCCGTCGCCCAGCACTTCCACGTCCGGCCGGCCGGCGTTCACCATCGGCTCGATGGCGATCACCATGCCCACCTTCAGCTTCATCCCCCGGCCCCGCTCGCCAAAGTTCGGCACCTGCGGGTCTTCGTGCATGTGGACCCCGATTCCATGGCCCACAAAATCCCTCACCACCGAGAACCCCTCGGCCTCCACCACGTCCTGCACCGCCGCACCCACATCGCCCAGCGTGGCGCCCGGCTTCACCGCCGCAATGCCCGCGTGCAGCGACTCTTCGGTCACCTTCAGCAGCCGCGCCGCGTCGGCGTCGATCGAGCCCACGGGAACCGTAATCGCCGCATCCCCGAAGTAGCCGTCCACCACCGCGCCAAAGTCCACCGAAACAATGTCCCCTTCCTTCAGGACACGCTTGTGCGAAGGAATGCCGTGCACCACCTCGCTGTTGACCGAGGTGCAAAGCACACAAGGAAACCCGTGATAGCCCTTGAAGGCGGCCTTCACGCCCAGTTCGGCCAACCGCGCCGCCGCCGCATTCTCCAGATCCAGCGTCGTCGCGCCCGGCTTCACCTGGGCGCGCACCAGCTCCAGCACCTCGCGAACCACCTGGCCCGCGCGGCGCATCTTCTCGATCTCCCTCGACGACTTCAGTACAACAGCCACTAAAACCAGCTTTCAGGGTTCAGGGTTCAGGGTTCAGGGTTCAGCCCGGAGCGCCCTGGTTCGGCTGACCCCTGACAACTGATCCCTGACCCCTGTCCTTCTCGCGCACAAACCCGCCGTTCGGCTGCGCTACTTGCGCAACCGCTCGACGGCGGTGACAATCCCGGCCGCGATTGCTGCAATCGGCCGGTCTCCATCCACTTCCGCAAAACGTCCCAGGGCCCGATAGTGGTCCACAACCGGCGCAGTCAGTCCCGCATAAGCGCGCATGCGCTCCTTGAAGACTTGCTCCGTGTCGTCGGCTCGCTGGACCAGCGCCGCGCTCTCTACATCGCAGAATCCATCCCGCCTGGGCGGATTCATAAAAAGGTTGTAGATGGACGCGCAGACAGGACAGTTCCTGCGCCCCGTAATCCGGCGCAGTAATTGATTATAGTCCACTTGGATGCTGACGGCAATCACCGGCAGCACCTGGCCCTCGCTCGCCAGCCGCCCATCCAGCCAGTGGGCCTGACCCAGGGTGCGCGGAAACCCGTCCAGAATGTAGCCGTTGACTGCATCCGGCTCCTTCAGCCGCGCGGCCACCATCTCGTTCACCAGCGAATCGGGCACCAGTTCCCCGCGCCCCATCAGTTCCTTGGCCGCCCTGCCCAGCGCGGTTCCCCGAGCCACGTTGGCCCGCAGCAGGTCTCCGGTCGAGATCTGCGGAATGCCCCACAACTTCACCAGCTCCTTGGCCTGGGTTCCCTTGCCCACGCCCGGCGCTCCCAGCAAAAGAATCGGGCCGGGTTGGGGTTTTGAACCCGTTTCCCGGCCCTGCTCGACTGCGATCGTTGAAGAAGACATTACCAGGTTTTCCTTCCGCGTATGCGACCGGAACGAGGGGAAAAGCCATCATAATGACGCATGATCAGCTGCGATTCGATCTGGTTGACGGTGTCCATGGCCACACCCACCACAATCAGCAGAGAAGTGCCGCCAAAGTAAAAGTTGACGTTCAGTCCGTGGGTTGTCCAGGTCGGCAGGCTCTCGAACAACCGGCCGATCAGCCATACCTTGTCGAAACGGATGCCGGAGATGAGGAAGGTCGGCACCAGTGAGATGACGATCAGGTACAGCGCTCCCACCAGCGTAATGCGGGTGAGGATGTCGTTGATGAAGTCCGACGTGCGCTTCCCTGGACGGATTCCCGGAATGAACGAGCCCGACTTGCGGAAGTTATCGGCGATGTCGTCCGGCTTCATCACGATGGAGATGTAGAAGTAGGCAAAGAAGATGATGCCCAGAATATAGAGCAGCTCGTACCACGGGTATCCGGGCTGCAATGCCTGCACAATCGGCTGCAGGAAACGGTTCTGCTGCACCCACTCCACCTGGCTGAACAGCATGGGCGCCGAAAGAATGGAACTGGCGAAGATGACCGGCATCACGCCGCCCGAGTTGACTTTGAGAGGTAAGTGACTGGACTGCCCGCCCATCATGCGCCGGCCGACAATGCGGCGGGCGCTCTGGATGGGTATGCGCCGCTCCGAGCGCTCAACAAACACGATGAACCCGACCACCGCGATCATGCCCACCAGCAGCAGGGCCACGGCGATAATGGTGAACGAGCCCCAGGCGTTGGTCTGGACTTTGCTGTAGAGTTCGGCCACGCCACGGGGAAGGCCCGCCACGATGCCCGCAAAAATCAGCAGGCTCATGCCGTTGCCGATGCCGCGATCGGTAATCTGCTCGCCGAGCCACATGATGAAGCCCGTGCCGGTGGTCAGCGTGAGCACCGTCATGAAGACGAACCACGGTCCGGGATGCAGCACCAGGCCCTGCTTGGTCAGGATGGCCGCAATGCCGATCGACTGAAGCAGGCCCAGGACAATCGTCATATAACGGGTCCACTGGGTAATCTTCCGCCGGCCCAGCTCGCCTTCCTTCTGAATCCGCGCCAGCGGCTCATAGACAACCGTGAGCAGCTGGAAGATGATCGAGGCCGTGATGTACGGCATGATGCCCAGGGCGAAGACCGTCATGCGGCGCAGGTTTCCACCGCCAAACAGGTCCATCAGCCCCAGCGCCGATCCGCTCTGCTGGCTGAACAGCAAGGCCAGTTGGGTGGTGTTCACGCCGGGCGTGGGGATATGCGACCCGAGCCGGTAAACGGCCAGGATGCCAAGGGTGAACAGTACGCGCTTGCGCAGGTCGGGAATCCGGAAGATATTGAGGAACTTCTCAAGCATGTCGGTTGATCCGCTTCAGGCGTTGCCGCCAATCGAATGTTTCTTACCTACTCCATCTTAGAGCATCCCGGATTCAGACCGATGTTAAAGAACCCGGAAGCCCCCGGCTATGCGGCCCATCACACCTGTCCACTCAACCAGGAAAGTGTCATCCTCAGCTCCGCTCACACCCTGTCATCCTGAGCCATTCAAGAGGCTTGTCATCCTGGGCGACCGTAGTCCGCCGCGGCAGATGAAGGGAGTCGAAGGACCAGCCTTTCGGTTTCTCAGCAGTTGGGTGCCCCCGTCTCGCTTTTGAGACAGGGGAAGCCAATCCCGCCCGACCTACGCCGCCGCCGGAGCCGCCCCCGCGACCACAGCCTTGCCGCCGGCCTTTTCGATCTTCTCGACCGCCGACTTCGAAAACTTGTGGGCGTGGATGGTGATGGCCGAGGCCAACTCGCCGGACCCGAGAATCTTGATCAGCGCCTTCTTGTTCGACGCGAGGCCGAGCTTCGTGTAGTCGTCCAGACCGATCTCGGTCACCGCCCGGCCCTCGACGTGCTCGGCAATCCGGTCAAGGTTCACCACCGTGTACTCGGTGCGGAAGATGTTGGTGAAGCCGCGCTTGGGCAACCGCCGGTGCAGCGGCATCTGGCCGCCCTCGAAGCCGCGCATTAAACTGGTGCCGGTCCGCGATCCCTGGCCCTTGTGGCCGCGGGTTGAGGTCTTGCCCATGCCGGATCCCATACCGCGGCCGACACGCTTGCGCCCCGTGTTCGCCTTCCTGGGCGCGCGCAAATTCGATAGATTCTTTGCCATGATTCTCCTCGCTGTAGCGCCGGGGACTGAGCGTCCAGCCGTCCGACTCGCGTTGTGGCAACCGTTACGGTTGCGAATGTTTGCGGCCAGTCCCGTTGCCGGATTAAGTACACCGGAGTCAAACCTATTACCGGCTCGCCGACACTTTCCGGTATGTGGACGGGAGGGCCTGGCCGCCCGCCCCTTCGGTGTCGAGCTAATTCTCGAGGATGCGAACCAGGTGCGGAATGGCCTTCACCATGCCGCGCGTGGATTCCGTATCGACGCGCTCGACGATCTGGTTCAGCCGCGTAAACCCCAACCCCTTCACTACCGCCTTGTGCTTGGCGGGCGTGGAGTTCTTGGAGCGGTAGTACTGAATGCGAATCATCTTCGTTTCCGCCATGACCTAGAGCTCCTCAATCGACTTGCCGCGCGCCGCGGCAACATCGGCCTTGTCGCGCAACTGCACCAGTGCGTCGAACGTCGCCTTGACTACGTTGTGCGGGTTCGGCGAGCCCAGGCTCTTGGTCAGCACGTTCTGCACCCCGGCCGAGGTCATCACCGCGCGCACCGCGCCGCCGGCAATCACGCCTGTGCCCTCGGGCGCCGGCTTCAGCAGCACTTGCCCCGAGCCGAAACGCCCCAACACCAGGTGCGGAATCGAGGTCTGAGTTAGGTTCACCCGCACCAGGTTCTTCTTGGCCGCTTCGATCCCCTTGCGAATCGCCTGGGGAACCTCCTTGGCCTTGCCTGATCCGTGCCCCACCACCCCGGCAGCGGCATCGCCCACCACCACCAGCGCGGCAAACGACATGTTCTTGCCGCCCTTCACCACCTTGGTCACGCGGTTGATGGCCACCACCTGATCCTTCAGGTTGTACTGGTTGGCATCGAGTTTCTTCTTCTGTATCGTCATTGCTCTCTCTTCTTCCAGGTTTCAGGGGTCAGGGGTCAGGGATCAGTTGCTGGTGCATCTTCCGGCGTTTTTACTGACCCCTGAAACCTGATCCCTGATCCCTGCTTTTTAGAACTCCAGGCCGGCTTCGCGAGCCGCGTCGGCCAGCGCCTTGATCCGGCCGTGATAGAGATAGCCGCCGCGGTCGAATACAACCTTCTTGATGCCCTGCTTGACGGCCAGCTCTGCTACCGCCTTGCCGATCTCCTTGGCCGCCGCCACGTTGCCGCCGGTCTTCGTCTTCAGCGCAAGAGTGGACGCCGAGACCAGCGTCTCACCCTTCTGGTCGTCGATCACCTGCGCGTAGATGTGGTTCAGCGAGCGGTACACATTCAGCCGCGGCCGCTCCCCGGTCCCGGCCAGCTTGCGCCGGATGCGGTCGTGGATGCGCTGCCGGATTGCGTTCCTCTTGGTCTGCGTAATCATGGTCTTCTCTTTTCCTATCGGCGGAACCGCCCTGCGGCCCCGTTCGGTTTTTTCAGGTTGCAGATTGCAGGTTGCAGATGACAGTCAACTCTGCGGCTCCACTGTCATCTGTCACCTGCAATCTGTCACCTGACGTTACTTGCTTCCCGTCTTGCCGGCCTTCTTCTTCAGCTTCTCGTCCGAGTAGCGCACGCCCTTGTTCTTGTAGGGGTCGGGCTTCCGCAGCGAACGCATGTCGGCGGCCACCTGGCCCACCTTCTGCCGGTCGATGCCGGAGATCGTCAAGTGCAACTGCTTGGGATCGATCGCCACGTCAATGCCCGTGGGCAGCGGAAATTCGATCTGGTGCGAATAGCCAAGCGTGAACACCACCGTGCCCTTGCCCTTTAACTCGGCGCGATAGCCGATGCCGACGATGTCAAGTTCCTTCTTCCAGCCCGCCGTCACGCCATGCACGGCGTTGAACACCAGCGCCCGGGTCAGCCCGTGCACCGCGGCCTGTTTGTCGGTGGCGCGATTCACGTGCAGCACGCCGTCTTTGGTCTCCAGCGAAATGCCCTCGGCGATCAGCGCCGAGACCTTGCCCTTGGGCCCCTCGACCACAACCGTGTTGCCCTCGACCCTGTACTTCACACCCGCCGGCAGCGGGATCGGCTTCTTTCCAATTCGCGACATCGATTCTTGTCCTTCATCTGGCTTGCGAGTCCCGCCAGGGCCATTGAAGCCCATGCGTTCCACTGCAGCCCGTAAAATAGGTTACAGATGACAGTTGACAGATTGCAGTTGGCGACTAGCCGCTAGGGACCGGTGACTGTAATCTGTCATCTGTAACCCGTCATCTGCCTTTACCACACTTCGCACAGCAGTTCCCCGCCCACGCCCTCGCGGCGCGCCTGGCGGCCCGTCATCACGCCCTTGGGCGTGGTCATGATGGAGATGCCCAGCCCGCCCTGCACGCGCTTGATCTCGTCGCGGCCAATGTAGACGCGGCAGCCGGGCCGCGAGATGCGGGCCAGGTCGCGGATGGCCGCGTCCGTGCCGCCGTACTTCAGGTACACGCGCAGCACCAGCTTGCCTTCCTCTTCCTGCGTCTTGTAGTTCGAGATGTAGCCCTCCTCCTTGAGGATGCGGGCAATCTCGGTCTTCAGCTTCGAAGCCGGTACGTCCAGCTTCTGATGACGCGCCCGGATCGCATTCCGGATCCGCGCCAGAAAATCTGCTACTGGGTCGGTCAGACTCATTCCTTCTCCTTCATTCCCCGTTCGTCCCTCCGCCGCAGCGGACGGAAACCAGCGGGAATG
>JARLGE010000090.1 GCA_031296215.1 Occallatibacter sp.
CACGCGACCCCGACCCCGACCCAGAGGGTGCCCCGGTTCCCCGGAACCCCGGTCGTGCCCTCTCAAAGCAGGCGCCTGGCCAAAGGTAGCAGCTCAAAACCAAGAGCTGGAAGCCGATAGCAGAAAGCCGATTCGCTAGTTCCACGACCGCGTGGATTTGTGGTTTCCCGGGTCTCAAAAGCGAGATCCTTCGACTTCGCTCAGGACAGTTCTGGGGCACCCAAATTCATGGGCGGGATTACAAAATCACCAGGTCACGCTACTGGTTCCCCAGCGCCTTCTTGATATTCGCTTCCATCTCATCCTTCGACGTCAGTCCCATCTGCACGGCAACCACGGTGCCGTTGCGGTCGACAAAGAACGACATGGGCAGCTCGTCGAGTCCGCCGTAGGCTTTGTCGAGCGAGCCGCCGTCGATCAGCACCGGGTAAGGAATGTGCATCTGCGAGGCGGATCGGGCAATCTCCTTCTTCTCGTCGGCCAGCTTGGCGGGTTCGTCGCGGTCGATGTCGTCGGCGGAGACGCCGAGAATCTCGAATCCCTGCGGTGCGTACTGGTTGCGCAGCTCGATCAGCCAGGGCGTCTCGATCTTGCAGGGGGCGCACCAGGTGGCCCAGAAGTTGACCAGCACCGCCTTGCCCTTGTAGCTGGCCAGCGAGACTTTGTTGCCGCTCAGGTCTTCCAGCGTAAAATCGGGCGCTTGCTTGCCGGCCAGCGGCGACTCGTATTTGGCCTCGCCGCCGGCGGCGTCCACCACCAGCTCGCCCTTTGCTGCCGAGGCCAGCAAGCGCTCAGCCGCCTGCTGGCGATATTCAAAGTTGGCCCACCCGGCCCACGCAAAGATGGCCAGGATGAACAGAACCGCGCCCAGGACAATCGTGTTTCGTTTCACCGCGGACTCGACCTCTGGACTCTATTGTACGGGCCCCCTGCGGTGGTACCATCAGAAACCGATGGACCCCTTGCACGAAGAAGACTTGTCTCAGCCCGCCGCCCTGGTCCGTACGGAGGCAGCGGCGCTGCTGGCCCTGGCAGACCGGCTGGAGGGACCGATGTCCGTGGCCTTCACGCGCGCGGTGGAACTGGTGCTGCGCTGCGGCTCGGAGCACAGCCGCGTGGTGGTGACCGGCATGGGCAAGAGCGGGATCATTGCGCAGAAGATTGCCGCCACGCTCAGCTCCACCGGCTCGCCCGCGCTGTTTCTGCATCCCGCGGAGGCGGTGCACGGCGATCTGGGCGTGCTGATGCCCGGCGACGTTGTGATTGCGCTCTCGGCTAGCGGCGAGACCGAAGAGATCCTGCGCCTGCTCCCCCTGCTCAAGCGCAAGGGCGACGCGCTGATCAGTTTCTGTTGCGCGCTGAGCTCGACTTTGGCGCTAGCCAGCGACGTGGCGCTCGATTGCTCGGTCGCGCGCGAAGCCTGCGGGCTGAATCTTGCGCCGACCGCTTCTACGACTGCCATGCTGGCGCTTGGAGACGCGCTGGCCATTGCCGTGAGCCTGCGCAAGGGCTTCCGCGTGGAGGATTTTGCCGAACTGCATCCCGGCGGCAAGCTGGGGCTGCGGCTGGCCAAGGTCTGCGACCTGATGCACAGGGGCGATGCAGTGCCGGTGGTCGCGCCTTCGACGGCGATGACCGATGTGATCTACGAGATGTCGTCGAAGAAGCTGGGGATAACCACTGTGCAGGAACAGGGGCGGCTGCGCGGCGTGATCAGCGACGGAGACTTGCGGCGGCTGCTGGAACGCGAGGGCGGCGCTGCGCTGAGCCGCACCGCGGGCGAGGCGATGAATGCGAATCCGCGCACGATTGCCGCCGACGAGTTTGCCGCGACGGCGCTGGCGATTCTGGAAGAGCGGAAGATCACATCGCTGGTGGTGGTGAATGCCGATCGGCATGTGGAAGGCGTGCTGCACCTGCATGACTTGTGGGGTGTGGAGCTGATTTAGAAGCAGGGGTCCGGGGTCAGGGATCAGGGGTCAGAATGACGCGCATGGCGAAAGTCGTGCGATCCCAGGTCTCAGATTCGAGACCTGGGGCACCCGTCCACAGCCTGACGAGCCCAACGGCCCCAGGCATTTAGAATTGAAGCTGCCTTTGATTGCCTTGCGTCCGCCGAGGCGGACGGGAAAGTACGCTCTTATCGCTATGCATCGCTGGTCCAAGCTGTTTGTTCCCACTCTTCGCGAGGCCCCGGCAGACGCCGAAGTGGCCAGCCACAAGTTCCTGCTCCGCGCCGGCTACATCCGCCAGCTCGGCGCGGGCATTTACAACTACCTCCCGCTCGGCCAGCGCTCGCTGAACAAGATCATCGGCATCGTGCGCGAGGAGATGGACCGGATTGGGCAGGAGTTTTATCTGCCCGCCATCCATCCCCGCGAATTGTGGGAGCAGAGCGGCCGCTGGAGCGGCATGGGCGAGAACATGTTTCGCCTCAAGGACCGCAAGGGCGCGGACCTGTGCCTGGGCATGACGCACGAAGAGATCATGACGTCGATTGCGCGCAACGAGCTGCGCAGTTACAAGCAGTTGCCGCAGATCTGGTATCAGATTCAGGCCAAGTTCCGCGACGAGCCGCGCCCCAAGTCGGGGCTGCTCAGGGTGCGGCAGTTCACCATGAAGGACAGCTACTCCTTTGATATCGACAAGGCCGGGCTGGACAAGAGCTACGATCTGCACGACGCGGCGTACCGCAGAATCTTTACGCGCTGTGGGCTGAGGTTCGTTGCCGTCGACGCCGACTCAGGCGCAATGGGCGGTTCGCAGTCGCAGGAGTTCATGGTGTACACGGAGGCCGGCGAGGACCTGATCGCGAGCTGCCCGGTGTGCGGCTATGCGGCCAATCTGGAGAAAGCCACGTCGCGCCTCGATGCCGTGGTGGAGATGGAGGCCGCGGGGGACGGCACGCCGGAGCTGGTGTATACACCTGGCTGCGCGGCGATCTCCGATGTGGCCGAGTTCTTCAAGATTTCGCCGGCGTCGGATATCAAGTGCGTGGCGTATATGGCGCTGAAGCGGGGCGGCGCGGGGAAGCCGGATGCGTGGCATGGGGTGGCGGCGTTTTTGCGCGGCGACCACCAGGTCAACGAGACGAAACTAATGGGCGCGGTTGGCGCAGCAGACCTGCGCACCATGCAGGGTGAGGAACTCGCGCAGTTCTTCAACGGGCCCGCAGGGTTCCTTGGCCCCGTGGGCCTGACGCATAACACGAAGCCGCTGGAAGACGGGCTCACCGTTGTCTTGGACAAGTCGCTCGAAGGCCGCAAAAATCTCGTCGCCGGCGCCAACAAGCTGGACTATCACCTGCGCAACGTCACTCCAGGACGCGACTTCACCTGGACGCTCTCCGCCGAAATTCGCAGCGTGAACGAGGGCGAACCCTGCCCGCAGACTGGGCACTCGGGCACGGGATGCGCGGGCAAACTGGTGGTCGGCCACGCCGTGGAAGTAGGCCACATCTTCAAGCTCGGCTACAAGTACACCGAGTCGATGGGCGCGCGCGTGCTCGACATCAACGGCAAGGAAGTGATGCCCATCATGGGCTGCTACGGCATCGGCATCGAGCGAATCTTGACCGCAGCCATCGAGCAGTCGAACGACAAGAACGGCTTCTGGCTGCCGGCCTCCATTGCGCCCTTCACGGTGGTGGTGACCGTCACGAACTCATCGGACGCGACCGTCGCGGAGCCTGCCGCCGCGCTGGCTGCCGAGCTCGAGACCGCGGGCCTGGACGTGCTGCTGGATGACCGGGACGAACGCGCCGGCGTCAAATTCAAGGACGCCGATCTGGTGGGCATTCCTTACCGCATCAACGTGGGCAAGAAAGCCGCCGGCGGTATTGTGGAACTGGTGACGCGAGCCACCAGCACAAGCGTCGACGTAGCCCTGAACGAGGTTGTCGCGCTGGTGAAAGAGCGCGTGCAGGAAGATGCGCTGCTGTTAACAGTTGAAGGCAGCCTATAGCCGGCCGCTGTTCGCTGCAGGCTGTCGGCGGTTAGCTGGTTTTCAAGGAGTGGCGATGGCGTTGAAGATCCGATTCGCACGACCCAAGGGCCGTCATCCCTGGCCAACGCTGGTGTTCCGCGTCGCGATCCTTGCCTTTGGGTTTGTTGTCCTTTCTGGCCTTGGCGTCTTCGGATTCTATTACTTCAAGTATCAGGGCATCGTCGACGAGCGCCTTAAGCAGCCGATGTTCGCCAACACCGCCAAGATCTACGCGGCACCGCGCGAAGTGCGTCCCGGACAAAAGCTCAGCGTCCGTCTCATCGCGAATGAGCTGCACAATGCCGGCTACTCCGCCGACGGCGCATCGCAGTTGTCGCAACTGGGAACCTACTCCGAGGGCGCGCAATCCATCACCGTGCGTCCCGGCCCGGAGTCTTATCACGCGCAGGACGGCGCAACCATCCATGTCAGCGCGGGCGTGGTCGACACCATCAGCGACGATCACGGCCAGGCGCTGTCGAGCTACGAGCTCGAGCCGCTGCTCATCACCGGCCTGAGCGACGACGCCAACCGCACCAAGCGTCGCCTGATTACCTACGACGAAATTCCGCCCAACCTTGTCCAGGCGGTGCTGGCCATTGAGGATCGCCGCTTCTTCGAGCACAACGGCGTCAACTACGGCCGCCTCGTCGAAGCCGTCTACCGCGATGTCGTCTCCGGCCAGAAGCAGCAGGGCGGCTCCACGCTGACCATGCAACTGGCGCGCGGCTTCTTCCTCACGCCGGAAAAGCGCATCAAGCGCAAGTTCATTGAGATTGTGATTACTTTCCAGCTCGAGCATCGGTTCAACAAGCAGAAGATCTTCGAACTCTACGCCAACGAAATTAATCTCGGCCAGCGCGGCAGCTTTTCCATCGACGGATTCGGCGAGGCCTCGCAGGCCTACTTCGGCAAGGATATTCACCAGCTCGACCTTTCCGAATCTGCCATGCTGGCCGGCATCATTCAGCGCCCCAACTACTTCAATCCATTCCGCCATCCTGAGCGCACCATCGAGCGCCGCAACCTGGTGCTCGACTCCATGGTTGAAACCGGCGCCATCACCAAGGAGCAGGCGGAACGCGCCAAGTCCACGCCCCTCCATCTCTCCGCCGCCAGTGTCGACGCCAGCGAAGCGCCCTACTTCGTCGACCTCGTCCACGAGCAGTTGAACCAGAAACTCGGCGAGCGCGACTTCAATCGAGAGGGCCTGCGCATCTACACCTCGCTCGACCCCGACCTGCAACAGTTGGCAACCACCGCCGTCGGGGAGACCATCCCCAGCATCGATGCGCAGATCGACAAACTCCACGCCAAGGACAAGAAAGCTGGCATCCCCTACATCTATCCCCAGGTCGCGCTGGTCGCGCTCAATCCTCACACCGGCCAGGTCCTCGCTCTGGTCGGCGGCCGCGGTTACGGCATCAGCCAGGTCAACCACGCCGTCGCGCACCGGCCCACCGGCTCCATCTTCAAGCCTTTTGTCTACGCTGCCGCCTTTCAAACCGCTGCGGAAGGCACCATGCTGCCGGGCCAAACCCAATTGTTCTCGCCCGTGACCATGCTCAGCGACGAGCAAAGGACCTACGGCGAAGGAACCCCTTACGAGTACACGCCGCGCAACTTTGAAGGTGAGTTCTACGGCAATATGACCGCCCGCTTCGCCCTCCTGCGATCCGACAACAACGCCACCATCAGCCTCGCCTCCATGGTTGGCTTCGATCGCGTCGCCGCCCTTGCCCGCGATGCCGGAATCAAGTCCGCTCGGGGCACACCCTCCATGGCCATCGGCTCCTACGACGCAACGCCCCTCGACATGGCCGGCGCCTACACCGTCTTTGCCAACGGCGGCCTGCACATCGATCCGTGGATGCTGGCCAGCGTCCGCGATCCCAACGGCGACATCATCACCGACTACACGCCGGCAACCCACCAGGTGCTCGACTCCCGCGTTGCCTACTTGACGACCAACATGTTGGAAGCTGTGTTGCAAGGCAACGGGAAGGATGGCTGCATGATTGGAGGGCGGGATTACTGCGGCACCGGCGCGGGCGTCCGCAATATGGGCTTCATCTCCCCCGCTGCGGGCAAAACCGGCACCGACCACGACGCCTGGTTCGCGGGCTACACCTCCAACCTCCTCTGCATCGTCTGGGTTGGCAACGACGACTACACCGACATTAAGCGCCAGGGCGCTCAGGTGGCTGCGCCCATCTGGGCCGACTTCATGAAGAAGGCCGTCCAGCTACCGCAGTACTCCGACACCCACGGCTTCACGCCGCCCGACGGAGTAGACATGGTCGACATCGACAAGAGCAGCAACCTGCTCAGCGACATGGCCTGCCCCGACAGCGTGGAGATGGCCTTCCTCAGCGGCACCGCGCCCACCAACACATGCGACCATCCGCCCGACCACCGCAACATTCTGCAGAAGATCTTCGGCCTCGGCAAACCGGCGAATTGAGCGCGGCCCCTACCCGTCCACTTCCGTGCCGTCGGGCATGGGCTGGCATTGCGCGCACCAGAAGGTGACGCGCGCGTCCGGACCCTGAATACGCCGGCGAATGCCCTCTCCGCATTTCCTGCAAGGCTCTCCATGGCGCCCGTAGACCCACAGGCTCGCGCTGGGGTCGGACTCGTGCGTGGTGCGCCGCTCGCGCCCGCCGTAGGTGACAATCGCATCGCTCGAATCTTCCAGCACATTGGCCAGAACGAGCCTGCGCGAGGCGGCAACTAAAGCGGAAATGCTCTCTGAATTCAACTGAGAAACCTTGCAAAACGGGTTGGCCGCACTGACAAAACAGATCTCCGACTTGAAGACGTTGCCCACGCCGGCAATCACTTCCTGGTGGAGCAGCACATCGCCGATCTCCTCTGTTCGATGCGCAGCAACCCGATGCGCAACTTCGGCCGCATCGAACTTGTCGCTCAACACATCGATCGACTGCGGGGGAAGGTGCAGAGTCCGCTCCACGTCCTGCGCGCGAAGCATCTTCGCCACCGGCACGCGAAACCCCACCGCAACATACTCGCTGTTTTCGAGCACAATGCGCATGTTGGCCCGCGGCTGCTGCCAGCGTTCCCCGCGGCGATAGATGTGCCAGCTTCCGCTCATGAGCATATGCGTAGCGAGCGTGCCGCCGCCGGAGAAATGAATCAGCAGCCACTTGCCGCGCGGCTCGACGCTGGCAATCGTCTGTCCCGCGAGCGGAGTATCGTCGTCAAAGCGAGTCAGCATGGGATAGGTCGAGCGAAAGGCCGTCACCGGCTTGCCCATCAGCGCACGGCCCAATGCCCGCGCCGTGCGAAAGATCGTGTCGCCCTCCGGCATGGCCTACTGCACCTCGCCCTGCACGTTGCCGCGTTCGGCCAGCGCCACGGGGATGCGCCGCAGATGCATGCCCAGGGGCCCGGGATGAAAGCCTGCATCCATGAGGAAAGGGCCCATGGGATGCGCGGCGACGGGCTGGCCGTTGATGGTGGTGATGAGAACACCCTGATGGAGCACGCCGCGCAGCCGCTCCTGTCCGCGCGCACAGAGGAAGTGCGCGAGGCCTGCGGCGGACTGGGAGCGCTCGGGCTCTTCGGGCGGCAAAAAGACGAGCAGGTTGGGGTTGCCGCGACGGAGCCATGCAACCAATTGGCCATTGCGCAGAATCACTTCGGCATAGACGGCGCGCGTCAAGACGCGCGGGGCAGTCTCCGCATCTTCATCCGCCACCGGTAGGTCCGGCCAGCGCAACACCGAGCCATAAGGGTTGGCTGGATCGGTCGCGGCCAACTGGACGAATTCCGGCCTCTCTTCCGGCGGTGCGGTGCGCAACTGGCGCAATAGATCGACTGCCGCAGGCAGCGCAAATTGAGTCGCGCCGAGGCCGGCCACAAAGTAACCGCGGCGGATACGGCCGCTTTCCTCGAGAGCCTTGAGCACGTCGTAGACCGCCGAGAATCCACCGGGCACATTCTCTGCCGCCGCGTGCTCGCGCAGCAGTACGCCGTAGCGGTTGAGCAGTTGCAGCGCCAGTGCGTGACTGCACTCCGTTGCATTCGGCGCAGCTTCGCTTCCCTTCTGCGCTCTGATCGGCAGCAGCGACCAGCGGCCTTGCGCGGTGGGAGGCGTGGTCCTGCGTGAACGAAACGCCACCCCTGTTTGCAACCGTCGAGGCGTGCGCGCACTGTCGGGCCTGGCGATGTAGGCGCGCAGCGCATGCAGCGAGTCGTTGGTGATGAGCCCGCGCCAGACCAGGCTCCACAGGGCTTCGATGGTCTCGCCGGGATAGCCGCCACCCAACGCGTGGTGGAGCGGATCGAAGAAGCTGGCGCCGGTGGACTCGAGCGCCGCAAGAAGTTTCTCTTCGCGCTCTGTCAGCGGTTCCACAAGCGGCCTCCGCTGGAACAGCAGAGGCAATTTGTCCGCGAGGAAAAGTGCAATGCGCCCGTCGCGCTCGCCGATCGGCTCGACGCCGGCCCATGCGACTTCGCCCGCGGCGATCAATTTGTCGAGTCCGGCCTGCGCAAACTCGGCGATGCGGGCAGGCAGAATCGCCGTCTCCACGAGCGATGCCGGAAGCGGCGCGCCCTGCAAGCTTTCGATGGCGTCGAGCAGGCCGTCGAGATTGCGACCTGTGCTGCGCGGCGCCAGTAGGCCGTGCCAGTGAGTGAGGAAGCGGGCCAGGGTGTGCTGCTCGACCGGTTCCACTTCGCGGCGCAGTTTGGCCAGCGATTTGCGCCGGATGAGCCGTAGCATTTCCGCGTCGCACCACTCGCGATGAAGGCCGCCGGGCAGGAATCCGCCTTCGAAGACACGGCCTTCCTGCACAAGCTGGCGCAGCGCATTCTCCGCAACCACGGGGTCCAGCGCAAAGCGCTCCGCGGCCTGGCGGGTGGTGAAGGGCCCGTGGGTGCGCGCATAGCGGCGAACCAGTTCGAG
>JARLGE010000344.1 GCA_031296215.1 Occallatibacter sp.
GCCGCAGGGTTGTTGTTTGCCGCCGGCACTGGCGCATACGCGCAGCAAACGCCTGGTCCAGCGGCCTCCGCATCAGTTGCCAAGCCTCTCCCCTTCGTCAGCCCCATCTTTGGCGACAACATGGTCCTGCAGCGCGGCAAGCCCGACACCATCTGGGGCTGGTCCGACCCCGGCGATATTATCCACGTCCAAATCGGTGCAAACACCGCAACCGCAACCGCAACCGCCGGCGCCGACCATCGGTGGCAAGTCAGTGTCCAGCCTCCGGCGCCCGGCGGCCCTTATACCGTAACGATCTCCGGCCGCCAGACTGTCGAGTTGCACAACGTCCTTGTCGGCGACGTGTGGCTATGTGGCGGCCAATCCAATATGGGCCTGCCGCTTCGCTTTACGAAGAATGCCGATGAGGAGATTAAGGGGGCCAACTACCCAGACATTCGCTTCTTCACCGTCGGCGGTCATCCGGCCTATCACCATGTCGACGTCATCGATGGCAACTGGCGTGTTGTCTCGCCCGACACCGCGAGCTGGATCTCCGCTGTGGGCTACTATTTTGCCCGCAAAGTTCAGCAAGAGATCCACCTCCCCGTCGGTCTGGTGGTCGATGCTGTCGGAGGGACCCCCGCCGAAGCCTGGGCCAGCGCGGCCGCCCTTCGCCCGCTCCACGACTTCGATGTCCCGCTCGCGGAACTCGACCGGCTGAAAGCGGAAAACGCGCCCGAATACGGCAACTACATCATGCACTGGTACGACCAGTACGATCTTGGCGACAAAGGCAACTGGGCCGCCGCCGACTTCGACGACTCCAGTTGGAAACCGATCGAGATTCCCGGCGGATTCGCTGAACTCGGCGTGCCCGACACCGCGGCCCTGGCCTGGTTCCGCAAGGAAATCACACTGCCGGACCCGCTTCCACCTGGCCGCGCCATGCTCTACCTCGGCGAAATCGAGCGTATGGACACCGTCTACATCAATGGCAAGTCCGTAGGCGGCAGCGCATGGGTCGAGAATCCGCGCGTTTATCCCGTCGCCGGCTCGCTCAAACCGGGGCGGAATGTCGTTGCCATCCGCGTTCTCAAAACCAAACCCGATGGCGGATTCCTGTCGAAGCCCGCAGACCTCCACCTCGTCCTCGGCGATCAGAGCAGTATTCCTCTGGCGGGCGAGTGGAAGGGGAAAATCAGCATCGACGCTCGTCCGCCGCAGCCGTTGCCTATCGCCTACGAGAACTGGCCCGTTATGCCTACCGTCCTCTACGAAGGCATGCTCGTGCCCATCGCCCCGCTCTCCATCAGCGGCGCCATTTGGTATCAAGGCGAGCAGAACTCCCCGCGCGGCTATCAATACCGCAAAATCCTCCCTTCTATGATTGCCGATTGGCGTTCGCTCTTCGGCCAGGGCAATTTTCCCTTCTACATCGTCAGTCTGCCCGCTTTCACAAAGCGCAGCCCTGTCCCGGTCGGCGGAGATGAGTGGACCGAGACGCGCGAATCGCAGGCCATCGCAGCCGCCACCGTTCCCAATTCCTGCTTGGCTGTCACCATCGACACCGGCGATCCCGACAACATTCACGCCAAGGAAAAACAGCCCGTGGGCGATCGTCTGGCCCTCTGCGCGCTGGCGAATTACTACGGCAAAAGCGTCGTCTACTCCGGCCCGACTCTCGAATCGGTGGAACGCATTCCCGGCTCCATCCGCCTGCATTTCGCGCACACCGACGGAGGGCTTGTCGTCAAAGGCGACAAGCCTGAAGAATTCTCAATCGCCGGCGACGACCGCAAATGGTTCTGGGCAGAAGCCCACATCGAAGGCGACACGATCGTGGTCTCATCGCCATTCGTACCGAACCCAACACAGGTCCGCTATGCTTGGCAGTCCAATCCCGCCGCAACGCTTTTCAATGGCGCTGGGTTGCCTGCCGCTCCCTTCCGCACCGACACCTGGCCCGGCAAAACCGACAGCGCACGACCCTACTGATGTCTTGTGCCCATGCCGTAAACTGAGCGCCTGAACCGGATGCATTCATCGACGCTGAATTGGTGATCGGAGTTGGCCTGGTCCAGCGACGTTTCGGAGCTGAAGTGCCAACGGTTGCCAACTGGGAAATGAAGTCATCAAGCTTGATGAGTTCATTTTGGCTCTTAGAGTGGCTAAGGCCTGCGAGAGTAGCCCCTTGAGAAGCCAATGATCCTGGAAAACAGATCCTCGCGTGGTCGGTCTGATGTATCAACGATGAGGAACTCTTCAGATGGCCCATTGAACGGAATGGAAAGTGAAGCTGCTGGAGGTTCGGGAAATCTGGGAGCTGTTTGTACGCGTTTTGTACGCAAACCTGGCACTCACGGCAATCTGTGCATTTCGGGCATTCCTTGAATGAATAAGTTGCCTGTTTTCAGTGCCACAGTTCGGTTCGGCTCCCGCCGCCCCCACAATCACGTATACTATTCATTCTAATAGACTTATAGCTTATGAGAATAGCCAATGTGTGCAATACCCGCGAAGATCGTCGCTTTCCTGCAGATAACAAGTGGATTATAGATCGATAGCTGGTGGATTCTCCTCGAAGTTTGCATCTGTTGTAATGTGCGGCGATACAGAACCTCTGAGGGCAACGGACCATGGAATCGGAGTGACTGCTTCCGAGCTGCCGGTGCATTTCGCGAACCGTGGATTGCCCTCCAGTTGGTCAATGAGCGCCGATTATAGCGAGGATGGACTCACCGGCTCGGGCCTGTCCATGGCGGAGGAGAGGAGCGGGGTGTTGAGCGTGCTGTCGCGGGTCAACCGGGTCAGGGCACTCGCCCAAACGGGCGCCGCCGCGCTGTAGGTGGGGACCAGCAAGACACCGTCAAAAGTGTGTTTTGTGCCGGCATAATGCACTGCTGCGCCTGGCGGCCAGGGGGGACTCGTGTCCTCGACGTGCCAGGCGCCTTAAGACGAATGTGGCGGAGGTGCCTTCAGAGCATCGCGAAGTTGCTGTTTTCAACGAGAGAGCTGGCAATTCAGGTGTATGATTTGGCCGATGCATTCTGTGCGCGCAATTCGCAGTCTCCAATGAGATGCGGCTTCGATTCATGAAAGGCAATGGCCGTGATGTACGCATCGAGGCTGATTTCCGCATTCCTCTTGTCGTCAGTAGTTTGCCTCTGCCCCTGCAAGGCGGGAACACAAACAATAACCCAACTGACAACCACCCATGCTGCCCAGGAGGGCAAAATCGCCCATGGCGCGGTGGCGGGAGCCAATACGCAGCCCGCGGCGCTGGTCAAACTCCTAAGCATGGTGCATACCAACCTTGGCGAAGAGCCGCAGATCGGAAGGGCTTTCCGGTTTGCCGGCGCCAACTCGGTCGGGGTTTTCTTTTGGGTGACGGTCCACCTGGACGGAAACCTGCTGCTTGGAGGCCTGGCGATTGCCAGCGCGAGCGGACCCAATAAGGTGGAAGCCGCAATGGTCTATGACCTTGCGTCGCGCTTTGGGCAGACGGTGAATCCGATGCTGCAACGGCTCTTCAGTGCCTGGAATCCCGGCGGGACTCCGGCAGCGGGCGGCGGTCGACCGGGCGCAGGGCTTCAGCAACTACCTGCTCGATCAGACGGCGATCAGGAACAACTACACCGGAGCCCGCGGCGCGGCGTGGAATTCGGCGGCCGATGCCATGGTACAGGCCAATCCGGACAAGTACTCGTATGTGAACACGTCCGATTAC
>JARLGE010000345.1 GCA_031296215.1 Occallatibacter sp.
CGCGGACAGGTCCTCGTCCGCGGGGTGATTCGGGGTCCAAATCTGGGTCCAGGAGAATCATCGTGCTCGGGGCCGGCCGAACGCGCGGCCCCGATTCATCTTCGATTCTACGCGAACGCCCGAAGAATCTCCCGGAGCCCTGGGTTTGGATGGGGTATTCCCGTCTCCGGAACAGAGAGCCGCCTGTTCCCGCCCGGCTTCCGCTCCCGCGGAGCCAGTCTCCGCGCAGCCGTGCGGCTTCAACCTAGATCTGGCTTGCCTCCCCGAAACTCCAGCGAACCGCCGCCAGTATCCTGGCCATCTTCCTCACCCAGGCAGGCAGCCCCATCCTCAGTTCGCTGATGTCCAGCATCGTCCCTTTGATCAACAGCTCATTTCCTTGCTCGCTCTTCGCCAGCGTTGCCGAGTTCAAAACCCACGCGGTCCCGCCGTCCTTGCGCCGCAGACACATCTCGAAGTTTGTCAACTTCTTCCTGGCTTGCAGCCACGTGTTGATTCGGTCTTGATCGGCTGCGTTGAAGTAGTCCACCCTCACGCCGTTCCGCAGCGCTTCTTCGCGCGATGCATAGCCGACGATCTGGCAGAATGAAAAATTGCAGTCGAGAATGCGCCCATCCAGCGTCGCCTGGTAGGCGCCCAACAGGCTTCTCTCGAACAGCAGCTTGTATCTCGCTTCGCTCACCGCAATCTGCAGCCACAGTTCATCCTGCTTGGTGACGATGGAGAAGCTGGTCGCAGCCTCCAGCAGCAGCGCGAACAGCATGGGAACCGCGTAGAAAAGCCATTCGTGGAAGCTGGGATAGAAGGCCGCCGCCAATAATTCGAATGCGATCAGAACGCAGCTGATTTGCGCAACCGCTCTGAGCGCATGCGAAAAGACCAAAGAAATTCTCATCGCTGCTGCGGCCAAGAACCTCTTGCCCATCCCGCCGCGCGCCAGCATCGACTGGATGACCATCATGCTCATCACGGAGAGCACGATGATGGTGGTGAAAGTCACCAGCGCAATCAGGACGATTCCCTGCAGCAACGCCAGGGAAATCTGTGCCCAAACCAGTCTCATCGCCGGAACCGCATGTCCGATGGTTGCTCTTGAAAGCCCTGCAACCGGTCCCTCTCCTTGGCAGGCAGCTCCTCCGCTGAACCAGAACAGGACCGAGGCAACCAGCCATTGCCATCGCGCAATCGACGTCAGTTTCATCCTGAAACCTTCAACCTCGCTGGGTTCGCATCCCGCATTGCTTCGAAGCAAGCCCGGAGCGAACTTCAGCCGGCTGGGCGCCCCCGACAACAGGGCACGCCTCTAGTACAGTCTCGGTAATCGCTGAATGGAATGCCCCCTAAGTTGCACCAAGAGTAACTTCCATGATCTGAAAGTCACTCGTTTTTCCCCACTGCTGCCCCCAAAGTGCGGACTCCTCCACTCGTACTGTGACCGCTTGATCTGGTACCGGCTACCGTGCCCCATCCCTTCGCTTTTTTCGGGCGAATGGGTGGGAAAGCACAAATCCGCAAGATAAGAAATCACACGGTCCGAGAACTGGTACTGTGACCGCGTGATTTCGTAATTCAATGAAGGGTGCGCCTCCTGGCCGGGTCGCCGCGGCGACCGTGGACCTCCCGGTCCACGCTTGTCCATGATGAATTACCAATTCATGCGGTCTAAGCACTAGAACGAAAACAGAGCCGCGATTGTCTGCATCGGCAGAATCAGGCGCATGGACTCCGGCAGTTGGATGAATCCGTGCGCGGCGTAGAACCTCGCCGCCCGCTCGTCCAGTGCATCCACCACAACCATCGAAGAGCCGACCTGCGCCGCGTTTTCATAGGCGCTGCGCAGAGCCTTGGCCAACAAGACTGCTCCCAGCCCCTGGCCCTGAAATTGCACATCGACCGCCAGCCGGCCCAGCAATGTGGCGCTCACCATCGGATAGCGGGGAATCAGCTTCCGCGCCGCCTCGGGAACGGCTCCCGGCGCAAGTCCGTAGGCGCAGAGCGTAAAGTACCCGGCAATCCGGCCCGGCTCCTCCTGCGGTTCCAGCGCAAACACCGCGTTGGCCTTGCGCCGCATGTCTTGCGAAGCCTGTGTCTTCAGGTAGAGATCGAGGCTCTCCACTCCGCAGTGGAATCCCGCCCGGTCATGTTGCTTGCCCAGCGGTTCAAGTCTGTAGAGGGCTGCTTGCGGCGCGCCCATCAGGCCACGACCCGCTCCTCGGCCGAGCGGAAGGCCCGCCGCAGCCGCGCGTTGGGCTTCGGAGCATGAACCAGGGCGTCGAAGAAAGCCGCGCGGTCCCGCTCGCTCAACACCAGGCTCTCATGCCGCAGGATGGTCGCCCGCGTAGCCTCGGCGAGCGCCGCCAGACAGAACTCCGTCAGGCTGCGCCGTTCCAGCGCCGCCGCCCGCTCCACCTGCCGCTTGGTCTCCGCGTCCACGCGAAAGCCCAGACGGAAGGCTCGTGCGCGACGTTCGCCGGGGCGTGCAATGGCTGAGGATGACGGCATCGAGGCCTCCTGGGTTTCTGCAACCATTCCATTGTACGTCCAATGGGAGAACAATACAAACGCGGCTAACCGACACGCGCGGCCCGTTTATGCCGGGTGCCCCACGTCTCGCTTTTGGGACCTGGGATTCCAATCAACTCGGTGCGCGCAATTCTTGATCGGCGGTTATTGCGGCTTCGCCGCATGCACCGGCAGCGCCTGCGTCCGCTCCTCGCGTTCCTGCGCCCCCACGCCAACCCCAACCCCTGCCCCTATATTGATCGGCTCGCCCAGCGCCAGCGGCAGCTCCTGCTGCTGCGGCTTGGCGCTCTCATAGGCCCGCACAATCCGCTGCACCAGCGCATGCCGCACCACGTCGCAATCCTCGAAGTGGCAGAAGTGAATCCCCTCCACCCCGTCCAGCACGTTGATCGCGTCCAGCAGCCCCGACTTGCGCGGATTCGGCAAATCGATCTGCGTGATGTCCCCGGTGATCACCGCCTTCGAGTTGGCCCCCATGCGCGTCAGAAACATCTTCATCTGCTCGATGGTCGTGTTCTGCGCCTCGTCCATGATGATGAAGGCGTCGTTGAGCGTGCGCCCGCGCATGAACGCCAGCGGCGCAACCTCGATCACGTTCTTCTCCAGCATCTTGTCCACTTTTTCCGGCTCCAGCAGGTCGTAGAGCGCGTCGTAGAGAGGCCGCAGATAAGGGTCCACCTTCTCCTGCAAGCTGCCGGGCAAAAATCCCAGCCGCTCGCCCGCCTCCACCGCCGGACGCACCAGCACAATCCGGCTCACCTTCTTGGCATTCATCGCCGCCACCGCCATGGCCACCGCGAGATAGGTCTTGCCGGTACCGGCAGGCCCCACACCGAAGGTCATGTCGCTCTGCTCAATCGCCTCCACGTACTTGCGCTGATTGATCGACCGCGGTTGCACCGTCCGCTTCACCCCCGCCGATCGCTGCTTGCCGCTATCGGCCAGCGAGCGCAACGTCGTCGCCGCATCGGCCACCACCAGCCGCAGCATCCCGTTCAACTCCCCGTTGTGCGGATTGACGCCCTGCTTGCGCAAGGCCTCGAAGTCCTGAAAGATGCGCTGCACCCTCGCCACGCCCTCTTCCGGTCCCTGCACATGCACGGCATCCGACCTGAGATCGATCCGGACGCCGAGTGAGTCTTCCATCAGCCTGATGTTTTCATCGCGGGTCCCGAACAGGGGCTCAAGGTTGGGCGTGATCTCCAGAGCGATCTTCAAAGGATTCGGCAGCCTCCAATGCGGTGGGTTGGGGTTGAGGTCAACCGGCTGCAGCCCGCAAGGACCGCCGCCGGCGCAGCGATAAACGACGCGCGAAATCTCGCGTCGGAGGGAGGCGGGGGTTTTAACCCCCGCAAAAAGCCGCGACAATTGACGCGGGCTTTAGCCCCGGAGAAAAAGCCCCTTGCGGTTGCCCGCCGCGAGGGCGTTGAAACATCGTCTGATTTTCGTGGGAACCTGCGGGCGCAAGGCACGTCCGAGCCGAAGCTCCGGGCCGTCTGGCGAAACCGCGGATTGGTGTGGGCGACCAAATCGGGTATCTGCGCTAGAGACTAGCGCCACAATCCGCCGCCGTCAATCCACCACGCAACAAAAATCGACGACAAAAGTGTCAAGGCGGTTACCTGTGGGTTGCAAAGGCGCACGATCTCGAACTCCACCCGCGGTGACTCCGCCACTCTGTGGCCGCCGCCTCATAACCGGCCGCGCAATCCGGTGTCTAATCGATTGAAGCAAAGCCAAATGTTGCGCTCGGACGAACGGAGTCCCTTCATGTGCAGTCCCGTGTCACTCGAACGTTTACGCACCCTCGCCCCCATCGCTGTTCATCCGGCGTCTTCTCGCCACGGTTCCAAGACGGCGGCGGCGGCTTCTCTGGCTGCGGTCGCGCTGTTCACTCTTACCGGCTGCGCAGCCATCCAGGTCCATCTCGGCATGAAGGTCTATCTGGCCAAAACCCCCGTCACCTCCATCGAGGCAACCCAGTTCAAGGGCCCCGGAATCGCGCCGGGGCAAAAGTCCTCGCTGATCGTCACCGTCACCGAGCCCAACGGCAAGACGCTTGAGACCGAAGGCGCGGGCCACGGCAAAGTTCTGTGGCGCGATCTCACCGTCACCGCGACGGTCGTCTCCGTCAACCAGAAGGGCGTCCTCACCCTCCCCCACGATCCCCGCAAGAGCGACGGCAAGCTGCCCCACGTCTCCATCGTCGTTCCCAGCCATCCCGACGTCCAGGCGGAGCTCGACATTCCCCTGCGCTACGACTTCCCCTTCGTCTCCAACTTCTCCGGTACCGGCGGCTCCAGCGGCAGCAACGGCATGGACGGATCCGATGGCAGCAGCGGCAGCGACGGCTCCACCGACCCCGACAATCCCTCCGCTGGCGGCAACGGCGGCAATGGCGGCGATGGCTCCAACGGCGGAGACGGCGGCAACGGCGGCGACGCGCCTCCCGTCCAGGTCACTGTCACCCTCCGCACCGGCGCCCATCCCCTGCTCCAGGCCCATGTCGCCGCCCCCGGCCACAACCGCTATTACCTGGTCGACCCCCAAGGCGGCTCCCTCATGGTGCGCGCCGACGGCGGCGCGGCAGGCTCGGGCGGCAAAGGCGGACGCGGAGGCCGGGGGGGTTCCGGCGGCAGTGGATCGCCCTCTGGAATGAGCGGCAACAGCGGCTCCGACGGCCGCGACGGTTCCGACGGCTCCTCCGGTCGCGGCGGTCCCATCACCGTCACTTACGACCCCGCCGTCCAGCCCTATCTCTCCGCCATACACCTCTCCAATCAGGGCGGACCCAAGCCTGTCTTCCAGCAGCAACCCGTGGCCCCGCTTTGGTGACCTCAAGCCCAGGCCGGCTACTTATGCCACCGCTGCGCCATCGATCGGAACATTCGGTTTAGAGCATGCTGAGTTCAGAGCGTGCCGGGTTTAGAGCGTGCCGGGTTTAGAGCGTGCCGGGTTTAGAGCGTGCCGGGTTTAGAGCGTGCCGGGTTTAGAGCGTGCTGGGTGCCCCATCCATTCGCGCTTTTTGCGAATGGGTGGGATAGCACAATGCTCGCATGAAAGAAATAGAAAAGATGCTCTAGCT
This sequence comes from Occallatibacter sp., assembly GCA_031296215.1. Lineage (GTDB taxonomy): Bacteria > Acidobacteriota > Terriglobia > Terriglobales > Acidobacteriaceae > Telmatobacter. Next base: position 5,609 of record JARLGE010000345.1, read on the forward strand.
GGTGCCTCTATTCCATCCCCGGATGGCTCGCTTCATTCGCGTGAGGAACCAATTCCATATAAGTCGCCTTCGGCAGATTCGTTTGCCAGTGGCCCGTGGCTCTTGCATAGATAATCATCCCGGAAAAAATGCACGCCAGAATCCCGGCTACCGCCAGAGGCGTAACCGCGCGTCCGCGCCACCGTTCCCGAGTCGTCGCTGCACGTCTTGGCGGCAAAGAAAACTGCAATGCGTCCTGAGACGAACACGCCGCAACACATGCCATGCACGCCGTACATTCCACGCTTCGAACCTGCGCGAGCCGGTCCACCGGCAGACTCGCCGGGCAGGCTCGCGCGCACTTCCCGCAATCGATGCATGCATCGGCGTCGCGCCGAATCTTCAGCGGACTCAGCAGCGAGACCAACCCCATCAGCGCGCCATATGGGCAGAGATAGCGGCACCACAAATTCTCCACAAGCATTGAACCGAGAACAAGTACTCCAATAACAATCGCCGCTGTCAGCCCCATATTGCGAAAGAAATTCAGCATTTTTACGTCGGCGATCAGGCCATAAGGAGTCTGCATGAAATCCCCGATTGCCTCCGCAGACATGGCGCCGATTA
>JARLGE010000346.1 GCA_031296215.1 Occallatibacter sp.
ATGGGAGTGATGGCCACCTTCAACACCACCACCAACAAAGATGCTCTGCCTCTCTCGCCGGGGCAGAAGTTTCAGCTCTTCTTGAAGAGCTCGACCGATCCCTGGCCGTTCCTGCTGGCCGGCGTAGTCTCCGGGATCGGCCAGGCAAACGACAGCTACCCGCAGTGGGGGCAGGGCGTTCAGGGCTACGCCAAGCGCTATGGCGCCGCCTACTCCGACGCATTCATCGGTAATTTCTTTGGCAATGCGGTGTTGCCGTCTCTGCTGCATGAGGACCCGCGCTACTTTCAAATGGGCAAGGGTAACCCCGCCAAGCGCGTGCTCTGGGCTGCGTCGAGTACATTCTGGTGCAGGCGCGACAACGGCAAATGGGGGCCGAACTACGCCAACGTCGGTGGAAACCTGATTGGCTCCGCGATTGCACGCGCCTACTACCCTGCTTCGGAACGCACGGTCGGCGAAACCATCAGCGACGGAATCACGGTGTCGGTGGAAGGAATCGTAGGGGCCGAGGTCATCGAGTTCTGGCCGGACATCGCGCGCCACATGAAGCGCAAGCACGACGAGAAACTGGCCCGCCAGGCCGCCCAGAGCGGCGCGCAAGGCGCACCTCAGACCGCTGCGCGACCCGCCGACAAAAAGTAGATACTCGAGGGATGGCAGAACGGCAGGGACGCTCTTAATCCGGCCGTGAAAATCTGCGTCCACTCGGGCAAGTAATGGCCTTCCGTCGCAGACAAATCCCCCAGTTTTCATGAGTGTTGGCTGGAGCGGACCAAGAGTGGCCGGGCTGGAAAACGAGAGTCGGCGCCGGACTATCCCATCGGCGACTGGGCTTCAAGGCCGGCCCAGCTCGCGCACTGGCGAAAGCCGTCCCCGGCCTTCCCGACTTGAAGCCGGCATTTTTTGTCATTTGGAAAGTTTGACCGGGCAGAAACCGCACCTGATTAAGTGAAGATGGCCTCCGGCCGACGGGTTCGAAAGCGGCCCAAATCGTGACGCGCGTCACAGCAGCCCGCTGCGCCGAAGCCTAACATAATTCGGGTTTTGGGCAAGGATTTGCCCGTGCAGGAATGAGACATTTGCGAGGGTCGATTGTGGCGCCGAAACGTCTGATGGCAACTGCCGGGCGGGGGCGGAAAGCGATCGGGCTGAGCAGTTGAAGGCGGGGAGTTGAAGGCGCGGAGTTGAAGCCGCGCTTTGGAAGGCAACGGAACGTGAATTGGCGCGAAGATTACGCGAGGAAACGCATGGATGCCCGGCAGTCGCTGGAATCGGTGTGCTCCGGGGACCGGGTATGGATTCAGTCCGGGTGCGGCACGCCCACAGTACTGGTGGAGGCGCTGGTCGAGCGCGCGCCCGATGTGCTCGATGTCGAGATCGTCCACATGAAGACGCTGGGCAACGCGGACTATACGCGGCCGGAGTATGCAGGGCATTTTCGCCATCGCGGTTTGTTCCTGGGAGAGAATGTGCGCGAAGCCATCGCCCAAGGCCGCGCCGATTACACGCCCATCTTCCTCAGCGAAATCGAGCGCCTCTTCGAGGACGGCGCCATGCCCCTGGATGTGGTGCTGATGCAGGTCTCGCCCCCGGATGAGCACGGTTTTGTGAGCCTGGGGACAACCGTGGATTGCACGCTGACCGCGGCTCGCTTTGCCCGGCTGGTCATTGCCGAAGTCAACGACCAGGTGCCGCGCACGCATGGAGAAACCACGATCCACGTCAGCCACATCTCCTCCCTTGTTGAAACCTCACGGCCGCTGCTTGAGTTCGTGGTCGAGCCCTACACCGAGTTGCAGCGGCGCGTGGGAGAAAACGTGGCCTCGCTCATTCCCGACGGCGCCACGCTGCAAACCGGAATCGGCGGAATTCCCGACGCCGTGCTGGGCAGCCTTGGGGACAAGCGCGATCTGGGAATACATACCGAGATGTGCTCCGACGGCGTGATCGACCTGATGGAGTCGGGCGTGCTCAACGGGGAACGCAAGTCGCTGCACCGCGGCAAGGCGGTACTCTCGTTCGTGCTGGGGTCGAAGCGGCTGTTCGAATTCATTCGCGAGAATCCCAGCTTCGAATTCCGCTCCCTCAGCTACACCAACGATCCCTTTGTGGTGGCGCAGAACGATAGGATGGTGGCCATCAACTCCGCGATTCAAGTGGACCTGACGGGCCAGGTGTGTGCGGACTCCATTGGCACAACCCCCTACAGCGGCTTTGGCGGGCAGTTGGACTTTATCCGCGGAGCCGCGCGCTCCAAGGGCGGAGTGCCCATAATCGCGCTGCCGTCCACGGCCGTGCGAGGCACGGTTTCCCGTATTGTGCCGGTGCTGGAACCGGGCGCCGGCGTCGTCACTTCGCGCGCCGATGTGCATTATGTTGTCACCGAACACGGTATCGCCTATCTCCACGGGAAGTCCCTACGCGAGCGGGCCGAGGCGCTGATCGCCGTCGCCCATCCGCGCTTCCAGCAGGAACTGGAAGACTTCGCCGTGCGCGCGCACTACCTGGAGCGCCGGACGGCGGCAGCAGTTTTTGTTTAAGGAGGTTGGACAGATGAACGGAATGGAAAAGATAGAAGAGATAGTCAAGCCGGATAAGCGGGATACGGGCAAGCGGGATCGGGGCGTCTTGCAGGTCTGCGTGGACGAGTGCAAGGGCTGCGGCCTGTGTGTGGAAGCTTGTCCGCCCAAAGTGATCGGCCTGAGCGAGCGGATGAATCACTATGGTTATCGCACGGCTACGTATGCGGGCGCGTGCTGCACCGGCTGCGGCATCTGCTTCATGGTGTGCCCGGAGCCGGGGGCGATTACCGTGCTGCGGGCCGTCGACCGGCTGGCGGCTGCCGCGCGCGGCTTCCATGCGGGCGTTGCGGAGGCGAGCCATGCATAAGCAGCTGATGAAAGGGAACGAAGCCATTGTGCATAGCGCCATCCTCGCCGGCTGCCGCGGCTTCTATGGCTATCCCATCACCCCGGCCAGCGAGATTACCGAGGCGGCGGCGCTCTACATGCCGCGGACCGGCGGCGTGTTTCTGCAGGCGGAGAGCGAAGTGGCGGCCATCAATATGCTCTACGGCGCGTCGTCCGCGGGCATTCGCTGCATGACGGCGTCCAGCGGTCCCGGCATCAGCCTGATGCAGGAAGGCATCAGCTACATGGCGGGCGCGGAACTGCCCTGCGTCATCGCCGACATCACGCGCGGCGGGCCGGGCCTGGGCAATCTCGGCTCGGAGCAGAGCGATTATCACCAGGTGGTGAAGGGGGGCGGCAACGGCAGTTACCACACCATTGTTCTTGCTCCCCACTCCGCGCAGGAGATGGCCGACCTGACAGCGCTGGCCTTTGAACTGGCTGACCGATATCGCAACCCCGTGGTAGTGATGGCGGATGGATTTGTCGGCCAGATGATGGAGCCGGTGGAGTTTCCCAACGCGGCAGTTGCCCCGCGCCTGCCCGATTGGGCTGTGGCCGGCACCGCGCAGTCGCGCGGAAATCTGATCACCTCGCTGCACATGGACATCAACGACCTGGAAGCGCATCTTCGCAAACTCGAGGCCAAGTACCGCGAAGCCGAGCGCAAAGAGGCGCGCGCCGAGGAGTGGTTCACCGAGGGCGCGGAGATTGTGCTGGTGGGCTACGGCATCGTCGGGCGGATTCTCAAGGCCGTCACCGCCGAAGCCCGCGCGGCCGGCATCAATGTGGGCCTGCTGCGGCCCATCACGCTTTATCCCTTCCCAACCGAGCACTTCCAGCGGCTGGCACGGCGCGCGCGCGTCTTTGCGGTGGTGGAGATGAGCAACGGCCAGCTGATCGAGGATGTGCGCCTGGCGCTGAACGGGGCGCGACCCGTCGAGTTCCTGAACCGCATGGGCGGCAACGTTCCCTCCCACGACGAAGTGCTCGCCCTGGTGCGCACGCTGGCGCTCGATAACCTTTCGGTTATAAAGACGGAAGAGGAGCAGATGGCCCATGTCTAGCGAATTGATTTCCGAATACGAGATTTCCCACTCCCGGCCGCATGCCTTCTACGAGAGCTATGACCGCAAGGAAGACCTGAAGCACCAGACCCACTACTGCCCCGGCTGCGGCCACGGCAACGTGCACAAGATGCTGGCGCAAGCCATCGATGAGCTTGGCATTCAGGACCGCACGGTGCTCATCAGTCCCGTGGGCTGTTCGGTCTTCGCCTACTACTACTTCGATGTGGGCAATGTGCAGGCTGCGCATGGCCGCGCACCGGCCGTAGCTACCGCCGTCAAGCGCAGCCATCCGCAGAGCATCGTAGTCAGCTACCAGGGCGACGGCGATCTGGCCGCCATCGGCTCGGCGGAGATTCTGCACGCGGCCAATCGCGGCGAGAACATCACCGTCATATTCGTCAACAACGCCGTCTACTCCATGACTGGCGGCCAGTTCGCGCCCACCACCCTCATCGGGCAAAAGACTTCGACCACCCCCGGCGGCCGCACCGCCGCCAGTGAAGGCTACCCTCTGCACATCAGCGAACTCCTGGCCACGCTCGAAGCGCCGGTCTACATCGAGCGAGTGGCTCTCGGCGACAATAAGCAGATTGCGCAAGCCGCGCGCGCCATCCGCCGCGCCGTCGAAAACCAGGTCCGCGGCCTGGGCTTCTCGCTCATTGAAGTGCTCTCCCCCTGCCCCACCATCTGGAAGATGTCCCCGGTCGAAGCGCAGCATTGGGTCCACGACGTGATGGAGAAGACATTCCCGCTCGGTGTCTTCCGAGATCGCACCAAAGAAGCGCAGCCCCGTCCACTGCCCGAGCCCGCTCCGGCCCTCGAAGACATTCCGCGTATCCTCGGCATCCCCGATGATGAAGACGCGGAGGCCGATCTGCCCGTAGGCCGTCTCAGCGCGCAGGACGTCGATCTGCATGTGCGCGTCGCCGGCTTCGGCGGGCAGGGCGTTCTGCTGCTGGGCGAAATCCTCGCCGAGGCCGGCCTCGACGCCGGTCTTGAAGTCTCCTGGCTGCCGTCCTACGGCCCCGAAATGCGCTCCGGCACATCGAACTGCCACGTGCGCATTTCAAGCCGGTCCATCGATTCGCCGCTGGTCACGCTGCCCGACGTGCTGGTTGCCATGAACGAGCCGTCGCTGCGCAAGTTCGACGCCAGTGTGCGTCCCGGCGGATGGGTCATCTACAACGGCGATGTGTTCCCGCCCGACTGCGAGCGCAAAGACGTGCGCGTACTCGCGCTTCCGTTCACCCATCTCGCCGATGAGCTGGGCGACGCGCGCGCCTCCAACATGATCATGCTCGGCGCGCTGCTTGAGATCACGGGCGTGCTGCCGCAGACGAGCATCGATGCCGCCCTTCGCAAGCTGGTTAGACATCAGAAGTGGATTGACCTGGACGAGCGCGCTCTGGCGCGTGGAAGGGAACTGGCCTTGAACTCGTTGAGGGAAGCTCTAGCGGGGGTGTGAAATGAAAGCCGATGGCGATCCGAATCTGACTGTGTATTTTGGCGGGCAGTACATGCCGCTGGGCGAGGCGCGCGTGGGCATCCTCACTCACGCCCTGCACTACGGAACCGGCGTCTTTGAAGGGATTCGCGCGCATTGGGACGAGGCGCAGCAGGAACTTTTCGTCATGCGTCCGCTGGAGCACTACGAGCGCTGGAAGCAGAACTGCGGCATTCTGCGCATCGCCGTACCTCCCTCGGCGCAGCAGCTCTGCGATATCACCGTCGAACTCATGCGCCGCAACGGCTTCCGCACCAACGTCTACGTTCGCCCCCTCGCCTACAAGAGCGCCGAGCGCGTCGGCGTCAGCCCCGACGACCAGGATTCTTTCGCTGTCATCGCGCTGCCCTTCGGCGATTATCTGCATGCGGAGAAAGGCCTGCACGCGGGAGTGAGCTCCTGGCGGCGCATCGAAGACAACGCGATTCCCGCGCGCGCCAAGATCTGCGGCGCCTACGTCAACAGCGCCTTGGCCAGCGACGATGCCCGTCGCTGCGGATTCGACGAAGCCATTTTTCTGAACGAAAGCGGTCACGTGGCCGAGGGCGCAACCTGCAATATCTTCATGGTGCGCAAAGGCAAGTTGGTTACCCCGCCGGTGACGGAAAATGTGCTCGAAGGCATTACGCGCGACGCGGTGATGGAACTGGCGCAGCGCGAACTTGGTCTATTGGTGGTGGAGCGGCCCATCGACCGCAGTGAACTCTATATATGCGACGAACTCTTCTTCACCGGCACCGCGGTCGGCCTTGCGCCCATTGTGCGGGTCGATCACCGGCCGGTCGGAGACGGAGCCCTTGGCGCGGTTACGCGCGGAGTGCGCCAGCTGTACTTCGATGCGACGCGCGGACATTTGCCAACGTACTGGAACTGGCTGATGCCGGTTTACCAATCGTGGATGAAACACGAGCAGGACCTGTCTTCGCCGGCAAGCATCAGCGCCGGCTGAGCGGATGATCCTGCGCATCGCGCCTGGTGGGCAGCCTCGGCCAAGGAGGAAAGACGATGCTCACAACAAAACTGGTAGACAACGCCTATGAACTTGCGCTGGAGAACTTCGATGCGGCGGCGGATGTTCTGGGCCTCGACAACGATACACGGGAGATGATCAAGTATCCCGAGCGCGTGCTGACGGTCACTGTGCCGGTGCGCATGGACGATGGGCATATTCACCGTTTTGAGGCCTATCGCGTGCAACACAGCCAGGTGCGCGGCCCGGCCAAGGGCGGCATCCGCTATCACCCGCAGGTGACTCTGGACGAAGTGAAGGCGCTGGCCACCTGGATGACGTGGAAGTGCGCCGTGGTGAACATTCCCTTCGGCGGCGGCAAGGGCGGCATCACCTGCGATCCGAAACACATGTCCAAGGGTGAGCTGGAGCGCATGACGCGCCGTTACACCAGCGCCATTCTGCCCATCATCGGCCCCGAGCAGGACATTCCCGCGCCCGACGTCTACACCAATTCGCAAACAATGGCCTGGATCATGGACACCTACAGCATGACCAAGGGCTATCCGATTCCCGGCGTGGTCACCGGCAAGCCCATCTGTCTGGGCGGCTCGCTGGGCCGCAATGAAGCCACCGGCCGCGGTGTCTTCTACACCACCCAGTGCGCCTGCGAGCATCTCGGCATGGAGCTGAAAGGCTCCACGGTCGTGGTGCAGGGCTTTGGCAACGCCGGCTCCATTGCCGCGCAGTTGCTCTATGAGGCCGGCGCCAAGGTCATCGCCGTCAGCGATTCCGCCGGCTGTGTCTACAACCGGAACGGCCTCAACATTCCGGAGCTGATGCACATGAAAGCTCTCTGCGGGCATGTGGAGGGATTCCCGGAGAGCGAGCCCATCAGCCCGGCAGAACTGCTGGCGCTGGAGTGCGACATCCTGGTCCCCTCGGCGCTGGAAAACATGGTCAACGCGGAGAATGCAGGCACGCTACGCGCGAAGATTGTGGCCGAAGCAGCCAACGGGCCACTCACACCGGCAGCGGACAGGATTCTGGAGAGCAAGGGAACCTATGTCATTCCGGATATTCTGTGCAACGCGGGCGGCGTCACCGTCTCCTACTTCGAGTGGGTGCAGGACGAGCAGCACCTGTTCTGGGAGGCGCAGGATGTTTACGACCGCCTGGAACGGGTGATGAAGACGGCTTTCCGCGATGTGCTCAAGATCCATCTGGATCGGACCATCCCCATGCGCACCGCCGCCAACGTGCTCGGCATCGGCCGCGTGGCTGAAGCGGTACAGATCCGGGGCATCTACCCGTAGCGCTTGCTGAAAGCAGCGCCGGAACCTGGAGTCCGCCGCGACCGCGAAAGCGTTTCGCGGCGGACTCCAGCCCATCCCGCACGCACCCCATCCGCGTCGTATCGAAAGCTTCCAGTCGCCCGGCGGTTGCCGCTATGAAATCCGCGATCGCTTTCCACTGGATGGGGGTTAGAGCATTTTTCTTCCCGGAAGTTCGCGCCAATCTCCAGCCTATTCCCGCCCCAATCTGCTATCTTCTTAGGTTGCGCCCAGACACTCAAATATCGCCGCCGCGCCCCAAGGACCGTCGCTATCATGCCTGAATCGCCTCGTCATCCACCCGCTTCCGATATTGAAATTCCTGAATCAACAGGATTCTTCCATCCATCGAAGCGCCCTTACCGCTTCACCATCCTGATGTTCATCAGCTTGCTGGTACTGGGGAGCTATTTCGCCTACGACAGCATCGGGGCGCTGGCGCCCACGCTGATCGATGCGTTGCATCTGGACCGCAGCGCGATCGGCAACCTCTACACGGCATACTCGGTGGCCGCCATCCTCATCGTGTTCTTCGGGGGCATGCTTTACGACAAGCTGGGGCCGCGGCGGGCCAGTATGCTCTTCTGCACGCTGGTCCTGGTGGGGGCGACGATTGTAGCCCTGGCGCAGGCCAAGTGGGAACTGTTCGCCGGGCGACTGATCTTCGGCGCAGGTTCCGAATCGCTGATCGTGGTGCAGAGCGCCATCATCAGCCGCTGGTTCAAGGGCAAGGAGATGGCCCTGGCCTTCGGCATCGCCCTCACCATCAGCCGGGTCGGGACCCTCTTCAGCTTCAACACTGAGCAACTCATCTCCGACTACTTCGGCAGCTACCGCATCGCTCTCTGGGCCGCGGCGGGCTTCTGCCTGTTCTCCGTGCTGTGCAACCTGGCCTTCATTGCCATGGACCGCCATGGGGAGAAGGTGCTTGCGCTTCCCAAGCCGGACGCGAGCGACAAGATCGTCTTCTCGGACATCGGAAAGTTCAACTCCTCCTTCTGGTTCGTAACCCTGCTCTGCGTAACCTTCTACAGCGCCATCTTCCCCTTCACGGCCCTGGCCACAGACATGTTCCACGATAAGTGGGGCATTCCCCTGGTGAGCTCGAGCGCGGGTGGGTTTCTGTCCCAGATCTTCGACAACTTCATACACATGTTCTCGACGGCGCCGGGGATCACCAGCATCGTGATCTTCGCATCCATGGTCTTCGCACCCTTCGCCGGCGACCTGGTGGACCGCATCGGCAAGCGGGCCACGCTGATGGTGGTTGGCTCCCTTGTGCTGATTCCCGCCCACCTGGTCATGGGCATAACCCACTGGAATCCCATCCCCAGCATGGTGGTGCTGGGCGCTGCCTTTGTCCTGGTGCCCGCAGCGATGTGGCCATCGGTTCCCCTCGTGGTGGAGGAGAAACGCGTGGGCACGGCCTTCGGTCTTATGACGGCCATCCAGAATTTGGGCCTCGGGCTGTTTCCCTTCCTGAATGGCAAGCTCCGCGACGTCACCGGAACTTATACCGCGACCCAGATCATGTTCGCGGGCCTCGGCGTGGTGGGGCTCATCTTTGCCTTGCTCTTGCTGCGGTCGGATCGGCGACATGGCAACAAACTGGAGCAAGGAAAGAACCGGGAGATGGACCTATCCCGCATCGAAGAGGGCTTGGAACAACGCTAGAGCTGAACCAGAGTCACCGCAGCCTTCTTGAAAGTCTTGAAGGCGGCTTCTTCTTCCACCCCAGCGACCAAGACCCGTCGCTGGGGACCCAGGAGAGGAAGAAGCCCCTCGGCGGGCTTGCCGTTGGGATGTCTCGGCTCTGGTTCCGCTGTAGGCTTCCTGGTGGTGCTCATCGGCATTGTTGTTTCGTTGGCACCGCCACGAGACTCCGCCGACAAGCTTGGCTTCGAACTCAAGCTGGTTGCGGGCACGGCGGCCTCGGTGCTGCCCGGCCTTGTCTTGTACTGGCGCGGCGCGAGGGCAAAACAAGCCCAATGACGATCCGGGCGTGCCCGCTGTTCTCTGCCCGGCCAGCCAAAACACGAATTGAATCCACCCAAAAGAACTGCGAGGCGCAATGACGGCCTCGCAATGTCGAGGAAAGGAATTGCACCAAATGTCGCCGGGCGGCATGGCCGTCTAGGGCGCTGCGGTATATGTGGAGTCGGTGTACCTCACCTTGCCGTTGTAGTTGGTGTAGAGCCGGGCGTAGATGGTCTCTCCGTTGGTGGGAAGTTTGGTGGCCGTGGCGGACAGGGCTGTCGTGAAATGAGAGTTGTAGACGTCGTACGCGCCTTGGGTTGTGCCCAACCACAGCGAGTAGCCGCTGGCTCCGACGGCGGCTGACCAGGTGAAGGTGACCCTGGCGCCCGACAGCACGCTGCCTGGCGTGGGCGAGATGAGAGCCGCCGGCGGCAGGTTGGCCGCGGTGAATTGGTAGTCGATCGACACCGCGACGCCGTTGTAAATGGTGTAGAGCCGGGCGTAGATGGTTCTGCCGTCGGTGGGCAGGCCGTAGGCCGTCAACGTGGTGGCATTCGTCTCTCCCGAGTCATACAGGTCGTGCGTGCCCGCGCTTCCGGAGCCCAGCCACAACGAATAGCCGAGCACGTACCCGCTGGGGTACCCGGCCGGGCCTGTGGCGGCGGCCCAGGTGAAGGTCTGGTTAGGGCCGGTCAGCGTACTGTTTGGCGCGGGGCCGGTGAGCGTGGCCGGTTGCGACGCGGTGAATGTGTAGTCGTTCGACTGCGGCACGCCGTTGTAGTTGGTATAGAGGCGCACATAGATGGTTTCGCCGTTGGTGGGCAGGCCGGCAACCTTGAGGGAGGTAATCGTCTGCTGTCCCGAATGGTAGAGGTTGTGCGAACCCGCGCCGGTCGAGCCGATCCACAGCGAATAGCCGGTGGCGCTGGTCACGGTATTCCAGGAGAAGGTCACGATGGGCCCTGGCAGCGTGGTGCCTGGCGCGGGCGCGGCGAGCACGGCCGGCACCGGCGACGCGGTAATGGTGGAGCCTGCTGTGGCCATCAGGTTCACGGTCGCGTTCAGGGCTATGGTGGCATGCAACTGGGTATTGAGGCCGGGTGTGGTGAAGCTGATGCCGGGGAAGCTGGCCGAGCCGGAGGAGAGACTCTGCGTGAGGGTTCCGCTCAGCGTGGCGCCGGTGTCAGAGAGGGTGACGGCGTTGCCATTTGCACCGCTGGCCGCCGCGCCTCTCTCGTAGAGGGTAACGGTCGGAGCCGGGGTGATCGCCTGGCCAAGAATCACGCTGGAAGGCAGAGGGGAAAAGCCCAGCGCGTAGTTGGTCTGCACGGCGCCGGAATCGACCGAGCCCGAGCAATGAGGATCGAAACCAAAGCCGCGCTGGTCGGTTGTTCCGACAGCGTTCACGGTGAGGCCGCCGCAGATGGAAGGATCGCCGGGCAAGGGCGTCTGGGTCTGCGTGGGTCCGCCGTAGCTGCCCAGAGGAGCAAGAGCAACGCCGGTGGTGACCTGGTTGCCGCCGTTGTTGGCCAAAGCTCCGGAAGGGTAACCGTCGGAGAGCGCTGGAGCGGTGTTGCCGGTGACGATGGTGTTCGACATGGGGTTTGAGCCGGAGGTGGTGGCGTCGTAGAGGCCGCCGCCCGTGTTGTCCGCGGTGTTCAGCGAGAGCGTGCTGCCGGTCAAGGTCAGCGGGCCAAAGTTGTAGATGCCGCCACCAATCCCCTGGCCCTGCGCCGAGACCGTGTTGCCGGAGACGGTGCTGTTGATCACCGTCAGCGTGCCCCCGTAGCCGGTGATGCCGCCGCCCCAGGCCTGGTCCCCGCCGACTGCCGATGCCGTGTTGCCGGAGATGGTGCTATCGGTTACGGTCAGTGACCCGCCAAAGCCGAAGATGCCACCCCCGAGGCCAAGTGCCCCACCCCCACCGGTGTCCGCGGCGGTATTGCCGGAGATGGTGCTGCCGGCCACAGTCATGGTTCCGCCATAGTTGAAAAGACCGCCGCCGAAGGCATAGTAGCCGCTGGGAGCTGAATCCGCATTTCCAGAGACAGTGCAGCCGTTGATGGCGACATTTCCAGAGCTGCTGTAGACGCCGCCGGCAATTCCGAACCCGGCCGCGATGTATAAGCTGCGGTCAAGGCCATTGACGATGTTGAGATTGTTGAAGGATGCGGCGCCCTTGTTGACATAGAAATCAGATGACAGGTGATTGCCGCTGATGGTCACCAGGTTGGTCAGCGTGGCGCCCGTGCTTGTGGTCGGGCCGGTGATGGTTACGTTCACGTTGCCGATTGTTAGTACGCTGCCTGCGAGCACGATGGTGTTCTGCGCGACCGTGTTGGAAGAGTTGAAGACGGTCGAGCTGAAGGTGATGCTGGCGGCGCCCGCACTGTTGGCAAAGTCCAGCGCATCGCGCAGGCTGCACGCGGTATCGACGGTGTTTGTACCGGGCGTGGGCTGCGGCGTGCAATTGCTCGAGGAGTCGGCGCCGAAATCGTCCGTCGCCGTGTTCACAACCAGGTTGGCGGAGAACTGCGCTGTCACGGTTTCGGCCGCATTCATGGTGATGCTGGTGCTGGCTGAAATGGAACTGGCCACTGCGTCAGGGCTCGACGACCAGCTCACGAAGGCATAGCCGGTGTTGGGCGTGGCGGTGATCGGCACCACGGTGCCTAGATTGTAGAGGCTGCCCGTGGCCGGAGTTACGGCGCCGCCAGCCGCTGGGCTGGCTGCTGTGGTGAGCTGTACCTGCGGAATGGTCACATTCAGCGTAAAGCTCTGGGTGGCGTTGGGCGGGATGCCGTTGTTGGCGGTGATGGTGATGGGGAACGTGCCCCCTGCGCCCGGCGTGCCCGACAGGGTTGCGGTTCCGTTGCCGTTATCGACCAAGCTGACGCCTGCGGGTAGAGCGCCTGTTTCGCTGATGGCTGCCGTGGGAAAGCCTGATGTCGTGACGGTGAAGCTCCCGGCCACGAACTCAGTGAATGTGCTGTTGTTGCCGCTGGTAATGGCGGGCGCCTCGTCAACCGCGAACGTCAGAGACACGGTCTGGTTGTCGAAGGCGGCGGAGACCGATCCGCTGCCGGCGCTGGTGGGCGTGAGGGTTGGCGTGTCGGCTCCAGCGCCCGAAAAAGTCCCGGTGGTGAGCGCAGGGCTTTCGGTGACGCCGGTAACGATATAGGCGATGCTGTCGCCGCTGACGGCCGGGAACGCTCCGGCGATGGGGTTGCCGTTCGAATCCGTATTCAGGCCGACGGTCAGGTTGATGCTGTTTCCCAGCGTGACGGTGTTGGTGTTGGCACCGATGGTCAGTTTCGTCCAGGGATTGGTGCTGGCGCCGCCGTCGGCCATGTTGCAGGAGGCATTGGACGGTCCAGCATTGCATCCCCACCAGTTCTTGGTGGCCGTGGCTGTTGTTGGCGACAGTACGGCCAATCCGGACGTGCCGCTGGTGGAGGTATTGCCGTAGATTCGGCTGAGGCTGATGGTAAGCTCGTTGCCGCCGTCGTCGTTGACGAGAATGCCGCCGCCGCCTGTGCTAGCGGTGTTCGACAGGATGTTGGTGCTGGTGATGGTGGGCGCCGACTCGGGAGAGATCTCCGAGATGAAGACGCCGCCGCCCTGGCCGCTGGTTACGGAGTTGCCCTGGACCACCGATCCGGTGAGCAGAATGCCGGAGCTGTCTTTGATGCCGCCGCCTTGCGCCAGAGCTGAGTTGGAGCTGATGGTCACGTTGGTAAAAGTGGATTGCGCCGTGCCCGACGCGGCAGGCCGCCCATCGACCTCGATTCCGCCGCCGCCGCCAAACCCAGGGGAGGCGCCCGAGTTGACCGACGGATTCGCGGTGTTGCCGCTGATCACGGTGTTGGTGACCACGATCTGGGCAGGAGGATAGGCCACTTCGATGCCGCCGCCCTGGTCGGGCGTGGTGTTGCCGGAGATGGTCCCGCCGCTGATGGTGACCTTGCCGGTGCCGCCGTTGGTGGAGTTGGTAACCCAGAGGCCACCGCCCTGGCCGTTGAGCACGGTGCAGTTTTCGATGTTGACGTTGGTCAGGGTCAGGTTGCCGGCGCCGAAGGCATCCCAGTTGATGCCGCCGCTCACGGAGTTATTAGTGTCGGGGTTCTTGCCGTTCTCGATGGTCAGGTTCGAGATCGCGGTATCGAAGACGTAGGAGTTCCCGCTGGGATTGAACGACCCGAAGGTGCCTGGATTGATGGTGAACACCGTGTCGCGGCTGTTGGCATTGATGAAGGTGGAGGCGGCTCCAGCGCCGACGATGCTTACCGGGCCCAGAATCTCGAGATGGGTCAGGGCGTCGCCGGTGCCGTCCAGAGTGCCCGCCTGCCAGGTAAGCTGATAGGTCCCGGCCGACAGCATGATGGTGTCGGATTTGCCTGCGCCGATGTTGTCCGCGGCGTCGTTGTTGGCAAAGGTGATGGCATCGCGCAAGGTGCAGGTTTCGCCGGAGCCGTTGGAGCAGCGGGTGCCGTCGTCGGCGTCGGTGGTGGTTCCGCTGTTGTCGGCGGTGGTGTTCACAAAGTAAGTGTTGTTGGCGCTGGGCACCGAGAATTCCGGCCTGGGGCTGTTCTCGGAGAGGAAGGCGATGCCCGGCCGGGCGTCGGTATTGACGCGCACGGAGACCGCGGCCGCCAGCCTGCCGGATGAGGCGAGGGCGCGGGCCTCGACGCGGGTGCGGGCGGGAAGGCCTGCCTGCGCGGTGCTGACAATGTGGCGGATGGTGACGCGCTGCTGCTGGGCAGAATTGAGCACCACCAGGTCATCGCCGCCGCTGCCGACGATGCGCGAGCGCAGCAGGAGCGGCACATCGGAGCCCGCGAAATGCGGCGCGGCCTGGGGGCTGGTTTCAATCACCGTCCATGGTTCGTTGGAGTTGATGCCGGCAAGTTGCGCCAGTGTGAGCGATCCGGGACGCAGATGGCGCTGGCTGGCGATCTCCTGCGGCGTGAAGGGGCGCGGATCGAAGCCCTGGTGGGCCAGTACGAGCACGTCGCCGTCGCTGGTAAGCACGCCCAGTTGGATGGCGCTGTGGCGGTCGAAGAGGAACTCGCCGCTGGCGACGGCCTCAGCGTTGTAGACGGGCAGCGTCTCAACGCGGCCGTGGCCGTTGACGGCGTTGGCGCCATGCAGCACCAGCAGCTGGCCGCCGGCTACGATGGCCGTGTCCGGAATGAAGTCGTCGTCCAGGTTGGCAACCGAGAAAGCGGTTGCCGCGCCGGGCAGGGCATACGTTGCGCTGATGCGCATTCCCGCCGGCCCATCGCTCACGATGGCCAGGCCCGCGCCCTGCCTGGTCTGGTAACCCACCAGCAATGCCTCGCCCGTGAAGGGTGCGCCCGGCCGATAGGATTCCAGCGCCGTGACGCTTCCAGGAATCGTTATCGAAACAGGCCTGGCTGCAAAGGTTCCCTTGCCGGTTCCGGCCAAAAGTTGCACCACGCCGCTCCCTTTGGCGGCATACACCAGGTCGCTGTGTCCGTCTCCGTTGACATCGGCAGCAATCAACATGTCGGGCTGCGCCGACAGGCGGATCAAGGTCGAGGATTGAAGAAAGGGAGGGGTCAGCTCGTGCCGGCCCGCGGCCAGCCAGCTAGCACGTGTCTGCGGAGCAACGGCGTCGAGATTGCCACGCATGAGGCCAATCGCGCCGCCCTTGCCGCTGGCATAGCCGACGGCCAGGTCAGCCACTCCGTCCTCATCGAAGTCCGCCGCCACCATGGACAGCGACCGGAGCGTCTGCTCCTGCGGCGCCTTGACTCGCGCCTCCTGCTGCGCAAGCCCGGCTCCCCGAGAGAACAGTGCCGCGACCAGCGTGACAAGAATCGCCCAGTGTGAAACGAAGGAAAGGACGGTGCGGGGAGTGGTGCGGACTGCTGCCATGACTAGGCCTCCATTGCGCTTTTTTGATGAGATCGGATTCATTGACCGCGGAAGCGAGCGGGAGCCTTGATGGGGGCTTACCCTGCACGCTTTCTCTAGTGGTTCGCCTTATTACTGTCGCTGTCTTTATTGCCGGGAAAGATTCTGGCCCTCCACGTTCGGCACATGAATGAAGAGGGGAGTTTAGCCTGAGCGTTCGACCAGGAAAAGAGAGCCAGCGCAATTTTCGCCTGCTGTTCTGACAAAGTCAACATTACGTTTACCTAAAGTTGGAGGTAACTAAAAATCGTATGCAAAGTACACAGCGCCGGTTGTACTATTCTCAATTAGCATCGTTTCACAGGAAAGAATACCCGCGACAGAGCTCGCAACGTAGCGGATATCATGGCTTGCTGCGTGACCCCGGAGGTAGTTTATGTCCCTGACGCGCCGCCGCTTCATTGGAACGGCTTCCCTGTCTGCGCTGGCAAGCGCAGCTTTCCCCACGGTCCTCGCACAAACCATAGCGCCCCGGAAGGACGACCCCTTCAAACAGCAGAATCTCGATGTCCTGGCAAATGCTTCGGAGGAGACCTTCAAGCCATACATCGGGGAGAGCTTCGCGATGGTCCAGGGTGGCCGACGGCTGGCCTCTTTGACTCTGCTTGCCGTGACCCCGGCCGCCCCCCCGCCGTCTGCCTCGAAGTCGAGCGCAGCCGGCTCGCCTCCCAGGCGTTCCGGGCAGACGGTCAGAAGCTTCTCGCTGAGCTTTCAGGGGTCGGGTGCATCGGAGCCGCAGGGTACTTATACCCTGAACAAGAACAGCCTGGGCAGTTTCTCGCTGTTTCTGGTTCCGGGCGGCCCGGGGAAGTCCCCGCAAACCTACACAGCGGTCTTCAGCCTTCTGGTCCCGTAGAGGAGTTCAAGTAGTCTGCGGAGAGAGCGCGATGAGCCGCGAGAATGCGGCCTCGTAGATCATGCGTCCGTCGCGCGGGCCCTTCGGCCCCATGAACAAGGTCACCTGCCCCATGGCCGGATGCAGGAGAGTGTAGGTTCCCTGCTCCAGCCATGGAGACTCAGGTCCCGCGAACATGATGCTGAATTGCGCCAGAGTTTCGTTCGATCTGTCCGTGACCTCCACCAGCTCCAACTCATGAGCCGCGGGGGTTTCTATGCGGAAGATGGTGTTGAGTTGCGGGGCAAAATCCTTGCTTCGCAGAATCTCTGGCATTGCTTCCTCCCGGTCGGTGTGCTGTGTGCGCCCGGGCGTTCAGGTAGAAGGGCCGCGTTCAGGCGTCCATGCCATCTCAATATACATCTGGTCGGCGCCGGTCTCGGTGAAGCCCAGGCGCCGATAGAGGCCCTGGACGGGATTGCCGCGCAGCACCTGCAGGCGGAGCGCGCTGCGGGAGCCACGGCAGTCGTCCATCAACTGCCGAATGAGCCGCGAGCCGATGCCGCGCTTGCGATGCGCGGCAAGCAGGGCGATATCCACCAGGCGCATTCCTTCGCGGGTGGATGCGGCCAGGCGGTGGCCGATGGCCTCGCCGCCGCAGAGGACAATGTGGTGAATCGCCTCCGGGTAGGCTGCCTCATACCCTCGCCGCTGGGCTTCAAACTGCATGCGCAGAAACGCGTCGCGCTGGATGGCCGGCCATCCCCACGCACTTACTTCCGGGCCGCGCACATCGCAGTAGAGGTCGAAGAGAAAGGGCAGATCGCCGGGTTGAGCGACGCGCAAGTCCAGCAGGTCTGTTGCCTCCGGCATTCCGGCTTAGCTCCGAGACGGGTAGATTCCCTGCATGGCAATGCAGAAGTTCAGGGCGACAAAGGGTGGCATATTATCGTGCGGCTGGTTGCCGCCGGCTGCAGCCACCGCGGATGCGCTCATGTTCACGGCTCCTGTTGGCGGCGGCGCGGCATAGGCGGGCTGCTTGCCTCGCCCTCCACCCCCAAATATGGCGCCTGCCGGGCTTGGCGTTCCCTCGGTTGCGGCGCAATTGACAACATGGCTATGGCTCGGAATCTCAGTCTGCAACAGAGTCACGGTCGCCGAGCCGCCCGTCTCACCGATGAAGTATTGAGAAAGGCCCGGGCCTTGGCCCTGATTGATCGGGAAGCAGCCCTGGAGATTGGGCAGGGCAAAGGTCGATTTTCCGTCGCCGCCATAAAAGGTTCCAACCAGGGAAAACAGAGCCGTGTTTTGCGAGATGGCCAGAAGCTGGCCGTTGCACTGCGCCCAGCCAACGGGGGCAAAGTTGAACGGGAATACCCGAATCTCTGCAACAAACTGATCGGCCATGGCTCAAGTTCCTTTCTAGTTCCGCGAGGGGAAGATGCCTTGGACTGCCATAACGAAATTCATCACCAGGTAGGGCGGCTGGTTGGGATGCGGCTGCCCCCCGCCGGTCTGTGTGACGGCTTTCACGCTCATGGTTGCGTTGCCGCTTGCAGCAAAAGGATTCTGTGCCGAGTCCGCCCACGCGTTTCCCGCCGCGGGTTCCAGGTTCGCCACCGTGGAAACGCCAACAGCCTGGTGCGTGTGGGAGGGTATCTGGGTGGAGTTCAGCGTGACATTGCCTTCCCCGCCGGTCTGCCCCTGGACATACCCGTTTCCCACATGGATGGGGGTAGCCCCTTGCAAATTAGGCAGGGCAAAGTTTGTCGTCCCATTGCCGCCATAAAAAGTGCCGATCAGCGAGAACAAGGCCTGGTTCTGGTTGATCGGCAGCACTTGTCCGTTGCACATCACCCAACCCTTAGGCGCAAAGCCGAAGCTCACAAGCCTGATCTCGGATAAATACGGGGTTCCCATACACACTCCCTTCCTGGTCGTCTGCTGCTTCCTGGCCCTGCTAGTTTTGCGACGGAAAGATTCCGAACAGCGAAATGACGAAGTTGATGGACAAATAGGGGGGTATGTTGTTATGCGGTTGCGATCCGCCGGAATTCTGCAACAGGACATTCGACATTTGGGTGGTTGGCGCAGCGGCGGAAAACTGATCGAGCGGCGAGTCGGCCCAGACACCTCCGGACGGGCTGGCCTGGGTTCCCACTCCCGATTGCGCGTTCAGAAGGTGCGCATGGGCAGGCATCTGACTGACCTGGAGGGTGACATTCTCGACCCCGGCAAGCTGCCCAATGACGAAAGTGCCCTGACTGCTGCTCCCCTGGTGAACAGGGATGCGGCTCTGCAGGTTGGGAAGAGCGAAGGTGTTCTGGCCGTCTCCGCCATAGGTGGTGCCAATCAGGTTGAAGAGCGTGTCGTTCTCGGAGATTGCCAACAACTGCCCGTCGCAGAGCGCCCAGCCTACCGGGGCAAAACTAAAGCCGACCATGCGTATTTCACCGACATACGGTTGGGACATCGATCTCCTCCTCCGCGCACATCAAAGGTGTTTTGATAACCGCCCGGTCTCAACGTGCAAGCCTACTATACCCTGCACTACTCCAGGCCGCGATGCAGCTACCCATCGCCCTTCCATTCACCAAGAGCCCTTAGTGCCAACCGCAGATTTACTTCGCGCCGGCAGATTCAGAGCTGTCCCTCTCCCGCGCACGTCCGCGAATCAGAATCAATCGAACGCCAACTTCGGCAACTGCCACCGGAGAGGAAGAAGTAGGGAAAGGGAGAATCAACAGACTTTTTGACCGCAGCCCGATGCTATCCGGGAGTCCCATGCCTGTCAAGGGGAACTTTTTCGGCGCCGGTCCGGAGTGAAGCGATGAGCAGCAACCAATGCCGCGGGTGAATGAGGACTCTCATCATTCTCAGATTGTCTGCGAGCGTCCACCGACTTCAAGCCTTCTCTCGTGTTGCATCACGGCTTGAACCATACACATCCAGCCCCGTCGAATGGATTGCATCGCGCCTGGCCGCGGTTTGGTATCCCGGATTGTGTTGTTGAGGATTACTTCTCACGGTTGGAGGTCCAGCGAATCCCGCCCGCGTAGGTGGGATGATAGTACTCGCGCTGCACGACATATTGCGGGCTGCCGTTGTAGAAGCCGAAGACTTCGTTGTTCAGGTTCAAGCCGTAGGCATAAACCTGGAAGCCCCACGGCAGCTTGTAGCTGGCCTGGGTGTCGAACTGGTAGTGGGCGTAGAGGTAGTTGTCGCCAGCCGGGCCGGCTGTCCCGCCGGCTTGAGGATTGGGTATCGTCTGTTGTGAGCCGTCGGGGTTGAGGATCGGATTGCCGCTTGAATCGGTGGCGTAGGCAAGATTCTCGTACTGATAGGCGTAGATCATCTTGTCGTCGAAGGTCATCCCCACACGCATCGAAAAGCGCTTGGTGTCGAAGGTGGGGCTGATGTTCCAACTATTGGGAGCCTGCCTAAGCATCGCTGGACTGTCAGTCCGTAGAGGATCGACATTGGTGGCTTGCGAGGCGGTATAGCTGTAGTTCGCCGCAATGCCAGAGCCCCTCAGTACACCCGGCAGGTAGGTAAGCCGTTGCTGATAACTGAATTCAACACCCTGCACATGCGCACTACCGGCATTAATCGGCTGGGTCACCAGCGTCTTCGCGGTGGATGGATTCGGGCTGGGATTGTACGGAGTACTGGCAAGTAAGCTCTGCAATGTGACGATCGGATTTGAAAGATCCTTGTAGAAGTAGCCGGCCTGAAGCAAGCCGGTATTGCTGAAGGAGCGCTCGTAGAGGATATCGTAGTTGTTGGCGTGCTCGTCCTTCAGGTTTGGGTTCCCGACACTGACGGTATTCGGATTCTGGTTGGTGACCGGCTTTCCGACGGCCTTTGTGATGTCCTGGGGGTCTGGACGAGAGAGACCCCGGCCATAAACGAGACGCAGGTCCGAGTCCTTGTCCACGGCAAAGCGAAGCGAGCCGCTGGGCAAAACGTCGGAATAGTCGCCACCGGCCTTGAAAGTCAAGGCTCCAGTGGTCTTGTCAAAGCTGGTCGTATCCACATGAGTTCTTTCAATGCGCAATCCGGTAACCAAACGAACCCGGCTGGCAAGTTCGATGGTGTTCATGAAGTAGAAGGCTGGAATCCGCTCGATCAGGTCAAAGTTGCCCTTATTCGGGCCTTGGTCGGTGTTGAACAGCAGCTGAGACTGGTTGGCATTCACCCATCCCCGCATCTTGCCCCAATCGGTTACCGTACCGTAGGCTTCGCCATTGTATTTGTAGGTCTTGTCGTAGTAGTTCGCGTCGGTAAAGGTGCTGTCCCATTCCGGATGCGCCGAAATCGGAATCGGGATCGGATCTCCATCGCTTAGATTGAGTGTGTTCCCATTGATGACCGGCTCGGGATTGTCAGAGCTGTAAGCCGGCGTAGTCCAGTATGTGTCATACGTGTCGTCGAACTTGTGGGCATCCCGGATCTTGGCGCCGACCTCGAAGGTACCGAAGTGAGTGCCCACACGGTATGTTCTGGCGTAGGATCCTGACGCCTGCAAATTGAGTTGCACACTTTGGCCAAAGGTAGGAATGTCGTACTCGGTGAGGCCGTAGTTGTTGCGATCGTAGGCGTTATCTGCGCCGGATCCAAAGCAACCTCCCCAGCCCGGCCGATTGACGCTGACTCCCGGCACGTTCACGCAGGTGTCGCTCTGGTCGCCCGTCCACAGGTAATTTGCGCCACCGCTTCCACTCAGCGATCTGGAGCGCGAAACAGACGCGCCCCAAAGAATGGTTGAGGCGTTGAAAACATGCTTGCCTTGAAGGGCCAGACTGCCCACGGCCATATTCGGACGACGCCAGTCCTGGCCGTACCCAGGAGCCGCGCCATCGTTCATCGTGAATACCCACTTATGACCCCAGTTACGAAAAGTGGAAAAAAGTTCGCGGAGAGAGATGTTGGAGCCTTCATTCAGCTTGTAATCGACGCTACCGGTTGCGCCCCAGCGGGTGCGGTCATAAACGTAGTCGCGAATATCCATGCCGTCGTAATGCGGAGTTACGCTGCTTGCCGTGGGAACAGGTTCGATGTCGTTGATGCCGCGGCCGTTGTAGTCGTAGGTGCCGCCGATGAGGACGCCCAGCTTCTTGTCGCTGAGGAAGCGCTTGCCGATCGTGCCGCCCATCGTGTCCACTTCACGGCCGCCGATGATGGGCGTGTAGCCGCCTACGCCGTAGAGTGTCATGGATGGTGTGTCGCCTGCTGTCTTGGTCACCAGGTTCACCGAGCCGCCGATGCCGTCGGCGTCGATGTTGGCTTGCAGCGTCTTGTTGATTTCAACCGAGTCCACCAGGGCAGAGGCGATGGTGTCGAGCTTGATCTGGCGAACACCGGATTCCGGCGATGGAACCGTGACACCGTCGATCATGGTGTTGCTCAAGCGCGGTTCGGTGCCGCGGATCTGCACGTACTTGCCCTCGCCCTCGTCGCGTTCGATGGTGACCGAAGCCATGCGGCCGAGTGCATCGGCAATGTTGGCGTTGGGCAAGGAGACTATCACTTCGGCCGGCAGCACCTGCAGGATATTCTCCGCCGCAAGGGTGCGATTGATGGCCTCCGCCTCGCCGAAGGGGCGATCCGCAGTGACGATGACCTGGTCACTCACGTTTCCAACCTTCAGAACGGCGTCAATGCGTGCAGTTTGCCCCGCTACGACCGTTACTGCGCCGTTGTAGGGAGCAAAGCCGACGTAGGAGATAGTTACGGCGTATGTACCCGGGTCCACTGCGGTGACGGTGAACTCGCCTTGTCCATCTGTGGTGATGGGCCGGATCTGGGGTTGCAGAGTGATCTTGGCGCCCTGAAGGACCGCTCCTGCCGAGTCCTTGACCACACCGCCGATGACGCCTTTGCCGGATTGGCCAAATACCGAGACGAAAGCCAACAGACTGAAAAGAAGGATGGAAAGAGAAAAGGATCGTTTACTCATGGCACTCCTCATCCCGGCATTGCACCGGAAGCTGAAAAAGAAACACGATCGTTTGCTCAACCCGCGCGGAGCCTTGGCGGCCGTCTGCAAGTTGCGGCAACAATCTAGTGAATTCTCCCCAAGATTGGCAGGAACAGATTACGTGCATGTGAATGCGGAATGAAAGTGCGGTTGCGTCTATGTAGTTGCTTTTGAACACGGGCTTTCGCTGCAGGGGAGGGGCTTTCCCGTCGAGAGAGTTTTCATTGGAGGGATCGGCAGGAATGCGGTTCTGCTTTCGCGCGCAGACCGTCCCTGCCGGCTGATATGGGGGATCGGATACGGCGCGCGCATAGGCGATAAGCGCCCGGACATCTGCCGCGCTGAGGGTATTTCCGTAGCGCGGCATCAACGCCGAAACAGCGCCCGGCCTCCACGCAAAACGATCGACGTCAGGTCGGCACCGCTCATCTTGTTCAGCGTGCCGCCGTCGGTGAACGGATGCGGCTTGACCTCAAGGTTGTCGTAGTTGGAAACGGGCTCCGGCGACGACTCCGGATCGTGGCAGCGGCTGCAATACTTGTCCGCAAGGATGAACCCTACGCGTTGCTGGTAGTCAAGCGCCGTTTCCACGATGTCCACAGATAAGGGCTTGGCCTTGCCAGGAGTTACGGCGCTGAACTGGTAGCGCCCCGCGATCATCCCCGGAGTCACGGATGTGGCTGCCTGTCCGCTGAAGTTGGTGAGCACTGCGGCGGGATCGAAGCGGACACCGGCGGTGCCGTGAAACTCTACCAGCGCGCCGGGAACGGCTGTCCCTTGATCGTCGTTGACCTGTGCCACAAGCGGGTCCCTGAGCGCGGTGCCGGTGACGCCCACCTGATGGTCCCGGCAGGATCAAAAGGGCTGGGGTTTTATGACCTTGTTTCGCGTCACATCAAGGGAGGGTCTTGAAGCTGTCTCTTTCCGCAATCCTGATGGCCGGCCCGGCCCTGCCGCTGGCCCGCGCGCAGGGCAACTACGAGATTCAGGTTTACGGCGCGGAAACCGTGGCGCCGCGCACCACCATGGTCGAGTTGCACTCCAACTTCACCGTCGACGGGCAACGCAAGACCATCGGCGGCATGGCGCCCACCTACCACGCCGAATACGAGACCATTGAAATCACGCAGGGGATCAACGACTGGTCCGAGGTCGGCTTTAATATCTTCACCAGCGAGCGGAGCGGCCCGGGCGTGCAGTGGGTCGGCGACCACATCCGCCCCCGCGTTCGCGTTCCGGAGAAGTGGCGCTGGCCTTTCGGTGTAAGCCTCTCCATGGAGAGGCTATCAGCGCGCGCTCTTCTCGCGCGACCCCTGGACCTGGGAGATTCGCCCCATTTTCGATAAGACCAAAAGGCGAGGGTACTTCGCCGTCAACCCTGCTCTGGAGCGCACCTGGCATGGCCCCGACGTCAATCTGGGCCTGGACTTTTCGCCTGCCGTCAAAATCAGTTACGACTTCACCAAGAAGATCACCGGCGGTTTCGAATACTACGCCGATTATGGCAGCATCACGAAGATCGCCAGTCTGCATATTCAACAGCAGCAGTTGTTTTCCGCCATCGATCTCAACGTCAGCCCAGACTGGGAGATCAACTTCGGCGTCGGCCCCACCGCGGCCACCGACCACTGGATCGTCAAGGGCATCGTCGGATGCCGCTTCGAATGGGGCCGAAAACACCACGACAAGTAAGAGGCTCGAAGAAAGCCGTGGAATCTCCGTTCGTACCAACCTGCTCTTCAACTGGCGCAAGCGCACCATCCCATCCCAGCCGGAAAGGCGCTAAGATGCTGCGATCTCCTTGGAGGTGAGCAGAAAGTAAACCACCGGCGTAACCACCAGGCTGAGAAGCATGGAAATGCTCAATCCTCCAATGACCGCGATAGCCAGGGGCTGAAGCATCTGCGAGCCCGCTCCGAGAGCAAAGGCCAGCGGCAGCATACCGCAGACGGCCGCAATGGCAGTCATGACGATGGGCCTCAGCCGGCGCTGCGCCGCATGGAGCATTGCCTCCCTGGCCGAAGCCCCTTCGGCGCGGAACTTCTGGTCGGCATCGAGGAGCAGAATGCCGTTCTTGGCGACGATGCCTATGACCATGATGAGACCCATGAAGGATGCTACGTTGAAGGTTGTCCGAGTGATCAGAAGAGCCAGAATCACACCGGAGATCGACAGAACCGACGAAGTAAGAATGGCGATGGGCGCGGGGAAATTGCGGAACTCGGTTAGCAGGACTCCAAACACCAGCGCCAATGCCAAGAGCAAAACCCTAAACAGGTCACGGAAGGACTTCTGCTTCTCCTCATACGTGCCGCCGTATTCCACGCGCACCGAAGCGGGCAGATGCATTCCGGCGACCGTCTGCTGAACCTTGGTCATCGCGGTACCCAAATCCGACCCTTCCAGGCGCCCAGTCACCACCACGAGCCGTTGCAGATTCTCGCGCCGAATTTCGTTCTGCGGCGGCAACTCTTCGATGGTTGCCAGGGAAAACAGCGTGCTGGTGCGGCCGGCGCTGCTATTGAATACGGTGTTTTGAATCGCGTCGAGCGAAGCGCGGTGCTCGTCCCCGAGGCGGACGCGAATCGTATAAGGCCGGCCGTTGGATATGAGCGGATCGGTGGTTGTCACTCCGTCCAGAATGGACGTTGCGTCCAACGCGACTTCAGTCGGGGTGAAGCCCATGCGCGCGGCAACAACCGGATCAACCTGGAAATTGGTTGCCGGGCCGCTCAGCGTATTGTCGATGCCGTTCTCCACATCCACCACGCCCTGGATCTTGCCAATGGCGTCGCCTACCCTGGGCCCAAGCTGCTCGAGCAGCGCCGGATCGTCGGCATAAATCTTGATCTGAATCGGCTCTGGCGCATTGGAGAGGTCGCCGATCATATCCTGAAGGACCTGGATAAACTCGACGTCCAACTCCGGCTCTGAGGATTTAATCTGGCGGCGCACATCTTTCATCACTTCGTCGATCCCACGGCCTCGCCTGGCCTTCAGCTTTACCGTGAAGTCGCCCGTGTTGGCCTCGGTTACTGCCGCCAGCCCCATCTGCAAGCCGGTGCGCCGCGAAGTGATCTCCACTTCCGGCGCAGAGCGAAGGATGCGCTCCACGTGCTCCAGAACCCGATTTGTCTCGCTCAAGGAACTTCCGGCCGGCATGATGTAGTCGAGAATGAAACCGCCTTCATCCATCTCGGGAAGGAGGTCGGAACCAAGCGCTTTGTAACCGGCCCACGTGCCCACGACCAGCAGCAGGCACGCCACCCCAAGACCCAATGGCCTGCTCAGCGACCAGTCCAAAAGTCTGCGGTGAATCTGAATTACACGGTTCATCCATTTGCCTGCCTCGTGGCCATGACGTCCATCATGGTTGCGCCGCTCCCTCAGCAGCACCAGGCTCAACCCCGGCGTCCATGTGAGCGCCAGCACCAGTGACGTTAGAAGGGCCGCGGTCATGGTGATTGCCAGCGCCCTGAAGAAGCTGCCCGTCACGCCGCTCACCGAGACCAGGGGGAGAAAGACGACCACGGGCGTAATCGTGGAGCCGATCAGAGGCGTCGTAATCTCGCTCAACGCCCTTCGCACTGCACCAACGCGAGGTTCGCCCGCATCGCGGTGCAGCACTATGTTCTCAACGACAACGATGGCGTCGTCGATGACCAGCCCGATTGCTGCAGCCAGTCCGCCCAGCGTCATCAGGTTGAAGCTCTGGCCGATCAGCCAAAGAACCAGCACCGTAACCGCAATGGTCACCGGGATCACCAACCCCGCGATCAATGAGGAGGTCCAGTCGCGCAGGAACAGGAAGAGAATGACACAGGCCAGAATGAGGCCAATGAAGATCGCGTCGCGCACACTGGAGATGCTGTCGCGCACCAGTTGCGACTGATCGTAGAATGGTTCGAGTCTTACGCCCGGCGGCAGCTTGCGCTCTAAGTCTTTCACTTGCGCTGCTACCGCGTCGGCCACAGCGACGGTGTTGCTCGAGGGCTGCCGCGCAATGTTCAACAACACCGCGGCTTTCCCGTTGGCGGTCACTGTGGTGTAGACGGGCATGGTGGCCCGCTCCACCGTGGCCACATCTGCCAATCGGACGGGCGCGCCGGCCGGCGTGCTCTTCACCACAAGTTGCCGCAACTGATCAGCGTCATGAACCTGCGCGCCTACCAGGCCCAGAATCAGTTGATGATTCGCTTCATACAGGCCGGGAGAGTCAACGATGTTCGAAGCCTGAATTGCGTTCACGAGGTCCGGAATAGTCACGCTCGCGTTTTGCAACAGCGTGAGGTTGGGCACTACGTGAAACTCCGGTACCTGTCCGCCCTGGACCGTGACCGTGCTCACGCCAGCGACGCGATTCAAAGGCGGTTTCAGATCGTAGGTGGCAATCTCCCATAGCCGGGTCTGCGGCACAGTGTCCGACGTGAGGCTATAACCAAGAATTGGAAACGTGGCAAAGGTCAGGCGATTGGTTGTCACCTTCGCGGTCGAGGGAAGCGTCTGCTCCACCTTTGCCAGCGCGGCGTCCACCAGCTGAAGTTGGTGGAACATATCCACGTTCCAGTCGAAGAAAAGACTGATCTCGGCTGAACCGCGACTGGTGGTGGAGCGTACGGTGAGCAGTCCCGGCACGGAGTTGACCGCGTCTTCAATCGGCTTGGTGATGGTGACCTGCATCTGCTCCACAGGCATCACGCCGTTGTCCACGCCGATCACGACGCGAGGAAAGTTTGTGTCGGGAAAGACGGAAATCGGCACCCGAAAGGCGAAGTAAGCTCCGGCCACCGTGAGAACGGCGGCAAAGAAGAAGATGGTGCGGGTTGACTGGCCCAGCCAGAAGGGCTTGTGACTGGCGCCGAGGCCGAAAGCAGGGTTGGGCTGCTCGTCGTGCATCAGCCGTTCCCCCCGTCTTTCGCGGCCGCGGGCGCCTTGTCGTCCTCGGCCGGCGCACCCACCTTCACCTTTGTCCCATCATCCAGCCCATACGCTCCGCCCGTGACGACCAGATCGCCCGGCGCCAGCCCACTGGCCACCTGGATGTCGTCCCCGTCGAGAATGCCGACAACTACCGGCTTGCGGTGCGCGGCTCCGTCGCTTCCCACCACCATCACAAACTTGCTTCCGTCCTGAGCGGTCAAGATCGCGGAAGCGGGGACCTTCCAGGCTTGCGCCACGGTCCTTCCGGTAATCGACACCTTCACGGGCGTCCCCACCTTGAGCGACCCGGCCTTGTTGCCAATCTTGAGCCATATCTCAACGGTTGTACTGCCTGGGTCAAGCGCCGGACTGATCAGCTCAACCTTTGCCGCGACAGGATCGGCAACGCCCGGCACCTGGACCGACGCGTCATCGCCCACCTTCATCCGCTGCGCCACACTCTCGGCAATGTGCGTCTTGGCCAGCAGACTGGAAGTGTCCATCACGGTGATCAAGGGCGCACCCGCAGCCGCGGTCTCGCCGGCAAACAGGGGACGGTCGGTGACGACACCATCGATCGGGCTGCGAATCTCGGAGTAGCTCTGTTGCGCCTGAGCGCCCTTGTACTTGCCTTCCGCCGATGTCAACTGTCCCTCGGCAGCCTTGAGCGCCGCGGCACGGCTTACACTGCGCACCGACTCCAAATGCTTTGTTGCGCTGTCGAATGCGGCCTGTGCCTGCACCAGCGCGGCATTGGCAGTGTCCAGATCGCGGCCCGGAATCGCGCCCTCGGCGAAAAGCTGCTTCCGGCTCTTGACGATGCTAAGGTTCAGATCCAAATTGGCCTTCGCCAGCGCCACATCCAGCTCGGCCTTTTGTGTATCTTCCGGAACCTGCGCCTTGGTCGCGGTAGCATACGCGGCCTCCGCCGCCATGTAGGAACCCTTGTTGTCGAGCGCCGCTGCGGCCAGGTCGCTGTTCTCCAGCGTGGCCAGCAGTTCGCCTTCCTTCACCCTCGCCCCGCGCTGCACGTAGAACTTGCGTACCGGCGCGCCGATCTTGGGCGCGATCGCGGCCTGCGCCAAGGGAGCGAGAACCGCGTCGGCGGTGAAGTGCTCGGTGACCGGCCCTTGCTCTGGATGCTCGGCTTGCACAGTCACCTGTGTCTCCGGAGGCGCTTCCTTCTTGCAGCCCGGCAAAGGAACTATCGTTACCGCCAGTGCCGCCAGCAGAATTCTTCGCGTCTTCAACAAAGCGATTCCTCGTTGTTGCGCATTCATGCTTGTTTTCATGCTCGTCATTCGCTCACATCGTTCCCGTCAGCGATTCCAGATCGGCCCGCGCTGTCTGGTACCGCACTCGCCCGTCCTCTCGCGCATTCTCGCCGCTCACACAAGCGCTCTCGGCGTCCACCACTTCCAGCACGGTGGCCTCTCCCTCGGTGTAGCGCAGCCTGGTCAAGCGAAGGCTTTCGGCCGCCGTCGCGACGCTTGCATCCAGCGAAGCAAGCTGGTCCAGAGCCGTCGCAGCTTCGGAATAAGCCTCATCCAACCGCGCAATCAGCCGCCTTTGCGTCGCGGTCAAGGCTATCCGCGCCGCATCGCGCCGTATCTCGCTCTGCTTCACCTTGTGTTCGGTGGCAAGCCAATCCCACACCGGAATATCAACAGTTACACTCGCCGAATAGCCCAGATTGCGCACATGATCGGGGCCGTTCACGGCAAACTGCGGAGCGTCGATCCCATAAGTGACATTCAGCCCCAGGTCGGGCAAATAGGCTGCCCGCGCGGCCTGTACATCGGCGTTGCTCACGCCCAATGCCGCCAGCGCACTCTTCAACTCAGGATTGTTTTTCGCCGCGGCCTCCTCGACGTCGCTGCGCGAGGGAAGCTGGGCCGCGTCCTTCGGGCTCTCCAGCGAAAACGGTGTACGCGGATCGGGAAACAGCAGCACCGCGAGTTCCAGGCGTGCCTTTTCCGCGGTTACCTTGGCGTCGGCCCACTCGCGGTCTCGCTGCTGCTCAACCAGTTGCGCCTTCACAACGTCGGCGTGCGCCGCCTCGCGCGCTTGTTCGCGCTGGGTGGTAAGCCTTGTGAAGTCGGCCGACTCAGAGTGGGCCCGGTCCGCCACCGCAGCTTTCTGGTCAGCGGCAACCGACAAATAGAACAGACTAGTCACAGCCGAGACCAGCCCGCGTCGCGCAATCTCCAGCTCGGCGGCCGACCATGCCGCTTCCGCATCCGCTCGCCGAACGGCCGCCCACCCGCCCAGTCCAAATGTTTCATTGACGACTCCCTGGCTGGCATACTCCCGCACCGCGTTATTCGCGATGAATCTTGGAGAAGGCTGCGCTCCCGCGCCTTGTCCTGCCTGGTTTTCAAGTCCGTTGGCCTGGGTATAGAGTGCCTGATTGTGATAGTTGACGCTGGGCAACAGGCCAGCCCGCGCAATCGAGCGGTCAAGAGCCGAGGCTCTGCTATCCGCCAGGGAAGATGCATACGCCGGCTCATTGGCTTCCGCGCGCCGAATCGCCTCTTCCAGAGTGATGGTGATGGGCCTGGCCGGGACAGACGGGTCCTGCACGGCCGCCTCAAGCGCCATCTGTCCATTGGCGGACGCGATGGCCTTTGCCAATAGAAACACACCGAAGATTGCGCCCGACAGGAGCCTGCCACGGCGCCGTCTTCCACCCCGCCAGATGTAACGCAGCATAGTCACAAATTAGAGCATACGATTCGAAGCTTAAGTTCAGATGAGGCTTCAAGAAACCGAGAAAGACCTGCAAAGCGCGAACTGGCGACCCTCGATACGCCGGATGTGTTCATCCGCCGCCTGCATGCCTGTCGCCGTCTCGATGCAAACGACTCGGTGCGGCGGGCTCGCCCGGCATTAGGCTGCTCGTCCGCTCCGCTGCCGGAATCGAAAGGGCAGCTAACTTTACCGGACTCAAGCGAGGAATCCACACAGACCGGAGTATCCGGCCTTCTTGATGTCCAGGGATCATTCGATACAAGGTATCCCCTTAAGTATCACCAGCGTCAAGGAACACAGCCGCCGCGTTGGGCGATATCTCAAGAATCTTGGGTTTTATGGAGCCGGGCGGGGGGCGAATTGCCGTTACACACCGATTCTACACAAGTCAGTGAACAATGTAGACGCACGAACCGTTGAGAACACGGCATGCGCGGTTCTTGAGTAGGCTACCAGCACACCGAGTTTGTGATGAATCCGTGGTCAATTCGGTTGTATTGATCCATGGTGCGATTCTCCGGTAGCCAGGTCCGCAAAGGCGATTTTCTACCAAGTACTTCCGAAGAGTCCGACTTTCCCGTGGGGCTCAGAACCGCCCAGAATCGCAGTTGATTGCGCTGGCAGGATTAGTCTGCCGGCACTCCTCTTGAGGCGATGCCATCAAAGGCGCCCTCTCTTGCCCTTAGGAGGGATGGGACTCCTCGCTGGTAGGGCGGATAGACGGTGTCCTGTATCCTTCACGCGCCAGGTGCGCACCCATCTGCGCGTACATGGTCTCGTCCTGTGGCTGCAACGTAGCCAGGCCGTCCACATAGCGGTTGTACATGCAGAATGCGGCTGCGATCAACACCGCATCGTGAACTTCCGTGTCCGTGGCTCCGACCTCGCGGGCAGCATCCACGGCGGAGCGGCTCACCTGCTTTCCACCGCGCTGCACTTGACCGGCGATGACCAGCAGGCGCTTCAGCTTCTCGGAAATGGGCGCCTGCTGAAAATCGGCATGAACTTGCCTGACCGTCTCCGTGGTGCCCAGATGACATGCTGCCGCAGCGCCGTGGCTGGTCTGGCAGAAGTAGCAATCGTTGAGCGAAGAGACGTAGGTTGCAATGAGCTCGCGTTCGCCCTGCGACAGGCTGTTGGGCTCGTGCAACAGAACGTGAGCCAACTCGCGCATGGGCTTCGCCGTTTCGGGGCGGAACGCAAACGCGGAACTGATTCCCGGGAGTTGTTCAGGCAGTGCAATATGCGGCATCTACGGGCTCCTTGTTTGGTTCGATGTTGAATGGACCGGCTGTGCTAAAGGCGGCTATCCTGCGGCAGGTATTCTTTGCTCATGGTTACATAGCCTTCTTTAGCGGTCTTCCGTCCGCGCTGAAGGTAGAGTTCCTCGTCGCGCGGTTGCCAGGTGTCCAGTCCGTCCACATAGCGGTTGTACATGCAGAAGGCTGCGGCGATCAACACGGCATCGTGAATCTCAATATCCGTCGCGCCAACATTCCGCGCGGCCTCAACATCTGCCGCGGTTACGTACTTTCCACCCTTTTGGACCTTGCCGGCGATGACCAGCAGAGCCTTCAGTTTGCCGGAGATATCCGCGCTCCAGAAGTCGGCCTTCACGCATTTGACAAGCTGCTCGTCTCCATCCAGGTGTGCCGCGGCGATGGCGCCATGAACGGTCTGGCAAAAGTAACAATCGTTCTGCAAGGAAACGTAGGTCGCGATCAACTCGCGTTCGCCAGGGGTAAGGGAGTTAGGGGCGTGGAGCAATACCTCGGCCAACTCGTTCAGCGGCTTGGCGGTCTCCGGGCGAAAAGCCATTGCCGCGCGAATGCCTTGCAGTCCTTCGGGAAGATTTATATGGGGCATTCGATCAATCAACTCCCTTCGTTGGGAATAGGCGCTTGGATCTGGCGCGCAGTTAAAACGTAGTGGAGGGGCAAACCGCAGAGAACAATCCCAACCCCCACCAGAGCCGGCAAGGGGTTGTGCATCAAAATCAGTAAACTCACTGCGATAGACAGCGCAATGAAGACGATCGGCGCAGCGGGGAACCACCATGCACGCACCGGCTGGCTCAGGCGAAACAGGCTGGACGCGGTCAGCGCGAGAAACAGTACGGCCGAAAAAATAATGTACGCCAGGACGCGATCGAAGGCTCCGAGAAAGAGCACGCCAAGCGACAAGAAGGTCTGCAGCAGAATGGCATTGGCAGGCGTCCCGAATCGCGAATGCATCTTTCCAAACGGCGAAAAAAACGTGCCGGTTTGCGCCATCGCAAAGGTCACGCGCGGTGAGGCCATGGTCAATGCGGCGAGGCCGCCAAAAACGCAAATCAGAACGCAGAGTGAAAGTATCTTTGCTCCTGCGGTTGCAAACAGGGCTTCGCCAAACTGAGCAACGAATGCTGTGTTCGAAGTGATGCGTTCAATCGGCAGGACCGCGAGAAAAGCCGCGCTGATGAGCAGATAAATGACCGTAACCAGGGCCACGCCGCCAAGAAGCGCAAGCGGCAGCGTGCGGCGGGGATGGCGAACTTCGCCCGCGATCTTGCTTGCTTCCCACCACCCGCCGAAACAGAAGAATGCGCTGATCATTGCGCCGGATAGCGCGGGAATCAGAGGCTCGGAGCCAGGCCGCCGCTCGACCAACGGGGTCAGATTGTCGAGACGCGCATGGCCTGAAATAACCGCCCAGCCTAGCAGCGCAAACAAGATCGCCAGTTTGAATATGTTGATGAATGTCATCAGCGATCCGCTCAACTTCGTTCCCACAAAGTTGACGGCGCCAAAGATGCAAAGGATCGTAGCCGGAACAAACGCCATCGCTCTTTGATCGAGCGGGAGCACCTGCGCCACATAGGCGGATGCGCCAACTGCTAGTGCGGCAGCCACTCCGGGATACATAACAATGGAACTCATCCAGCCATAGAGGAAGGCAATGCGGTCGCCGTACCCTGCTCGCAAGTAGACATAGTCGCCACCGGACTCGGGGAATCGAATCGCAAGTTCGGAGTAGCACAGCGCGCCGCACATAGCCATCAGCGTCATTCCCATCCATACCAGGGCCAGCAGCAAAGGAGAGCCGAGCGATTTGGCCATGGTGGCCGGGGTGAGGAAGATGCCGAGCGCAATGGACTCGCCAACAACGATTGCGATCGCGGTGGGAAGGCCGAATTGCCGGCGATCGAGGTGCACAGGGGAAGACATAACGGACACTCTATCACCAGCAGAGCACGGCAGAAACAAGAATTGCGGCCCTCTTAAGGTGGAGAAAACTCTCCATCGAAGGATGGACGACGCAAACGAGACGCGCCTGTAGAATTCGTCTCGGCCAGGCTTCCCCCTGTCCGTTCGCTGTCAGCGACTCCACCCGTCATTCAAACTGCGACCGTTGGCAACGGTCTTTTCCGGAGGCTCCATCCATGCGCAAGCTCGCATTCGCACTGTGTCTGCTCACGCTCTGCATCGCCACGGGGATGCAAGCACAGACGCCGACTTCAACCGTGTCCGGCATCGTGAAAGATTCGCAAGGCGCCCTGGTTCAAGGCGCCCGCGTGCAGATCACAAACACGGCGCAGGGCACCACGCGCGAAAGCGTGACCAATGCAAACGGTTTCTATTCGATCCCGGATCTGATTCCCGGAGAGTATCGCGGCCTGGTGAACGCGAAGGGCTTTGCAACCGCGCAGTATGCAGGCGTAGTGCTGGAAGCCGGGCGCACCTTCACGCTGGACGCAGCCCTGACGCCGGCGACCCAAGTGACGACGGTGAATGTCACCGCGGCAGCACAAACAGTTGACCTGGAGCAGTCGATGATTCAGGGACAGATCACGGAGAATACCATCGAGAGCATTCCGCTCAATGGCCGCAATTTCCTGGAACTGGCCTATCTCATTCCCGGCAACCGCCCCGCGCCGACCTTCGACCCCACCAAGACCAACACGCTTGAGATCAGTTCGGCCGGCGGCTTTGGCCGGGGCGGCAACATCACCATCGATGGCGGCGACAACAACGACGAAGTCGTGGGCGGCACGCTTTCCAATCTTCCTGAAGACTCCATCGGCGAGTTTCAGATTGCGACGGCTCGATTTACCGCGGAGGTGGGACGCTCCGGCAACAGTATCATCAACATCATTTCGCGGTCTGGAACGAATTCGTTTCACGGCTCGGCATTCATGTTCGAGCGGAACCGCAACCTGCAAGCCCTTCCGGCAACATTTGACGCCGGGCAACCGAAGCCGCCGTTCGATCGCGAGCAGTACGGGGGCTCGCTTGGCGGCCCGCTCGCAAAGGACAAGCTGTGGTGGTTTTCTTCCGCTGAGTACCGCGACCAGAACGCCGACATCCAAACCGGCACGCGCAACTTCGCAACCGGCGCGATTGAGCACACGGCTGCCGCAACACCGCTGCGCGATCTGCTCCTTTCCAATCGCCTTGACTACCACTTGAACGGAGCCAACAGCCTGAGCGGGCGTTTTAGCTTCAATCGCTCCACCGATACGGCGCAGGCGAGCGCATCGTCATCGACGCCTCTCAGCACCGCCGCCGAACGGCAAAACTCGCTGAACCGCTTCAACTCAGTGGAGGCTGCATGGACGAGCGTTCTCAGCCGGAGCCGCACCAATGAGCTGTCGTTCCACTACGATAACTTCTATAACAACATTCCGCCCTATCCGCAGGACGCCTCGCTGACCGATCCGTCCCTGGCCCTGGGAAGCGAACTGATCTTCCCGGACCTTGCCGACGGCGCGAACTTCAACCTGCCTCAGACTACGTTCCTGAACCGCTCTCAGTTACGCGACGGTCTGACGATGGCGCTGGGCAAGCATGCGCTGAAGGTGGGTGGCGAGTTCCAGCACTACACCGCGCACGGAATCATCAACCCATTCGGAAATGGGACCATCTTCTTAACTTCGGACTTTGGCTTTGCCGACTTGAACGGCGATGGGGTTGTCAACGATCTCGACATCCCGGTTGCCGTCGCCATTCATAGCACTGCCCCCGTTGTGCCTGTTCCTATCCCGCAGGTGGGCGACTCCTACCTGGCGTTCTTTGCCCAGGACGATTGGCGGGTGCGTCCGAATCTAACCTTCACCCTGGGCTTGCGGTGGGAATACGACTCGGATCTGACCGGCACCAGCAGCGACCACGATCCATGCCCGAATCTGACCAGTACCCCATCTCAGCCTTGTGTCTGGATGGCCAATGTGATCGACCTCAAAAAGCATCCGGACACCAAGGACTTAGGTCCGCGTGTGGGCTTTACCTGGGATCCATATCGCCACGGAAAGACAGTCTTCCGCGGAGGCTATGGCATCTACTATGACCGCATCATTCTGGAGACAGGGGCGGAAGAGCGCGTACAGAACGATCGTGCGCTGGCGGTCACGCAGTATGCCGGTTCCGGCTGCTTCTCGCCGGATGCGCCGCCCTACATTCCACCACTGGGCCAGTGCTTCTTTCCGAACGCGAGTTTCTTGCCAGGCACGCCGACTTTAGCCGCCCCCTTCAGCGGACAGCACCAGACCGGCGGCGTGGGGATTATCGCCATGGGGCCCGACTCGCACCATCCGCTTTATCAGCAGTTCTCTTTGGGATTCCAGCAAGAGGCCGGCAGCGACTGGCTGGCCAGCGCCGATGTTCTTCATGTATTCGGCGAGCGGCAGTTGATCGGGAGTTTGCTGCGCGCCACTGACTCAACTTCGCCGGACATTAGCTGCCCCGGCAACAATGTGCCTTGCACCATTACCGATCCTGTCACAGGCATTTCAGACAACATCACGCTCATCCAGTCCGGCGCCAAGAGTTGGTACGATGGGCTTCTCGTCAGTCTGGCTCATCGGGAATCGAAGATCGGGAAAATCGGGTACCAATACAACGTGAGCTACACACTTTCAAAGACGCTCGACTACTCGGACGACGATCAGCTCACCAACAACAACGCAGACGAGCAGGTGAATCTGGCCGAGGGCGTCTCCGGCCTGCGCAAGGAAAAGGGCTACGCGCTCACCGATGAGCTTCACCGTCTGACATTCTACGGAGACGCGCAGCTTCCGTACGGATTCTCCCTGGCCCCCATCTATACCTATGGCTCGGGAGTGCCCGCTAACACCTTCCTTCCCAGCACCGCGATCAACGGCGCCAGCGGCGCCCGCCTTCCGCTGCTGCCACGCAACGCGCTCGGACGCGAAGTAAGGAACAGCAAGCAATTGAATGCGCTGATCGACAAGTGGAATGCACTGCCCGCATGTCCGGGGGCCTATCCTTGCCAGGCCGGCGGCCAGATTGCAAACGTGCCCGCGAACATCGACTTTTCCAGTCCGTTCAGCTCGTTCGACCTGCGCCTCAAGAAGAAGTTCTCGTTTGGCGAACGTCTCTCTCTGAGCTTGATCGGAGAGGGATTCAACCTGGCTAACCAGGTGAACATTCGCGGATCGAATACGGCCAACTTCTCTGGCCGCAACATTTCAATCGGACCCTGCGAACAAACCACCCCCGGTTCTTGCCAGAGCAATCCGGCGGTTCAGGCCAATTTCTTTTCGCCCGCGAGCGTGGCGGGCGGATTCTTTGGCTCTGGCGGCCCGCGCGCCTTTCAATTCGCCGCGCGCCTGGAGTTCTAGCGGGAGACCCGCATGCCCTTGCCCGAATACGAAAAGATCGCACGGGCGGCCCGAGACTTCGGGTCGCCTGTGCCTACGAACCTGAGTCTCATTGAGGAGAGCGAAGCCACCAGAGAGGTGGCCGCGTTGTATGACCACTTCCGCACTCACTTCGGCCGGCCCGATGTGCCCCTAATCCTGAAGTGTTTTGCGACTCATCCACCTCTATTGCGGCACATGATGGATCTGGCAGAGGACCTAATCTTCGCCGATGGCTCGCTGGGCAGGAAGCACAAGGAGATGATTGCCACGCTTGTCTCCACGCTGAACTCATGCGCTTACTGTGCAGACAGTCACGGCTTCTTCCTTCGCGTGCATGGAGGGAGTTCACAGGTGGTTGCTGCCATTCAAGCCGATGAACTTGGCTCGCCCGAATTCACCCCGAGCGAACAGGCGCTTCTTGGCTTTGTGCGCAAGGTCAACGTGAGCTCGAACGAGATTACCAGCGAAGATGTGGACCGGATGCTTCAGTCCGGCTGGAACGGACTGCAGGTTGCCGAGGCTGTCCACGTTACCGCTCTGTTCGCCACATTCAACCGCGTGGTCAACGCGTTTGGGCTCGGGTCGCAGGGGCTGCTTGCACTTTATGATGGCGACACACAGAGCTCTCTCAACGAGAACACGAGCGCAGAAAGGACTGACCGATGAGTACGACATTGCCGAGTGCATCCCAGGCCGCACCGTCCATGTTTCTTCCGGACGTGGAGAACAATCCGCAGCCCAGTCCCTACTTCGACCTGATTGCGGCGGCCAAATCGTCCGGGTCGGAGTACTAGCGCATCTGGAATCTGCTTGCATTCCGGCCCAAGGCGGCTGACTTTCTGGCGCGCCTCTCGCAGGAAATCGTGCATGAGGGCGCATGCAGGGGTTGCGGCTAACCTTTACAGAGATGTGGCATTTGGGGCCATCCCCCACACCGGTACGCCTTCCTCCACTGCCAACCCTCTTCCACGGCGGCGCACTCTTCTCTGGCACTTGCTTTTCAAAGCCAATTGGATTCTAATTTCGCTCGGTGGAGACACCGCGAAAGCCCGTCGCCATGTGCTCTGCGCAATGGCCCGCACCAGCCGTTCAAACGGCTTTGGCGCTTATTGGGTTCAGTGCTGTCCTCGGACAGATTGTCCTCATGCGGGAGCTGATGGTTGTTTTCAACGGCAACGAGATGTCGCTGGGCATCCTCTTGGCGACGTGGCTCTTTTGGACCGCTGCCGGCAGCAGCCTCGGCAGCTTCTTGCGACTGGGCAAGCGCAATCCGCGCAACACGGCCGCCGCACTCGAATGTCTTCTGGCCGCCTGCCTGCCGCCGACGATAGGTGCGTTGCGCGTCTCCAAATCCTATTTGCAGACTGTACCCGGTGAACTTGTTGGGCCGCTGCCGATGCTGCTCTCGTCCCTGGTTTGTCTGTGCATGTTTTGCGCGATCTCAGGAGCACTTTTCGTGGTTGCGGCGCGGATGGTCGAATTCGAGTGCAAGGCGTCGTTGCGCATCGCCGCCAGTTCCGCTTACCTCTTTGAGGCCGTGGGCTCCGCTCTGGGTGGGATTATGGCCAGCACTGTGTTCCTGCGCTTTCTCGAGGCTTTCCAGATCGCGGCCATCGTAGCCCTGTGCAACCTGTGCATGGCGGCAACTTTGTGGCTGCGCATGAGCCGCAAGAGAATGGTTGCGCTCGCCGGGTTCGCGGCGCTTATTGCGATTCCACTGCTTCTCTTGGTTGCGTCGTGGCTGAACAACCTGTCACAGGCGAGGTTGTGGCGAGGCTTTCATCTGCTTGAATCGCGCGATACGATTTACGGCAACCTGGCGGTGACCGAAACCGGAACGCTTCGCAGCATCTATGAAAATGGCGCAATGCTGGCCAATGTCCCGGACGAAAACGCCGCCGAAGAGGAGGTTCACTACTCCTTGCTGGAGCATCCGGCGCCGCGCCATGTGCTTCTGATCGGCGGCGGGGTAAACGGGAGTATCGCTCAGGCGCTGAAGCACCCCAGCATCGAGCGAATCGACTATGTTGAACTGGATCCCGCGCTCATCGATATGGCGCGCCGGTTCTTCCCTGAGCAGTCTGCTTTGAATTCGGATTCGCGTGTACACATTCACTACGCCGATGGCAGGCGCTATCTGAAGGCGGCCGGCGGCGCGTTCGACGTAATCATTCTCGACGTGCCGGACCCGCAGACCGCGCAGTTGAATCGGTTTTACACCGAGGAGTTTTTCAGCTCCGCTCGCGACCACCTTGCGCCGGGTGGCCTGCTTGCACTGGAACTTCGTTCGTCCGAGGAGACCATGAGTCCGGACCTCAGGGAGTTTCTGCGCTGCATTCGGCACACTCTGAACGGAGTGTTCCCCAATGTCGCGGTGATTCCCGGCGAAACGATCCATCTCTTTGGCGCTATGCGGCCCGATGTCCTGACCAGCGCCCCCGGCACTTTGATGGCGCGATTGCGCGAGCGGCACATTCACACGGAGTATGTCCGGGAATACTTCATCCCTTACCGCATGACGCCCGATCGCATGGAGCAGGTGCGGGAGCAATTGCAGCCGCTCGCGTCCACGCCGGTGAATCGCGATTTCGAACCGATCGCCTATTACTTCGACGTCGTGCTTTGGGGTACACAGTTCAAGTCAGGCTATGCAAACTGGTT
Source organism: Occallatibacter sp. (assembly GCA_031296215.1). Lineage (GTDB taxonomy): Bacteria > Acidobacteriota > Terriglobia > Terriglobales > Acidobacteriaceae > Telmatobacter. Next base: position 39,474 of record JARLGE010000346.1, read on the forward strand.
CCGCGCCGCGGCACACATACCATTCCGCACTGTCCTCTTCGCGGTGCTGGTTGTCCTGTCGCTCGCCGCTGCGCTGCCGATGTTCTGGCCAACGCGCGGAAGCCGTGCCCGCCCCGCTGCGGCGCATTGCACTGCGGCGACGGGCTTCACTCTCATGGCATTGCAAATCTGCCTTCTGCTCGCGTTTCAGTCAATCTACGGGTACGTCTACCACCAACTTGCCATCCTCATCGGCCTGAGCATGGCCGGCATTGCACTGGGAAGCTGGCTGGGCATCCGGCGGATTGAGTCGGGCGGACGCTCGCCCTGCCTCCGGATGGCAGCAACCCAGTTTCTGCTCGCCCTTTCCGCTCCTGCGCTTCTGTTTGTGGTCAGCCTGCTGGCGAGAATCTCCGGAATCGCAACCATGTGGATCGCGGCGCAGTTGGTCTTCCCCGCATTGGCCGCTCTGTCGGGAATCCTGGGTGGCTATCAGTTTCCCGTTGCGGCCGATATCTTTCTTCATGACACCAAGGGCAAAGCAGGATGCGGGGCACTCTATGCCATCGACCTGCTGGGTGGATGCGTGGGCGCTCTGGTGCTGAGCAGCTATATGATCCCGGTGTTCGGATTCTGGAAAACCGCCTGGCTATGCATGGCAATCAATCTTGTGCCGGCCCTGGCCGCCATGCAGGCCAGCCTGCCAATGAGAAGCGTTCGGACGTAAACGCCTAAGGACTTTTCCGTAAATCGCGCATCCGAGTAGCGCCGGTCTCCAGACCGGCTGTACTGGCGGCGTCCACGCCGCCAGAGTCCGTGTGCGGGCCGGAGGCCCACACGACAGCCGACCTGGAGGTCAGCGCTACCCATATGCCGATAAGCTCTAAGGCCTGTGCTCGCCGAAGACCACCGCTGTGAATGCGAATATATCGGTGCTCTCATCCTTCCAGCAATCGCGGGGCATGCCGGCCTTGACGCAGGTCTGTTCCAAGAACGTCAGCCTGTCCCACTTTTGCTCCACCGGCACCTGGGGAAGCAGGAGGCCTTCATAGTCTCCATTCTTCATCAGCAGCCCGTGCTCGCCGACCTTGATGTCGTGCGTGTCAAGGACGCGGCGGAGGGGCGAGAGAACCGAGACCTCGTATGCGAGCTGCGGCAGTTCGGCAGCCGCGACCGGCTGGAATCGCGGATCGCGCAACGCCGCCAGCGTGGCTGTGTCGCGCACCGTGAGGTAGAGAGGCTTCACTGCCGAGGTGTAGCCGATGCACCCGCGCAACGCTCCCGACTTGGTGATGGTGACAAAAGCTCCGCGTTCCTCGTTGAGACGCACATCTGAAACCGCGTCCGGACTATACGATTCATTCTGCCCCACCGCGCGCTCCACCGACTTGCGGGCCAGAGCGAGCAGGTCGCTCTTCTCCTGCTGGCTGAGCGAGAACGGCTCTTGCTCCGCCGCTCCGTGCGGGGCTCTGACAAACAGATCCGCGCTGTATCCAACCACGCGCGAGCGGTCCCCGGAAGTATCGCCCGAATTGGCGTACTTGAGTACGACGGCCTGGTTCGCGCCCATGCGCTCGGCCGCAATCATCGCGGCCACAATGGGCGCGCCTCCGCAGGCCTCCCAGGTTCTAGTCTCGAAGTTGCGCGACATGCTGAGGTAGTCCCAGGCCTCGAGCGCATTCAGCGTTTTGTGGTCGATCGTCTCGGCGTCGTTGTAGGGATGATAGTGAGACAGATCGGAACTGGCCAGCACCAGCGTGTCGCCGCCGTGGATCATCTTCGCCAGGGCCACGCCCAGCGCGCGGCTGCTTTCATAGCTCTGGTCTCCCATGACGATGGGAACGATCTCAAAACTGCCCAGAACCCTCTGCAGCCACGGCAGTTCGACCTCGATTGCATGCTCGGCGCCTGCCGGCGTGGGATCGTGCCCCTTGGTGGAGAGCCGGATGCTGGAATTCATCTTCGTCAATTGCCGCGCAAACTCTTTGTCGACCGGAATTGTGCCCAGCGGCGTTGCATAGGCATCGCCTTCATACACAGAGGTGAAATCGAAGGCCTCGAAGTGCGAGGGCGCAATCACCACCACGCGAGAGTACCTCTTCCCTTTTAACGCAGCGTAGGTGAATGCAGCCACAGGACCGGAGTACGGATAGCCTGCGTGTGGCGCAACCGCGGCGATGATTGGTCCTGCGATGGTCTGCGCAGGCACATGCGCCAGCATGTCGTCGATCATTGCCGAAAGCGCCACCGGGTCGGCTGGATAGAAGCTTCCCGCGACTCTGCTCTGCCTCACCTTTTGTTGATTGACGGCGCAAGCCTGCTGCAAAGGGGCGATGACCAGTATCGCGGCAATTTGAACCGTTACCCAAAGCAATCTCGAATCCACTATGAGATGCATTGCAAATCTCCTCTGTTCCGCTATGCATGCCAGACACCCGGGATCGGATGCCGGCAAAAGGGGCAACAACTGTTGCGAATCAGCATCTTGCTCGCTGTAAACCCGACCCGTTCCACCAAAAGGCGCTTGCACTGGGGGCAGTACGTATTTTGCGCGGGGTGCCCAGGCACATTCCCGATGTAGACGTAGTGCAGCCCCTCGGCATCCGCAATCGCCTTGGCGCGTTCCAGGGTCTCGACCGGCGTGATGGGCAGGTTTTTCAGCAGATATTCCGGGTGAAACTGCGTAAAATGCAGGGGCACATCCGCCCCCAGGTTGGCTTTGACCCATTGCGCAAGGCCGCGGATTTCCGCTTCGCCGTCATTGAGCGTGGGTACCGTCAGGTAAACAATCTCCGTCCACTTGCCCATTTTCTTGAGCCTGACCAGCGAATCGAGCACCGGCTTCAATTCACCGTTGACCACCTTCTGGTAATACGATTCCGTGAACGCCTTCAGGTCGATCTTGACCGCGTCCATCTTCCCGTAAGCGGCCTTCAGCGGCTCTTCCTGGATGTATCCGTTGGATACGACAATGCTGCGGATGCCGGCTGCGTGTCCGGCATCCGCCGTGTCCATCAGGAATTCGCTGAAGACGACCGGCTCGCTATAGGTGTAGGCAATCGTCGGACAGTCATACTGCTTCGCCAGTTCGACAACCCTTTGCGGCGGAGCGTAATCGGCGGGAATCTGCTCCGGACGCGACTGGGAGATGTCCCAGTTCTGACAGAATTTGCAATTCACGTTGCATCCGGCCGTCGCCAGGGAGAAAGCGACGGTTCCGGGCAGGTAGTGGAACAGCGGCTTCTTCTCGATTGGATCCACGTGCGCCGCGCAAACCCGCGAATGCACCAGTGTGTAGTAGGTTCCGCCACGATTCTCGCGCACGCCGCAGTAGCCGCGTTCGCGGTCTCCCACCTTGCATTCGCGCGGACACAGCTTGCACTTGATTTTTCGATTCTCAAGCTTTTCGTAGAACCTTGCTTCGGCAACGAATCGCGCGTCATCCGGGCTCTGTTGCCCGGTCCACGCCGCGGCTGCGGCAGCCGGCTCGGCCACCTCGCCCATCCCCAGGGCTGCTCCCGACGCCAGGGCGCATTTCAGAAACGATCGGCGATCGAACGAACAGAACGACCGGCTTCGCTCGCCGGGAAAACCGAGACTCATGGCCCCTTGCCCATTCAACTCGCGGTACATGTTCAACCTCCCAGTCACGCGCAGTGTCTATATCTCGATCGTCTTGATCCTCGCGGGATCATTTGTGCCCACCAGGTGCTGCGCATCGGCGGCAGTCGCAATGTAGCGTGGCGCTCTGCCGTCGGCTTCCAGCGTCTTCAATCCATGCTCGGCGCGCTTGCGCTCGATGATTTGCCAGCCGGTCGAGTCCAGCGCAACGGGATCTTCGGAAACGATCAGGGCATTGGCTTGCCAACTGTGTTCCGGCTTATAGGCCGGTCCACCTTCGTACATGGCCGTGGTCGCGTCGCAGATCGTCAATCGCATTCTTGTCCTGATCTCCGGCAGCATGTTCAAGTCCGCAATGTACGGATCGCAGCCGTTGGGGTGGTACTTGTTGGGGTTATGAATGACTCCATACATGTTCTTCAAGGAAATGGTTACACCGGCGCCATCATGGTCTTTGAGTACCGGCACATTGATCAGGACGTTCGAACGTTGGGTGAGGATCTTCGAAACGCGGCTTCCAACACTGCCATAAGTCGCCAGCTCCTGTTCGTAATCGACTTGATCGGTGCCAAAGCATTGCACCCGATTCCCACCCATGGCCACGTGGAATCCGGCGCGTTCCAGTTCGTCGCTGCTGCGATCCCACACCACGATGTCAGCAGCCCCGATGCCGGCTTCCTGCAACCGCTCGCAAATGGCCTCGACCAACTGCGGGTTGGTGGAAATCCCGCGCCCCCCCAGGGTGTTTACCTTCAGCCCCACCCTTTCGCCGGGCCGGACCAGCTTCCTCCAGGCCTCGAGGGGACGATCCCGGTCGAACAATGCCTGCACGGCACGATCCAGCAGCGCCAGCATCCGCCGCGAATCCACACTGGAGCCTGGTGCAGAACCGGCGCCGCGAAGCAGGGCGTCGCGGGCAATCACGACCCTGGATTCTGCCCGCAAAGTCCCTTTTTCTTCCGCGGCAATCAGCCCGGTTGCTCCTCTCGTAGGCAGAAGCGCGGCCCCGGCGAGAGTCGTCCTGAGAAAGTCCCGCCGGCTGGTGCTGTGCAATGTGTTCATAGGGGTCTTCCCCCTGACCCACGATGCGCTGCGAGGATCGGCTTGAAGAGCGGAACGGTTCCCGCAATTTAGCTCAACCTATTCAGCGCAAGGCCATTATCGTTGAACGGAGGCAACCGCCATTCTAGCCGCAACCCGTCAATTATGATTTACCGTAACTTGCGCGGTTTTGCAGTGATGACCGGCACTCCCGTTGGTCAACGCCCGGCGCTGCCCGATATCGGCAGTTGGAGGAAAGGTTCTTACACCGCGGAACCCTCTCGCGCGGCGCAGAGCAGAAAGCCAGACGAGCGGGCTTCTTGATGATTTGCAGCAGATCACCAGGCTCGAGCCTGACCAAACGGCTGGGGCCCTGCTCCGAAACGCACGGGAGAGTTGCGCTTCAATCGCTTTTCGGTTTCCAAGCCTGAGCGACTTCTCCAGTTTAGGGAGATCACCGCTGGCAGTTTGCTGATCAACCTGCCAGCGGTGCTGAAAAAAACGGGCATTTTGGCAACGCTGCAACGGCGCACCCCTGGAACCTGATAGCTTGGATCGGATCTACTTGGTGGCGATCTCCACCAGCTCGACGCGGCGGTTCTTGGCTCTTCCTTCGTCGGTCTTGTTGGAGGCGACAGGAGCATAAGGGCCATTGCCGAAGGCAATCAGGCGGGCGACGGCGATGCCATGCTTGGAAACCAGGTCGCCGATGACCGATTGTGCGCGGGCCTGCGAGAGCTTCACGTTGGAGGCCGCGTCGCCCACCATGTCGGTATGCCCGACGATGTAGACCTTGAGCGCGGGATTGTCGGTGAGCAGCTTGGCGATCTCGTCGATGGCCGGCTCGGAATCCGCCTTGATGACGGAGCTGGCGGTGTCGAAGTTGATGCCGTAGATGGCTACGCTGCCGCTGTCAGCGATGCTCGATGCCATGGCCGCCGCATCAATGGCCACTTCCTGCTTCATCGCTTCTTTTTCAATAATGGTCAAGTCGTATTCATAACCGTTATTGGCATGAATCTCCATCCATATCTCTTTGCCCCCCTTGTTGAGGACGATGGTGGTGTAGTAATTCTCATCCATCAACACCTTCCCACCGGCGGAACGCGCGGCATTCTGATAGTTGCGATGGATCTGCAGCGCGCTGACCTGTGTCACGCCTTGCTTGAGTCTGTATCGATACCAGAACTTACGGCCTTCCTCCGACTTTTGTACATTCTTGCCGTTATCTTTAACCCAAAACTTATACGCATCGAAGGCGGTTTCCGTGCATTCGAGAGGCTCACGAAGGAAGAATCCCGGCACCCGAGTGGTTCCGGGGTAATCCTTACAGCCGGCATAATCCTTGTCTTCCCCAAAGGCAATTGCGGCTGAAGTCAGTGTGAGCGCGGCGAGCGCCACGAGCAGAGTGCGAGAGATGAGTTTCATGATGGCTCCTTGGTACAACATTGTTGAACGGTTTGAATTGAGTGCGAACAACTCGATTACTTGGAGTTCAGCGCAGCGGCCACTTTCGTGATGTACTCGTCGATCCAGCTCTGGCCCTGCCCCATGGAGTTATACAGAGAATTGACAGTGATGGTAATGATCTTGCCGGGTTGGTAGAGGGCCTTGTTGGATAGATAGCCCATCCATGTCCCGTTGTAGTAGACCACTTTGTCCGGGCAGGGGGAGTGGCCGCCG
>JARLGE010000091.1 GCA_031296215.1 Occallatibacter sp.
ACTCCTTCGATGCTGATTTACCGCGAACGCAATGTGGAAGTTTGCGAGTATGGCGGTAACCGGAACAGGCAAGAACTTCAGATCGAATTCTACGATTGAATTGAGTGTAGCACGGAATTGGCAAATCCGCTCTAGAGAAGGAGTTACGGCAACCGGCGATTCTGGATCACATAAGGGTGTCTTGTGAACCCTGGCAGTCCACCGCTTTGGAGACTGCTCGGCAGGCGATTTACCGGGCGCTGCGGAGCGCGGAGGCTGGAATGGTGACCGAGCCCATGTGCCCCGAGTTCCGATCAATCACCAGCACGCGAAGCGAACCTGTGCCCGGCTTCAGCTTTACCGGGTGCTCGAATGGAAGTCCCGCGGTGAGAGCGTTCTGGTAAGTTGCAGGGAGCAAGCGCATGGCGATGGTCTGGCCTTCCATCTGGGCATGAAGCCCGGCGTCGTCGCGCTGAATAAAGAAAATATCCAGCTGATCGATTCGGCGTCCGCTTCCCTCGACCAGGTCCAGGTCTGCCGCCGCGATGTTGACCTTGACGGCTGCCTCGGAAGTCGTTTCCGGGACCGCCGTTAGTTTGATCTCGCTTGCGTCCAACGGCTGCCAGATCGCCTGCTGGAACCGCTCTTTCATGGTTGATGGTTCCTGAGCGTAGAGGTATCCGGTGCGATAGCGCAGGTTAACGCCCTTCCTGTCAGCGAGTTTCACGGTGACCGAGTGGTATTTTCCATCGGCTGGAGTGTCGGGATAAAAGCTCAACTGATAGGTAGCGCGCTCGTCGTCCAGGATATCTGCGAGAGCTCCGGCGAGGTCGGAGGCACGCCGAATGGTTCGGCCGCCGGTGGCTTCCGCTACCTGTCGAATGGGCCCTTGAATGGGGTGAAGATCCTGGAGCATGGAAGCTTTGGTGCGGCCGGCGTCTGCCTCACGAGGCGCACTCGTGCCGGGGGGGAGGGTGGTAGTCGGATTCAGCTCGACGTTGCGGTTGCCGAGGTCAGCACCGATGCCGCCTGCCTCAAGCTGAGACACATCAAAGGGATACACGGAGACATGGGCATCGTTCATTGCCTCCTGGGCGTGGAGGGCGTAGGTGTCGACGCCATTGCTCACCTTGTCAGTTCCGACCTGCTGGTCGCGCCAGTCGGCAAACACGTTATCGCTCGAGACCCACACCAGGTTCTTGTGGCCGGGAACGGCGGCCAAGTGCCGCGCGACGCCGCGCAGAATCAGCAATGAGGCCCGGGCGGGATCGCTGCCCAGGGCGAGAAGTTGCGGATCAACCGGCGATTCCGAGTCCGGTGTGTCGCTCTGATTCCCGTTGACCGAGTTGAGATCGGAGAGGTTATGTACGGTCTCAAACTGTTGCCGGTTGCGGGTCTCGTCTTCCTGCGCATTGCTCATGGACTGCGCCGTCGGCATCCATTTCTGCAAGCGGGCAATCAACGCCGCGTGGTCGGTAGTAATCTCGGTCAGCACGCGAAAGCCGAGGCCGGACATGGTGTAGAAAGCCACCCGTTCCCCGGGGGGAAGACTGCCGAGAAACTTGATCGTTTCCTGGCGCGCATGGCTGAGGTCGCTCCAGGCGATGTGGCCTTCATCGAAGAGGAGGATTGTTGCGTTTGAGCCGCTAGGGGGTGGTGCAGGGGCAGATGTGGTTGCTGATCCCGCCCCGTTTGGCGGTACATCGGCTACCCGGTTGGAGAAGGCGTAGTCCGCTGCCGCAGGTTCGGCCCTGGAGCTTTCAGGCGTCGGCGCGAAGGTGCTAAAGAACTTCACCTCCTGCTTGCGGCCGTTGTCGTAGACCTCAAAATCCGCAGGCTTCAGATCGGTGACGGGGTGCCCTTTTTTATCCGCGGCCACCAGGCCCACGTCGACGAGTCTGGATGTCACCTTTAGCACCAGCCCACTCGACTGCTGGAACTGGGCGTCGGCGGGAGCATCGGGAATCCCATTCGAGGCGGCCATGCTGACCTCTGGCTCCGGCGGGGCTAACGATGCACCGGGTGCGGAAACCGGCGCGGGTGCTGGTATAGCAGCTACGTCAGAATTGGGAGGCTGAGGCGAATTACTTGCTGGTGGCGCCGGTTGCGGTGGGGCTTCGGCTGACTCCTCACTGTTGGCGATGGGTGAATCTGTCCCGTCTTCCGATGCGCCAGCGGGTAGGATGCGCGCTTCGCCGCGCAGTTGGTGGTATTGCTCGAATGCCACATCGTTCACCAGCGTTTGCTGCGGGTTCTTGTCGAGCACTGAATGGGCTCCGGTGAACACGTGCGCATAATCCATTCGCGAGAGCGCAACGCTGCGCTCCGGGCAAATCACGCTTTTGCCGCCAATCTCCACACTGCCGTACTCCACCATGATTGCGGCTCGGGTGAGCGGGTCGCCAGGAGCCAGTTCGGCATCGACTGTCACGCGCAGAATTACGCCGGTCGCCGGATCGACGGTCATTTCCCCTCGATAGCCAGCCCTTTCCTTGAACAGGGTTTTGGACTCAGTGACGCCCCCGCCTACGCAACAGGCCTGCACTTCGTAGTGGGACTTCTGACTCGGAACCTCGTAGCTAAACACAGCGACTGCCCCGGTTGTGCCCTGCTCCCAGTGGCTCCAGACCAGCTTGCTCTGGGCGGCGTCGAGAAGAACCGTGCTCAGAATCGGTCCGAACTCCCCCCACGAGACCAGTCCCTGCTCAGAGGATTCGTGCTTGCCTGCCTTACCGGCGTCAGGGTCTCGAATCTCAAGACCGTTTCGGTAGACCACATGTCTGCTGGATTTGCCCACGAAGTGCAGCGGCAGATAGCTGTAGGTTACCTGCGGGCGGTCTTCAAAGCGGGTAGTTTCCCTGGTGGCAAAGAAGTTCGGCAAGTTATGAACGGTCCTGGTGACGTAATTGACTACCAGAGCCATGATCTGCCGTTGCGTTGCTGGATCGGGCGCGGGAATCGCCGGAATATCGGAGGCCGGAAGGGGCAAGAATGCCGACGAATCGGCCAGAACGGAAAGAGCCTGCCGGGAGATGTCGCCGGGCAACTCGGCCTTCAATTTAGCCAATGGGGTTGTACTCAACCTTTCGGTCAGTTCCAAGCCCTGCAACGTCTGCGTCAGATCTGTGTCGGAATTGTCATGTGCCGCAGCGATGATCTGCTGCAGTTGCTCGACGGAGACTTTTTGAGGTCCATCGGGCGCGGGCGAGGCGGCAAGCCCATGCACACCCGATAGCGCCAGGGCGAGGAACAACACGGCAGCGACAATTCCACGCATCGGCAAACTCTCCACGGGGCAACGGACAAATCTTACGCTCTGACGCATTAACCCTCAAAGCAGACCGGATGCGGTGAGCGGGCGCACCGAGCGGCGGTGCGAAACCGGGTAAACTGCTCGGTGCGGTGAGGTGGTATTTGGATCGGGAGTTAAGCCGGGTTCTGGCGATCAACCCAGGGTCGACCTCGACCAAGCTGGGAGTGTACACACGGCGGGGCGTGGAGTGGTTGAGGACCATCCGACATGGGGACGAGGAGTTGGAGCGGTTCGGCGGGCGGCCCATGCTCGCGCGTCTGGACTATCGCGCGGAGTTGATTGAGCGGGAGCTGCGGGCGGCCGGTTGTCACATCGACGAGTTTGCCGCCTTTGCCGGACGCGGGGGTTTGCTGCCCCCAATGGCCTGCGGCACCTACCTGGTAGACGAGACTATGGTGGAAGAGCTGCGGCTTGCGCGGCGGGGCGAGCACGCTTCGAACCTGGGCGCGCTCCTCGCGCTCCGATTTGCGCGAGCCACCGGGGTGAACGCCTATATTGTCGACCCGGTGACGGTGGACGAGTGGCAGGCGTGCGCCCGGCTCTCCGGTTCGCCGCTGGTGGAGCGCAGCTGTGTGGGTCATGTGTTGAACACCAAAGCCACGGCACGGCGGTTTGCGCGGGACCGGGGGCGGGATTACGCCGAGCTGCGGCTGATTGTGGCGCACATGGGCAGCGGCGTAACGGTCTCGGCCCATCGCGAAGGCAAAACCATCGACAGCAACACCATTGAGGAAGGCCCCTTTGGACCGGACCGGACAGGCGGACTGCCGGCGCGGGCACTGGTGAAACTCTGCTTTAGCGGCAGGTTTCTACAGAAGGAGCTGGACCGGCTCGTCTTCGGTAATGGAGGGCTGTTCGCCTACCTTGGCACGCGTGATCTGGAAGATGTGGAGAGGCGTATTGAATCGGGCGACGAGAAAGCCGCACTGGTATTTGAGGCCATGGTCTACCAGATTGGGAAAGAGGCCGGGGCAATGGCGGCGGTGCTGGAGGGCCGTGTCGACGCGGTGCTGCTGACCGGCGGAATGGCCCACTCCGAGCGAGTGGTCAAGCTGTTGCGCGGGTACCTGGGCTGGATTGCGCCGATTGCGGTCTATCCGGGCGAGGACGAACTGCTGGCGCTGGCCGAAGCCGTCTTCCGTGTGCTCGATGGCGAAGAGCCAGCCAAGACGATGGCGGCCGAAGTTCGCGGGGCCGAAGCGGCCAGGGAGCGGCTGGTGATTGGGTTGGAGTATTGAGGTGGTGTCATGGGACAGGGTGTGATTGAAGTCGCTCCCCGTCACGAGGTGTTGGTTGCAGGGTCGAAGGCGAGGTTCGCCAGTTAGATCTTCTGCAGGTTGGCGAACTTTTCCATCAACTTCTTCATACCGTGGCGAGTGAACATCACGGTGAGCTTGGCGTCTTCGCCCTCGCCCTCGCGCATCAGGACCGTGCCTTCGCCGTACTTTGAATGGCGAACGCGCTGACCCTTCCTGAGGTTGGCGGCACCGCTTGGGGCGGGAATGTCCATGGAAGGCTTAGCTGCGTGGCGCGGAAATGCTCCGGGCTTCGGGACTCCCGCCTTGCCGCCGAAGAAGCGAGCGATATTGTCGATCGACGGGGCTTCCGGGACCGGCTCTGATTCGGATTCGGCAGCTGGCGCGGCGTCCGGCTTCGGAGCGACGGGTTTGGGTTTGGCGACCATCCAGGAGGCGACGAATGGCTTGGAGGGGCCGGACTTTGTGCCTTTGCTTGCCGGTGCAGACAGGCCGGCTGATTCCTGACTTTCGTCTTCGTAGTTGTAGTGCTGGTCGGCGAATTCGCTGAACTGGCTGGGACGGCGGGCGCTGCCATAGCCTGAGGCGCGGGAGCCGTAGCCACCCGCCTGGGCACGGCCGCTGAGGTTCTCGACTAGCTGGGTGGGGACTTCTTCGAGGAAACGCGAGGGCATACTCACTTCCGGCGCATCGTTGCCATAGCGGCGACGATAGTGGGCGCGGGTGAGGATGAGCGTGTTCATGGCGCGGGTCATGCCGACGTAGCAGAGGCGGCGCTCTTCCTCTAGCTCCTCGGGATTGTTGAGGGTGCGGGAGTGCGGGAAGAGGCCTTCTTCTAGGCCGGCAAGGAACACCAGCGGGAACTCGAGGCCTTTGGCGGCGTGGAGTGTCATGAGGGTTACGCGGGCTTCGGGGTCGAACTGGTCGGAGTCGGAGGCTAAGGCGGCGTGGTCGAGGAACTCGGCAAGGGTTTCACCGCGGGTTTCGGCATCGTGTGCGGCGTTGGCGAGTTCTTTCAGGTTTTCGATGCGGCTGAAGGACTCGGGAGAACCTTCGACTTCGAGAGCTTTGATGTAACCGGTGCGATCGATGATGAAGCGGATGAGCTCAGGCAGGGTTGCTGCTTCGCCGGGGGAGCGGAAAGGGGGCTTTTCGCCCTTCTCGTCGGCGGCGACATCTTCTGAATCTGACTGAAAGTCGGGAGTCGGCTCAGGTGCCTGATCCTTCCTGGGCATGACCAGAAACGGGCGCCTTGGGGCAGCGGTGAAGGGTGAGAAGCTGCTGGCGTCCGGAAGGGGCATTTGGTTGGAGTCACGGGCGCCGAAGTCGAAGCTTGTTGCGGAGTCAGCACTGGCGGAATCCGCATTATCAGTTGCTGCGCCAAATTCGAAGCCGGTGTCTGCGTCTTCCCCATCGGTGGAGGCGATGTCCGCGGAGAGCTTGCCGGCGAAGTCGGGGTCCATCATGGCCTGAGCGTCGAGGATCAGTTGGCGGAAACTCTCCAAGGCCATCAGCGCGCGGTTGGGGATGAGGCGGTCTTTAAGTGCGGCGCCGAGAGCGTCCCATGTGGACAAGCCTGTTTCGAGAGCCAGGCGCTCGAGGGTTTCGAGGGTGGTTTTGCCGATGCCGCGGGCGGGGGTGTTGATCACGCGGTTGAGCGCCATGGAGTCATGCGGGTTGCGGATGAGGCGCAGGTAGCCCAGAAGGTCCTTGATTTCGGCGCGCTCGTAAAAGCTGAAGCCACCGACCATGGTGTAGCGGATGTTGTAGCGACGCAGGGCTTCTTCCACCAGTCGGGACTGTGAGTTGGTGCGATAAAGCACCGCGCAGTGGGCCTCGTCGGGATCTTCAGCTTCACGAAGGAACTTCTGGATGCGGTCGGCGATGAAGAGAGCTTCGTTTTCGCCGTCGGGGGCTTCGTAGTAGCCGATGAGGCTTCCGCCCTGACGATCGGTCCAGAGCTTTTTGCCCTTGCGGCGGAGGTTGTTGGCGACGACCGCGCCGGCGCCTTCGAGGATGACCTGGGTGGAACGGTAGTTCTGCTCGAGACGGACGATGTGGGCGTTGGGGAAGTCCTTCTCGAAC
>JARLGE010000347.1 GCA_031296215.1 Occallatibacter sp.
CCAGAAAGTCGGCATTGCCTTCTCCGGCGGGCTCGACACCTCCGCCGCCCTGCACTGGATGAAGCTGAAGGGCGCCATCCCCTACGCCTACACGGCCAACCTCGGCCAGCCCGACGAAACCGACTACGACGCCATCCCCCGCGCGGCCCTCGAATACGGCGCTGAAAAGGCCCGCCTCATCGACTGCCGCGGCCCCCTCGTTCGCGAAGGCATCGCCGCGCTCCAGGCCGGCGCCTTCCACATCACCACCGCCGGCGTGCCTTACTTCAACACCACCCCCATCGGCCGCGCCGTCACCGGCACCATGCTCGTCGCCGCCATGCAGGAGGACGACGTCCACATCTGGGGCGACGGCTCTACCTTCAAAGGCAACGACATCGAGCGTTTCTACCGCTACGGCCTGCTCGCCAATCCCAGCCTCAAGATCTACAAACCCTGGCTCGACCAAGCTTTTATCGACGAGCTCGGCGGCCGCGCCGAGATGTCCGCCTTCATGCAGCGCTGTGGCTTCGCCTATAAAATGTCATCGGAGAAGGCCTACTCCACAGACTCAAACATCCTCGGCGCTACACACGAAGCAAAAGACCTGGAGCAGCTTTCTACTTCCATCAAAATAGTTGTCCCCATCATGGGCACGGCCTTTTGGCGCGACGATGTCGAAATCCAGCGCGAACAGGTCGCCGTCCGCTTTGAAGAGGGCTTTCCCGTCGCGCTCAACGGCCGGCGTTTCACCGATCCCGTCGATCTCCTTCTCGAAGCCAATCGCATTGGTGGCCGTCACGGCCTGGGCATGTCCGATCAGATTGAGAATCGCATCATCGAAGCCAAGAGCCGCGGCATCTACGAGGCCCCCGGCCTCGCCCTGCTCTTCATTGCCTACGAGCGCCTCATCACCGGCATTCACAACGAAGACACCATCGAGCAGTACCGCGACCATGGCCGCAAGCTCGGCCGCCTCCTCTACCAGGGCCGCTGGTTCGACTCCCAGGCCATCATGCTTCGCGAGTCCGCCCAGCGCTGGGTCGCCAAACCCATCACCGGCGAAGTCACCCTCGAGCTGCGCCGCGGCAACGACTACTCAATCCTCAACACCGAGTCGCCTAACCTCACCTTCCATCCCGAGCGCCTCAGCATGGAGAAGACCGAATCCACCTTCTCCCCGCGCGACCGCATCGGCCAGCTCACCATGCGCAATCTCGACATCACAGACACCCGCGACAAGCTCCTCACCTACGCCGCGGCCGGCCTCCTCACCCTAAGCAAAGGCAGCGAAATGCCCAAGCTCAACAGCGCCACAGACAAGGAATAGCGTGCGGTAGGCCGGGGATTTATCCCCGGCACCAGGCAGACAGAATCGGATGGGGCTTTAGCCCCCGAGGGAATGCCAAAGGAATCGAACTAGAGAAATGTCCAACAAACAACAACCCGTAAAAATGTGGTCGGGCCGTTTCCGCGAGCCGCTCGACGCCGAATTCGAGCGCTGGCAGCGCTCCATCGTCTTCGACTGGCGGCTTCTTCCCCAGGAAGTTGCCGCCAGCAAGGCGCACGCCTCCGCTTTGATCGCCGCCGGCATCCTCTCCAGCGATGAAGGCGTTCAAATCAGAGCCGCGCTCGACGCCATCGCCGCCGACCACGCATCCGAAGCAGGACAGGCGCTGGTGCGCAACCACGCATTCGCCGAAGACATTCATCACTTCGTCGAACTCGCACTGGTGGAACGCATCGGAACGCTCGGCCTCAAGCTCCACACCGGCCGCAGCCGCAACGAGCAGATCGCCACCGATCTGCGCCTCTACGTCCGCGCGCGAATCGTCGAAGTCGTTGGCGCGCTCGCCGCATGGGCCAGTGCCCTTGTCGAGCAGGCTCACTCCGCCAACAATGCCGTCATGCCCAGCTATACGCATCTGCAACGCGCCGAGCCTGTGCTCGTTGCGCACTGGCTTCTCGCGTACGTCGAGATGATTCTTCGCGACGCCGATCGCCTGCGCGATTGCGCAATGCGGCTCAACCAGTGCCCGCTCGGCTCAGGCGCTGTGGCCGGAGCAACGCTTGCGCTCAACCGCACCATCGCCGCGCGCGAGCTCGGTTTCGCCGCGCCCACAGCCAACTCCATCGACGCCACCAGCGATCGTGACTTCATCCTCGAATATCTGCATGCGCTCACCTTTGTCGGACTGCACCTGAGCCGCTTCGCCGAGGAGATCACGTTGTTCGCCACCGCGGAATACAACTTCGTCACGCTGCCCGAGGCCTTTTCCACCGGCTCCAGCGCTATGCCGCAGAAGAAGAATCCCGACCTCACCGAGCTGATTCGCGCCAAGGTCGGCCGCATCCACGGCGCGGCGCAGGCCGTCACGCTGCTGTTGAAAGGCCTGCCTCTGGCCTACAATAAAGACATGCAGGAGACTCAGGAGCCGGCCTTCAGTGTGGATTTTGTCGCGCCCATGCTCACCCTCGTGGCCCGCTTCACCGCTGCGCTTCAATTCAACCGCGAGCGCATGAATGCGGACGCGCAATCCGGCTATCTGAATGCCATGGCCGCTGCTACTTATCTCGTCCACAAGGGCGTTCCCTTCCGCACCGCGCACGAGAAAATCGGCAACGCGGTGCGCTTTGCTCTGGAAAAAGGCGTCGAACTCAACAACCTCACCCTCGACGAGTTGCGCGCCTTCGGAACCGAGTTCGATCAAGACTTCTTCGCCGCCGTCACGCTCGCGGCCACGCTCGATTGTCACGACGTGACAGGTGGAACCGCGCGCGAGCGCGTGAAGCAAGCCCTCGCCGCCGCAACCGAACGGATCGCCGCTCTCATCTCAAGCAACGAGCAGGAGGCCACCCATGCTGGTGCGTAAGGCCCTCCTTCAGGATGCTTCCAACGTCTACGACCTGGTCAACTCGCTCTCCGGCGACGGCACATTGCTGCGCCGCGCCTTCGCCGAAATCTGCGAGAACATTCGCGATTTCACCGTCGCCGAATCCGACGGCGGCATCTTTCTCGGCTGCGGCGCGCTGCACTTCTACGGCCCGCACCTGTGCGAGGTGCGCTCCATCGTGGTCAAGCCCGAAGCCAAGGGCCAGGGCGCAGGCGGACGCATCCTCGGCGCGCTCATCGAAGAAGCCGAATTCCACGGCATTCAGTCCGTCTGTCTCTTCACGCGCATCCCCGACTTCTTTTTCAAGTACGGATTCCGCACCGTCGAAGACAAGTCCGAGCTGCCCGACAAGGTCTTCAAGGACTGCCAGATCTGCCCGCGCCTCTCGCGCTGCGACGAAGTGGCCATGGTTCGCGGCCGCATTCCTCGCATGTCCATCCTCGGCCCCCGCGAAGAGGCACAGCAACTCGTCCGCCTCTCCGGCTGAAGCGCGCCCGGCAGCCGCGCATGGCGCATAATCATTGCATGGAACAGTCTCTCGTTTCCCTCGATGAGATCCGCGCCGCCGCCTCCCGCATCGCCTCCATCGCCGTCCGCACCCCGCTGGTCGAAGCAGCCTTCGCGGACCTCAGCGGTTACGGCGCCAAGAAGAAAATCTATCTCAAGGCCGAATCCCTCCAGCCCATCGGCGCATTCAAAATTCGCGGCGCGGCCAACAAGATTCTCCAGCTCACGCCGGAAGAAATCTCCCGCGGCGTCATCACTTACTCCAGCGGCAACCACGCCCAGGGCGTCGCCTACGCCGCGCGCGCCGTCGGCGCAAAGGCAGTCATCGTGATGCCCTCGAACGCGCCCGCCATCAAGCGCGCCGCCACCTTGGCCATGGGCGCGGAGATCATTGATGTCGGCGTCGCCTCCTCCGAGCGCCTGGCCAAGTCCGACGAACTCGTCCGCCAGCACGGATACGTCGTCATCCCGCCCTACGACGACCGCCAGATCATCGCCGGCCAGGCCACATGCGGCTTGGAAATCGTTGAGGCTCTGCCGCAAGTCGACCTCGTGCTCGCGCCCGTCAGCGGCGGCGGCCTGCTCTCCGGCGTCGCCACAGCCGTCAAGCACCTCAGCCCCAAGACCAAGGTCTACGGCGTCGAGCCCGAACTCGCCGGTGATACCGCTGAAAGCTTCCGCACCGGCTCCATCGTCACCTGGGGCGCCGAGCTGACCTCGCGGACCATCGCCGACGGCCTCCGCACCCAATCCGTCGGCGTGCTCAACTTCGCCCACATCCAGGCCTTCGTCGACGGCATTATCACCGTCACCGAAGCCGAAATCCGCGCCGCCATGCGCGCCATCGTTGCCGCCACCCGCCTTGTCCCCGAGCCGAGCGGCGCAGTGGCCGCCGCCGCGCTGCTCTTCCACGGCGCCGAGCTGCCGCCCTACACAACGGCCGTCGCCGTCGTCAGCGGCGGTAACGTCGACCCCGCCCAACTCGCCCAAATCCTCACCGAGGCCAACTCCTTCTGACTGTCGTCCTGAGCGGAGCAGGTCGCGCTACCGGGG
>JARLGE010000348.1 GCA_031296215.1 Occallatibacter sp.
ATCAGGCTAATTCGTGCAATGCCCTCCCTGGTCATCGCGCGTCCAACGGAAGGCATTTCCCCCATGCGCTGGTGCCACAAGGAGAAGTCGGATTGAACAACAAAGCGGTACTGACGCATAGCTTTGCCTGGGCATTTGCATTGATCGTTTTCGCCTGTCATGCGGGTGCCTCTAGCGCCCACGTCAATACCAATCCCATGAACTACCACCCCGAGGTCCGCGAGGCTTTCCACTACTTCTATAACCTTGACTTCCCGCAGGCCGTCAGCCGTTTCGAGCGCATTCATGCCGAGCATCCCACCGACCCGCAGGCAACCGACTACCTGCTTGAGGCTGTTCTCTTCCAGGAGCTCTACCGCCAGGATTTGCTCGACACCACTTTCTACGCCAACGACGGTTTTCTCACCGGCCGCCACGCTACCCGTGAAGACCCCAAAGCCCGCGACCGCATCCTCGGCCTGGCCGACGAAGCTGTCCGCGAGGCCGACTGGCGCATCGGCAAGAACCCCAACGACCTCGATGCACTCTTTGCCCGTGGCTGGGCGCGCAGTCTCAAATGCACCTATCTGGCCATGGTTCAGCGCGACTTCAGTGGCGGCTTCCATCTCGCCAACAAGGCCCGCGACGACGAGAATCGTGTTCTGCAGTTGGATCCCAACTATGTCGATGCCAAGCTGGTTGCCGGCATCTATCAGTACGTGGTCGGCGCCTTGCCTTGGCCCTTCAAACTGCTCATCGGCTTTGCCGGCATCACGGGATCAAAATCCACCGGCCTCGCCATGCTCAACGATGCCGGCAACCGAGGTGTCATCACCAGCATGGAAGCCCGAACCGCCTTGGCTCTCTTCCTGCGCCGCGAGTCCAGGTACAACGAAGCAATCAAAGTCGTTGAAAGCCTGAAGAACCAATACCCTCACGACTTCCTTTTCTGGCTTGAAGATGCAAACCTCCGTCGTGATGCGGGCGAGGGCATGGTTGCCGTCGCAGCTTACCGCACTCTCCTCGCCGACGCCGCCCGGCCGCACTACTTTGCCGATGCCCAACTGGAACTCGCTTACTTTGGCCTCGGCGACGCTCTCCGCGGCCAGCGCCACTATGAAGAAGCCGCCCAGTCTTTTGAGAAAGCCGCCTCTACCCACGAAGTCGGCCCCGAGCTAAAAATCCGTTCACTCCTGGCCGCTGGCGAGTGCCGCGACCTGGACGGGCAGCGCCAACTCGCCGTCAACGACTACAAAGTCGCCATCGCCACAGGTCCAAATACCTCCCGCGCCGACACGGCCAGAAAACGTCTCCGCACACCCTACAAAGGAAACTGACCGCTTCCCAAGCCCCTCTTGATTTGGGCCGCAGGAAAAGGGAACCGCCGCGCCTAAATTTCCGTATGATCGAAAAGTGGTTGGCCTTACTTTAGAGGAGGATCGGACAATGGCTGTCTATTGTCATCACTGTGGAACCGGGTTGCCCCCGTCCGCGCGTTTTTGCTCCAGTTGCGGCACAACCATTCCCTTCAATCCCGTCGCCCAGCATATGCCCGGCAGACCGCTCGTCAGGCCCCGTGTCGGACGCCAGATTGCAGGTGTCTGCCTCGCCCTCGCCCTTGCCAATGGATGGGATGTTGCCGTAGTCCGCATCGTCACCGTACTCGGCTTCGTTTTCTCTGGCGGGTTCGTCGGCATCGCCTATCTTGCCGGCTGGATCGGCATTCCCGAGGAGCCCCTGAGTCTCCCCGGAGCTACTCCAGGACCCTACCCGGGAGCGAATTCAGGAGCGTATCCTCCAGGTATATGACCTGCACTTATCTCTCCGGCGGAACGCCACTGGCCTACACCGAAACCGGCTCTGGCCTTCCAATGGTCTTTCTCCATCCCACGCCCCTCGATCACGCATATTGGCGCCCCTTGATCGAACTCCTGTCCGGTGTCCGCGCCATCGTCCCCGATCTTCGCGGCCATGGCGCCTCCCAACTGGGCTCGTCTCTGCCCGTCGGCCTCTTCTCCCCGGTTCCCGATGCACCAGTCCTCACCATGGAGCAGCTCGCCGCGGACGTCCTCGCTCTCCTCGATCATCTTGAACTGAAGCAAGCCATCTTTGTTGGCTGCTCCATCGGCGGCTACGTGCTTCTCGAACTCTGGCGACAGGCGCCTCAGCGCATGCGCGGTTTAGCCTTTATCTGCTCCAAGCCTCAGCCCGACCCCGAATCCAATCAGGTCAAGCGCGCCGCCACTATCGCCCAGGCCCGTGCCCACGGCGTTGAAGCCCTCTTCGACGGCAGCCAATCCCTCATCGGCGCAACCGCCCGCAAGCACCATCCGCAGATCGTCACTGAACTCCGCTCTCGCATGAAGCTCACGCCTGAAGCCATGGTCGCCGTGCAGGCCGGACTCGCCACCCGCCCCGACTCCCTCCCTACCGTCGCCACCATCACCGCGCCGGTTCTCGCCATTGCCGGCGGAGAAGACCCAGCCTCACCCCCCGCAGACATGGAAGCCTTTCGCTCCGCCCCTGGTGGCTGTCAATTCCATCTGGTCCCCAACGCAGGCCATTTCGCCGCATATGAGGAGCCGCAGGCAGTCGCAGTTCTCCTGTCCGCCTGGCTCAAGCAATTTTGAAGTTTGAAGTTCTTCAGGCGACCCTACCGCGATACCCGATCCACATCCCGTTCATCCAGAACCGGCACGTCGATCACGGGCACCTTCTGCCCATTCTCATACCGCTCGACAGTCGCCATCAGGTTCTCGACAGCTTCCACCGTCTTGATCCCGCCCCGCGCCCCTGCCGCCATGCAGTTCATCGCCGCCGCCGCGCATGAGAAATCCAATTGCCGTTCCAGCGGCCACTCCTGCATCAGCCCGTAGATAAACCCGGCCCTGAAAATATCTCCAGCCCCGGTTGTATCCACCACCGGCACCCGGTATGCAGCACTGCGATAGAACCTCTTTCCGTCCCACCCCAGCACGCCATCCTCGCCCAGCGTAGCCGCGCTCAGCCGGCAGTTGTAGCGCGCCTGCATTCGTCGCAGTGCGCTTTCAAGATTGTTGTCCTGCATCAGCTTGCAACTGAAGTCCTTGCTCACAATCAGGTAGTCGATATTCGCAATCAGGTCGTCCACGCCGGGATACGTCTCGTCCAGATCGGCCACCACGGGAATCCCCGCATCGTGGGCCCAACTCGCTGCCTGTGTAGCCGCGGCTGTTTCGTGCCCATCCACATGCAGCACCCGCGCATTCACAATCCACTCGCGCTTCAGCTCTTCGGGCCGCAACGCCATGCTCTCGTCGCGCCGGCACAGCACCGTGCGTTCGCCGCACGCGTCCACCAGAATCAATGACTGCGGGCTCACGCCGCCTGACACGGTAATCAACCGCGCCTCAACGCCTACCTTATCGAACGCCTCGCGATGCAGGCACGCCGCATGATCGTCGCCCAGCTTGCCCACATACCGTGTGTGCAGTCCCCATGTCTGGCAGGCCACCACCGTGGTCGCAACTTGTCCGCCGGGCAATATGCTCGAATTGCTGTACTCCAGCTTCGAGCCGCGCACCGGATATTCGGCCAGTGAAATCAGCGTGTCCGTCGCATTCAGACCCACGCCTACCAGGTCTACTTTCTCCAACTCCGCCATGTTCTCATTGTAATAGCTCGCACGCCCCAACTCACCCCGCGCCCCTCAAATGCTGTACCCTCAAAGAAGCATCTTTTGCAGCAAAACGCAGGTCGTCATCCTGAACTCTCCCGAGAGGCTGTCATCCTGAGCGAACGGGGCCCCAAGCGTTTTTCAGCTTGGGGGTGGTGAGTCGAAGGATCTGCGGTTGTTTTTCAAACAACTTCGGAGCCGCGATAAGTGTCAGGGCACGACTTTAGTCGTGCCATATGTGCCCAAAAAAATCAACGTGGGCTTTAGCCCCTGCGCCTATCTTCTCTACGGAACTCATCATGACCTCATCCGCACGCCCCTTTCATCACCTGCAAGCCGGCTCCGCCCTCCACTGCGGAAAAGTCTCCCTCGAATCCCTCGCTCGCCGCCACGGCACCCCGCTCTACGTCTACTCCGCCGACCAGATCGCCGAGCGCCTCAGCCTCTTCCAGCAGGCCTTCACCGGCCGCGACCACCTGGTCTGCTACGCCGTCAAGGCCAACTCCGCCCTCGCCATTCTCAAGCTTCTCGCCGACCACGGCGCAGGCTTCGACATCGTCTCCGGCGGCGAACTGGATCGCGTCCTCGCTGCTGCTCCCAAGGCTGTAGAGCGCGTAGTCTTCTCCGGTGTCGGCAAAACGCCCGACGAAATCGACAAGGCTCTGCGCGCCGGCATCCTCCAGTTCAACGTCGAGAGCGAGCAGGAGCTCGATCTCCTCGCCGAGCGCGCGCGCAAGCTCAAAACCCGTGCCCGCTTCGCTCTCCGCGTCAATCCCGACGTCTTCGCCGAAACGCATCCCTACATCTCGACCGGACTCCGCGAGCACAAGTTCGGCATCGACATTCGCCGCGCCCTCGCGATCTACAAGCGCGCCGCCGGCAACCGCTGGCTCGATGCCCAGGCTGTCAGCGTCCACATCGGCTCGCAGATCCGTTCCGCCGTTCCTTTCGGCGCCGCTCTTGAGCGCGTGACGAAGCTGGTTCATCAGCTCGCCCGCATTGGCATCGAGATTCGTGCAATCGACGCGGGCGGCGGCCTCGGCATCGACTACCACAGCGCCGACTTCGATCCAGCCGCGAAGGTCA
>JARLGE010000092.1 GCA_031296215.1 Occallatibacter sp.
CAGCAATCGTACTTTCGAGGCTCCCTTTACCGACGTGCCGGGCGCGCTGGCTGAGATCAAGCGCGGGCGGATGGTGGTGGTGGTGGACGACGAGGATCGGGAGAACGAGGGCGACCTGACGCTGGCCGCCGAGCACGTGACGCCCGAGGCCATCAACTTCATGGCGCGTTACGGGCGGGGGCTGATCTGCCTGACGCTGACCGAGGAGCGGGCCGACCATCTGCGGCTGTTTCCGATGACGCAGCAGAATTCGTCGCGGTTTGGGACGGCGTTCACCGAAACGATTGAGGCGCGCGAGGGCGTGACGACGGGGATCTCGGCGGCGGACCGTGCGCATACGATTCGGACGGCGATCGATGCCAAGTCGAGCTTTTCCGATCTGGCGCGGCCGGGACATGTGTTTCCGCTGAGGGCGCGGAAGGGCGGTGTGCTGGTAAGGGCGGGGCAGACCGAAGCCTCAGTGGACCTGGCGCGGATGGCGGGGCTGAACCCGGCCGGGGTGATCTGCGAGATCATGCGCGACGACGGGGAGATGGCGCGGATTCCGGACCTGATTCCGTTTTGCCGCGAGCATGGGCTGCTGATTCTGACTGTGGCCGAGCTGATACGGTACCGGCTGCGGAACGAGCGCTACATAGTGCGCGCGGGGGAGAGCCGGATACAGACCAAGTGGGGCGAGTTCCGGATGATTGCCTACGAGAGCGAAGTGAACGGCGGGGAGAGCCACATTGCGCTGGTAAAGGGCGAGCTTTGCACGAACTGCCCGGCGCTCACGAGCGGGCCGGCGGTGGGAGCGGCGGGGCTGGCGGGCGAGCGAGGCGTGGGGCAGGCAGAGCTGAGGGCTGGACAGGAAAAGCTGCGGGCCGGACAGGAAGGGCTCAGGGCTGCGTGCTCCCATGCGGTGCTGGTGCGGGTGCATACGCGGTGCACGGCGGGCGATGTGTTTGCGGCCGATTGCCGCTGCCGGGAGACGCTGGATCAATCGATGCGGATGATTGCCGAGGAGGGTTGCGGCGCGGTGCTGTATTTGCACAATACGTCGCGGGGGTTCGAGATTGAGCGAACGCCGGTGGAGGCGCGTGCGTTTGAGCCGGGCGGCGCGGCGGCGCAGGGGGGTGGGGCGGGCGAGAGCGCGGGGCGGCTGATTCTGCACCAGGAACTGAGGACACGGGAGGGCGTGCAGGCGCGGACGGGGCGGATCTTGCGGGCGATCGGGCTGGGCGGACAGATTCTGTCGGACCTGGGGATTCAGCGGATACGGTTGCTGTCGAATACGCCCATGCACATTCCGGCGCTGGAGGGGTTTGGGCTGGAGATTGTGGAGCAGGTGGCTATTCCCGTGGAAGAGTGCAGCCGGGTGGGATGAGGCCACCTGCGGTCAAAGCGGCGCAAGCGGACAGGGAAACCGCAGGTCACTGTAGACGCAGCGGTTTCCGACGGCCTTCAAACAGAATTCAGGCCAGGTGCCGGCAGCGAAATCTAGCCCAGGTACACGCAGCTCGGCACGCCGCGATCATGGGCGAAACGCGTTCTGCGCCGCACGGGCTCGGCTGGGTCGGAGTTGATGGAGATGGCCGCCACCGAGGAGGCAACGTAGGAGAAAGAGTGTTCGCTGTTGAAGTCTTCGCAAAAGGACAGGGTCTGATTTCTGTTTGTAGCCGGCGCTTTGCCGGCTCCCACGGAGGAGTACGCCGGCCCGCTGGCAGGTTGCGTTGGGTGGCGATTGACGGATCGATGATTCATGGTGTCTCTCCTTTCCACGAGGCTCATCGAAACTCCCCTTGTTGGCGTGCCTCTTTGCATCTATCGGGCTGCCGGCGCGAGGGCGGGAGGCGAAACCTCGACGCCAGCAGCGATTCTCTGGTCAGGCCGCAGCTCCAATGGGACTGTTGTGAAGCTTATCGGCCGGCCCCAGGCAAAGAGCAGGTGTGACCGGAAGCGATGCAGGCGGGTTGACGGAATAGACGCAGGCCGAGCGGTGATCTTCGAGTTCGAATCGGGCGCGCTCCATCTCCACATGCATATAGGCCGTGAACCTGGAGCTGACCAGGGAGCACGAACTGGAGCTGGCCTGGAGATACTCGTTGCTCTTTACCTTGAGCGCCTGTTCCAGATTCAGACAAAGTAGGCAACCCATACCGCCCTCCGTTCCTTCGTTGGCTTTCGCGTGGCCGGGCTACGGTTGCAAGTCCGCCGGGTATGAAGACAGTCCTTATGAAGACAGACCCAATGATGGCGGCTGCGTTTCCAAACGCGGCATGCAGCTCAAGAAGCGCACCTGCCGCAGGGATCTGATAACCCATGAACTGGTATCAACACTCACTTGGCCGCAGAGTTCATCGACGCCGCAGCCCAGCAGGTTCAGATCTTGGATTGTTCCGATACAGATCGTGAGGAAACCTCTCAGGCCTAAAATCCGAGAGGAAGGCGGTTCAGGTGGGCTCTGTTGGATTAGAGCCGCGAACAAGTGAGCAATGAGGCTCACCCTTGCCCCATGTCGTTGCGGGCCTCTTTCACTCACCGAGGATTTGATGATGCGCCTGGTCCATCTGGAAGTCAATACCCGCTGCATGAAAAACTCGATAACTCTCGCCTCTCCTCGACCACACTTCGCGCGTCCAACAGCAGAGCGCGGCCTTCAGACGGCTGGGCTCACTCTGCCCTTTACACTGTCTGTAGAGGTATTTCGTGCTTCGCCTTTCTGTATTCATGCTGCTTTTGGCCTCGCTCGCCGGCAGCGCCCAGGAACCGGCCCAAAAACCGGAAGCGCCGACGCCCGCCCCAGGGGCTGTCGCTGGCCCCCAGGCCGTCTCCGGACAAGTCGACGGGGCCGAAGCCGCGATCGCCAAATCCGACTGGAAGGCGGCCGAAGCCGCGCTCGATCTTTGGCTGGCCGGGCATCCGTCCGATGCGCGCGCTCTGTTCGACGCAGGGTATGTGGCCGACGCCCAGAACCGGTCGGCCGACGCCGCCGGGCTTTATCGCCGCGCCCTCTCCGCCGATCCCAATTCCTTTGAGGCGCATCTCTCGCTTGGGCTGCTGCTGGCCCGCCAGGGCAGGGCGGACGAGGCCCGCCCGGAGCTGGCGCTGGCCACCACGCTCGACCCCGGCGAGGCCGGCGCTCAAGTCAAAGCGAGCGCCTGGCGCGCCCTGGCCCGGATCGACAGCGTCTCTCACCCTGAAGACGCCTCCAACGAATTGCTGGAAGCGCTCAAGCTCTCGCCGGAAACCACGGCCGACACGCTGCTGGCCGCCGGCATCGCCGACCAGGCCGGCGAGTATGCCGCCGCCGAAACCGCCTACCGCCGCGTGTTGGCCACCGCTCCCGAGGCCGCCAGCGCCGGCCTGGCCCACGTGCTGATCGCCCTGAAGCGGTATCCCGAGGCGGAAACCCTGCTCCGCGGAGCCCTCGACAAGTCCCCGGACGACCCCGTCATCACCGCGGAACTGGCCACCGTGCTGGCCGACCAGGACAAGGCCGAGGCCCTGCCGCTGCTCGAGAAGCTGCACGACGCCCACCCCCAGGACGCGGCGATGACCCACATGCTGGCTGCGGTGCTGGCCGACGCTGGAGACTTCGTTGGCTCCGATCACCTCTACGCCGGCCTGCTGGCCGCCTCGCCCAACGACGCAGCTCTGCTGATCGCGCACGGACAAAACCTGATCCGCCAGATTCGCTACCAGGAGGCCTTCGCCGCCTTCACGAAGGCCACACAGCTGAACCCCGCCGACGCCGATGGCTGGAGCGGGCTGGCCTTTGCCGCCTCCCGCACCGGCCATCCGGAGGTCACGCTGCACGCCTTGACCATGCGGTCAAAGTACCTGCCGGAAGTAGCTTCTACCTACTTCCTGTGGGCCACCGCCTACGACACGCTGCATCAAAAGCCGCAGGCCGCCGCCTACTACCAGCACTTTTTGGACTCCTCCGCGGGCAAGTTTCCCGATCAGGAATGGCAAGCTCGCCAGCGTCTCAAATTGCTCAGCCAAAAACCGTGAGTGGGGCGATGATGCGGACATCTGCTCAGGAGCGTTTCAGGCGCATGCGATCATCCGAGCCGGTGAGATTGCACTTTTTCGCTTGCACATTCTCGCAAAAGCTCCCATAATCACGGCCTGGAGTAAACCCGGCAGCTGCGGAGTCCCTCATGCAGTCCAAGGTTTGGATGGCCGTCCTCGCACTTCTCGCCGTCAGCGTGCTCCCGGCCTGCGCCGCAGGCTTCGACGACAAAAGCATCGATCAGCAGAGCATCGACGCGCTCCAGGCCAAGATCCTGCAGGCCCAGCCGCGCGAGCAGTGTTTTCTCTACGCCGAGTTGGTGCACCAGATGACCGAGCTGAGCCTGCGCCAGTATGCGGCCGGCGACGGCGACAAGGCCGCCGGCCTGCTCAAGCAGGTGCAGGGGCTGGCGCACAAGATCCATCTTTCCATGTCCGACGACAACAAGCGGCTGAAGAACGCGCAGATTCTGCTTCGCCACACCGCCTTCCGGCTGACCGAGATGCTGCACTCGAGCAGCCTGGAAGACCAGCCGCTGGTCGCCCAGACCCTGGCCCAGGTCAACCAGGCCCAGAGCGAAGCCATGATGGAGGTCTTCCGCAAGTAGCCGGAGCCTCGCCCCGGAACCCGGCCTTCTCAATTGGCCGCCGGCAAGGCTCCGTGCCCCGTTCCTGCCGCATTCTCATCGCGGCATGGGAGGGAAACCGCAAATCTCAAACGCCATCCGTGAACCCCTGCTCTGAGGTTCTTTTCCCCCGCAACCAGTCTGTGCTTCAATAAGAGCGCTGAGGTTCCCGATGCGCCCGCTGCATGCAACTGCGTTCGCTCTGTTCTGTCTCGTCCTGGCGCAGCCGCTTGTGGCCCAGAAGGAAAAGCCCGAGCCGCTGACCGAGGCGCAGATCGAGCAGATTCGCGAGGCCGGCATCGATCCCAACGGGCGCGTCGCCCTCTACACGAAGTTTGTCAACGAGCACGCCGACACCATCAAGGGCCTGACTAGCCGCTCCAAATCCATGGCCCGCGCCAAGCGCCTGGACGAGGAACTCCAGAACCTGACCGCACTAATGGACGAGCTCGGCTCCAACCTCGATCTCTTCTCCGACCGCCACGCCGATATCCGCAAAGCCCTCAAGCCGCTCACCGAATCCAGCGAACGCTGGCTGGGCATTCTGCGCGCGCTGGCCGGCGAGCCCGGCTTCGACCTGGCCCGCAAGGAGGCCATCGAAAGCGGCGAAGACCTGGCCGACCAGGCCAAGCGCCTGCTGGCCGAGCAGACCGAGTACTTCAACCTGCACAAGGACGAGCAGGGCCAGGACCGGGCGGAGCCGAAGTGAGGCCAGGGTTCAGGGGTCAGGGGTCAGAATCGCCGAGGAGCCACTGGCCCGATCGCAGGCGGGGGAACGAGCCGCGTTGCGGTAAATCCACCTTTTCAAGATGGAGCATTACCTTGGACCCTCAACCCTGAACCCTGGACCCTGTTACCCTGTAACCAGCCGTGCCCCCCGACTTCGTTCCCATCTTTCAAGAGGAATACCGCGCCCTCAGGCCGCGCGCGCCCATGCCGCCCATCGCGGTCCGGTTCCGGCGGTTCACCTCGCTGAACACCACCATCCGGCTGCGCGAGGGAGAGATCTTCGTCAACCTTTCCGATCTTCTGGAGGGTGCACCCGAGTCGGTGCTCCGGGCCATCGCCCATATTCTGCTGGCCAAGCTCTACAAGAAGCCGATCGAGGCAGCGCAGAGCCTGCGCTACAAGCGCTTCGCCTCCTCGGCCGCCGTCACGCGCCAGACCGAGCTCATCCGCCACGCTCGCGGCTCCAAGCGCTTTTCCGGCCCGGAAGGCCGCTTCTACAACCTCGATGAAGTCTTCGACTCGCTCAATCTCCGCTTTTTCGGCGGACTGCTCGGACGGCCGGAGCTGACCTGGAGCGAGCACCACGCCAAGCGGTCGCTGGGCCACTACGACGCCGCTCACAACACCATCGTCGTCAGCCGCGTCTTCGACCGGCCGTCGAGCCCGCGCTACGCAATCGAGTATCTGCTCTACCACGAGATGCTGCACCTGAAGCACCCGGTGAAGATGCGGGGCGTCCGCCGCTGCGTCCACTCCCGCGCGTTCAAAGCCGAAGAGGCTCTCTTTCCCCAGCTTCCCGAGGCCCTGGCCTTCATCAAACGCCTGTAGAGGCCGAGCCGGAGCGATTGCCCCAGCGGGAAGAAGAGCCGGTCCCTGAAAACCGATTGCGGCTGGCGAGGACTGCACGATCCGATTGCGCTCCCTCCGCACCCGTACTAAACTTCAGTCAGGAAGAGTGGCCGAGTGGTTGATGGCTCCAGTCTTGAAAACTGGCGTACCTGAAAGGGTATCGGGGGTTCGAATCCCTCCTCTTCCGCCAGCACCTGCGGTGCGGCAGACGCTCGCGGGAAGCTCGCACAAGGTTCGCGAGAGCTTGAAGAGAGCGGTTCGCAGCAGACCATACCCACCGCCATCGCATGGAGCAGGCGCCTGCTGTGCGGCAGACGCTCGCGATCCGGTCGCAGGGACGTGACAGGGCTGCCCTTCCATAAAAGAGCGGCCCTGGGAAGCTATGCTAGCATTGCTTGCAATGACAGCAATGCTAGCAGTTTTGTGCTATACTCTCTCCATGGCAACGATCACAATCCGCAATCTGGACGAAAAGGTCAAGCGCGCCCTGCAGGTCCGCGCCGCGCTCAACGGCCGCTCCATGGAGGCCGAGGCGCGGGATTTGCTTGGCGGACTGGTAACGAACGGGCAGGGAAACTCAGCTCCGGAGGTGGACCTCGGAACAGCCATCCACCGCCGATTCGCCGCCCTCGGGGGCGTGGACCTTAAGATTCCGCCTCGCACGTTCTCCACTCGTCCACTTCCCAAGTTCGACGAATGATCCTCCTCGACACCAACGTAGTCTCGGAAGTGATGCGGGAACGACCGGATCCAACAGTGAGGGCCTGGCTTAGAGCGCTTCCAAGGAGGGAGCTCTGGACCGCATCCATCGTCATTGCGGAGCTGCTCTCGGGCATTGACCTCATGCCTGCGGGCCGCAAGCAACAGACACTGCGTGAGGCCGTCGAGGCCATGATCGCCGAAGATTTTCGTGGGCAGGTTCTCAAATTCGATGTCTCTGCGGCCCGGCACTACGCTCAGATTCTGGCTTCCCGTAAGCACATGGGGCGTCCGATGAGGGAAATGGATGCGCTGATTGCAGCGACAGCCAAGTCAAATGACGCCACGCTTGCCACGCGCAACCTGAGAGATTTTGAGAACTGCGGACTTCAGCTGGTGAATCCCTGGCAGTAGCCTGGCCGCCCGCCTAAGCCGCCTTTTCCACGGCGGAGGCCGCTTCATCGGGATCGGTCTCGGTCTGTCTGGCGGCCCACCAGACCAGCCCAATCCCTGCCAACACGGCTCCTGCGCTGGCCAGTTGTGCATTTGATAACCCCCAAAGAACCTTGGGGTTGCGGCGCACAAATTCAACCAGAAAGCGAGCAATTCCGGTGAGCACGAGGTACTCGCCCACGATGGCTCCGGCAGCGCGCTGTTTGCCCCCGCGCCACCAGAGAAATCCACCGATGGCAAGGCCGGCAGCCAACTCGTAGAGGGGCGTGGGATGAACCCGGTCGAAGGTCGGCGCAATTCCGTTGGGAAAGCTCATGCCCCAGGGCAGGGTGGTTGGAATCCCGTAGCAGCCGTCGCCGGAAAGGAAGCAGCCGATGCGGCCGACACCGTAGCCGACGGCCGCTGCCGGAGCCGCCAGGTCGAGGGTGCGCAGCATCCCGATCTTGGCCCACCAGCCCTGGAACATCAGCGCCGCAATGCCGAAGATGAGCCCGCCGTACCAGGCAAACCCGGCCGAATCCCAGAGCACCCGCCAGCCATCGGCACGAAACTCCGCCGGCGTATCGATGACGTGCCACAGCTTGGCGCCCACAATGCCCAACAGCGCCGCCACCGCCACCATGCCCAGGGCATCGGCATCGATGCCGGCCCGCTTGAAGTTCCGGTCCATCAGAAACGCCGCCGCCACGGCAGCCAGCCACAGCATCAGCCCGAAGGTGGGCAGGTCGGGGCGCCAGAAGTGCAAATTGAGGTGGATATAGGGGAGCATGTCGTGGGTTCCAGTCTTCTAGAGTATAGACGCACCAACTCCGGCGGCCGTCGCGGAACGGGAGCAGGCGGCGACTGAGCACTGATCGCTGACCACTGAAAACTGTCTTTCCTCCCTAGATTTGCACAGCCGTTCCCAGCCCGCGCCCGCTGATTCGCGCGATACTGTCTTCATGCCACCCCTTAGCTATCAGGGCCACGATGTTCTTTTTACGCGGCAACAGATCGCCGATCGCGTCGCCGAGATGGGCGCCGAGATTACCAACGATCTCAACGGCGAGAAGCTGGTCATGGTCGGGGTGCTGAAGGGGGCCGCGCCGTTCCTGTCGGACCTGGCGCGCTCCATCCAGGCCGACGCCACCTTCGATTTTGTGGCCGTCTCCAGCTACGGCAAGGGGCAGCGGTCTTCGGGCGCCGTCAAGCTGATCAAGGATCTGGACGAGTCCATCGAG
>JARLGE010000349.1 GCA_031296215.1 Occallatibacter sp.
ATGGCCCCATCGGGCAGGTGTACGGCGATTGTCTGCGTGCTCATGGCGGGTCGGAGTCCAGTGGGGCCGCAATCTGAACGGAAAACGCGGCCAACCCTCTCAGGATAGAGGGATGAAGGGTGTGAAGTCGAGCGGCCCGGCGGATTGAGCCCCTAAACGCGAAGTTCTGGCGGCGGGCATCCCACCAAAAGGGCAGTTACTGGTCCCGCGAAAGACCGGGCGAGTTGCAACTAGGAGGAATTGGCAGCGCTATGAGAATGGGACTACCTTGTCTTCCGGGCTGGGGGGAGTCGCTCAGCCGGAGGCGGGAAAGATGCAGGTACTCTGCAAGAGTACGAATGGGAACGCCGAGACACATTGCAGTGTGTGCGGGCAGGGATTTGTGCTGTTCTGGGAGCGGCAATCGCGCTCGGAGCGGATCGAAGCCATGAGAGAGATTCAGATGACGTTGCTGCATCAGCACCGTAGCCAGCGCGGCCGGGAGGCGCATCCGAATGGCGGCTTCCTGGTTCCGGAATGGAGCGGTTCCGTTGCGGCACCGGGAGCGGCGATTTCGGGTCATGCACCGAGCTGGGAGTTGTAGGACTTGCCCTGAAAGGGCGTTGTTCTCGAGTGTGAGGAACATTAGAACGAGACTGACTTGAGATCCGAAGGCAATCTGGACTAGCTGGGAGAGAGAAGACAGATGAGCTCAAGGGAAGAGACGAACCTGCGGTTACTGGAGTTCCAGACGCAGCCATTGCGCACGTGGAGGTGCTCTTACAATTTGGTTTTCCGGATGTCGGCCAAGCGACTTCACCCTTTGTGGTCATCGCTGCCGGCATCTGCTTTCTGCGCCCTGCGCGTGGGATGATGGACCTAGAACGCGAAAGAGGCCGGAATGCGCTGGGTTTGGCTGGCTGTTTGGTTTGCGGTTTGCTTCGGGGTTGCGGGAGCGAGCGGGCGTTGGACGGCGGCGGAAATTCCCGGCTGGTACCGGACGCTGGCGAGGCCGGCGATCGCTCCGCCGAATTGGGTCTTCGCTCCGGTGTGGACGCTGCTCTATGCGCTGATGGCCGTTGCGGCGTGGCGGGTGAGTCTGGCCGGCCCGTCGCCGGCGCGGACGTGGGGACTGGCGCTGTTCCTGGTGCAACTGGCGCTCAACTTCGCCTGGTCGTGGATCTTCTTCCGGCAGCACGCCCTCGGCGCGGCGTTGGTGGAGGTGATTGTGCTGTGGGCGGCAATTGGGGCCACGACGTCTGTCTTTGCGCAGGCGGCGCCCATTGCGGCCTGGCTCATGGCGCCCTACCTGGTGTGGGTCAGCTTTGCCAGCGTGTTGAACGGGGCGTACTGGCGGCTGAACTGAGCGGGGCTACTTCGCCGCCTTTTCCTCGTGGTACTCCATCTCCGTGTTGATGGCCCAGATGTTCTCTTTCGTAGTCACGCCGTTGACGATGTTCTCGACGGCGGTCATGGCGGTCAGCATGGAGTGGTCCTGGTTGTTGTATTTGTGCATGCCGTTGCGGCCCACCAGGAAGAGATTCTGAAAGCCGTCGAGGTAGTTGCGAATCACGTCGAAGCGGCCGTAGCTGCCGAAGTAGGCGGGATAGGTCTTGGGCACGCGGACCACGTGCGAGTCCTCCACATCCTCGGCCTTTAGAATGCCGATCTTGGCGATCTCGACGATGGCGAAGCGGGCCATCTGTTCGTCGGAGAGCTTCCAAATGTCATCGGTATCGTTGCAGAAGTACTCCAGGCCGATCCAGACCTTGTCCGGGCCGCTCACCAGCCAGGGACTCCAGTTGTTGAAGATCTGGAGGCGGCCGACGACCACGTCGGGTTCCTGGATGTAAATCCAGTTGTCTTTAAGGGGCGAGCCGTCCTTCTCTTTGACGGCCAGCCTGGAGGCCAGCAGGCCGACGGTGATGAAGTCGCGATACATCAGTCCTTCGGCCACCTGGGTGACCTCGGCGGGGACCGGCTCGGCAGGCGGAGGGGCAAGGGCGCGCACCAGGTCGCGGACTGGCATGGTGGAGAAGAAGTAGTCGGCAGGGAAGCTGACGCGCCTGGCGGATTCGTTCACACCTTCGATAGACGTAACGTTGTTGCCGGCGACATGGATGCGGTCGATCTGGATGCCGAAGTGGATCTCGCCGCCGCCGGCGCGCACGAGTTCTGCCGCGTGCTCCCATAGCTGGCCGGGGCCGAACTTGGGGTAGAGAAACTTCTCAATGAGAGAGGTCTCGGTCTTCTTCTGGGCAATGTCGCCGGAGGGTTTGCGGCCGAAGGTCTTCTTGAGGAAGTGCACCACGACGCCCTTGAGGGATAGCCCTTTGATGCGCTGCGCGCCCCACTCGGCGCTGATCTCATTGCAGGGAACGCCCCAGACTTTTTCTGTGTAGGACTTGAAAAAAGTCAGATAAAGCTGTTTGCCGAAGCGGTTGACGATGAAGTCCTCGAGGGATTTCTCTTCCCTTTGAGGCAGCAGGGCGGAGCGCATGTAACTGAAGCCGCAGCGGACGGTGCGCACCAGGCCGAGATTGCGAAATGTAGCCGCAGTGAGGCTGATGGGATAGTCGAAGAAGCGGCGCAAGAAGTAGATGCGGCTTTTGCGCTGGCGGATGAGCATGACCAGGTCTTCGGACTCGGGATCGTGGGCCGCGGTCGACGGGGGAAGATCGCGCTGCTGGCCTTGATAGCGCAGCGCGCCCTCTGTCGCATCGCCGGCTGCGTCGCTGGACTCCACGGGCATCAGTTCCAGCCACCAGCGCATGACGCGGTCCGACTTGGAAAAGAAGCGATGACCGCCGATGTCCATGCGGTTGCCCTTGTAACGGACCGTGCGGGAGATGCCGCCAATCTCGTGCGAGGCCTCGATCACAATGGGCTTGACCGTGGAATGCCGCTGCAACTCGATTGCGGCAGTGAGCCCGGCGGGGCCTGCTCCGATTATGATGGCTTTCTTTTCGGTCACAAACCTTCACCGTATGGAGGTAGAACTGCAGAGGGGATTTGTTTGCTTGCCACACCGCAACTTGTCTACTACTCAAGTGTATCGAATTCCGCGCCGGTTCCCGGCAAGCAACCATTGGGCGCAACCCAAGTGCAAACGCTCGAGAGACCTGGCCGGCCGCCGTCTAG
>JARLGE010000350.1 GCA_031296215.1 Occallatibacter sp.
CAGCATCAACTCGACGACATCATCGACCTGCTCACCACCAGCGCCCAGCAGCGCCCGGTCAGCGACGACCTCATGCAGCGCCTTCAGTCCTACATCGAGCAGGTCCACACGCCCGAGTCGCAGGTTTTCGGCGCCCAATACGAGTTCGAGTACTATCGCCGCTTCATCATCTGCGTCAAAGCGCGCATTCAGCGCACGCTTGAGGAGCCGGGTCCCGTCGGCGCCTCCATGCCCGTCATGCCCTACACCCTAGCGCGTGGACAGGACAAGCTCGCCCAGGTTCTCCCTGTCTACTGCTCGGTGGAAAACTTCCTCAGCGATCTGGAGGTCCTCCGCGATTCGCTCGCCGTAAATGGCGGAATCCGTATCGCCCGTACGCTCATTGACCCGCTCATTCTCCAGGTCCGCACCTTCGGCCTCCATCTGCACACGCTCGACATCCGCCAGCACGCGCGCGTCCTCCAGGCCGCATTGCAAGAGGCAATCAGCGACACCATGGCGCCGACGCTCCCCAGCGGCCTCTCGGCAGAAACTTCAAGCGTGCTTGAAACCTTCCGCGTGGTTGCCGCCGTCAAAGATGGTTGCTCGCCTGAGGCAATCCGCCAATTCGTAATCAGCGGCGCCGCCACTGTTGACGACGTGCTCGCCGTAGTCCGCCTCGCACGCCTTGGCGGAGTCAAAGTCGAGGGTGCCGGACGCGACCCCGGCCTCATGCCCGTCCCGCTCTTCGAATCCATCGACGACCTCCGCAACGCCCCCGCCGTCTGTCGCGAGCTGTGGAGCCGCCCCGACTACCGCAAACTCATCTCCACCTGGGATAACTGGCAAGAGGTCATGCTCGGCTACTCAGACTCAAACAAAGACGGCGGCATGTTGACCTCCACCTGGGAGATCTTCCGCGCCCATCGCGATCTGCACGTCGTAGCCCGCGAAGCCGGCATCAAACTCCGTCTCTTTCATGGCCGTGGCGGCACGGTCGGCCGTGGCGGCGGACCCACCCATCGCGCCATCTTCGCACAGCCCATGGACTCCTTCGATGGCCAGTTGCGCATCACCGAACAGGGTGAAGTCCTCAACTTCAAATACGCCGATGAAGTTCTCGCCGAGCGCAGTCTTGAACTGATGATCGCAGCCTCCCTCGACGCACTCGCCCGCCCCAACGCGCGCGACCCCAAAGGCCACTTTACCGGCGTACTCAAGCCCGAGTGGGAGTCCGCCCTCGACGAGTTGTCGAACCTCTCCTTCGGCTTCTACAAACAGCACATCCTTGAAGATCCCGGTGTCCTCACCTACTTCGAGCAGTCCACTCCGGTCAGCGAACTTGAAAACGCCAAGCTCGGCTCGCGCCCCTCGCGCCGCAACGCGTCCCCTCGGCTCACTGATCTGCGCGCCATCCCCTGGGTATTCGGCTGGACGCAGTCACGTCTGCTGGTCCCGGCCTGGTTCGGTGTCGGTTTTGCTATCGAGGAATATCTCGCCCAGCCCAGCTCCACAGATCGTCTGGCCCTTCTCCAAACCATGGCCCGCGAATTCCCGCTCTTCATCGATCTGCTTCGCAATGTCGAACTGGCTCTTGGCAAAGTCGACCTCGCAACGGCCCGTCTTTATGCCGAGCTGGTCGAGGACACAGAACTCCGCGAGCGCATCTACGACATGTTCGACGCCGAATTCCATCGGTCCGTCCGCGCGCTCCTCGCCGTCACTCGCCAAAAGGAGCTTCTCGAGACCAACCAGGTTCTCGCCCACTCCATCAAACTCCGCAACCCCTACGTCGATCCCATGCACCTCATCCAGGTCGACATGCTCCGCCGCAAGCGTGCCGGCGAAGACACGCCTGAAGTCAACCGCGCCATCGCCGCCACCATCAGCGGCATCTCCGCCGGCCTCAGAAACACCGGTTGAAAAAGGTCTGCAAAGTTTTCCAACGACTTCGCCGACCCGCGATCGATGAAACTGTGCCCCATCCATCGGACGTCTTTGTTTTTTGTCCGATGGGTGGGAGTCCGTAGTACTCCATGACTACGTCGTAATTGTGTTGAACCTGCTTTTTTGTTTCTTGTCAGTTACCCAAGGCTGTGCGGTTGATGAATTCATTGCACTTCCCGCTTGCCAATCCCGCCCGCTGGGTCTACCTTATCTGTATGCATCGATGTCGCTAACGCCGTCCTGGTGAGAGCTCCGATGCAGCAGCGCGCCCATTTCACGCGCGCAATTTCCCGATGAATAGCTCCACCATCCCCAACAAATCTATTCAAACGAACGCCTGGGCAAATGCCCTGGAAAAAGGAGATCTACATGGCGCGCATTGCCGCGAACGTAACTGAACTCATTGGCAACACACCCCTGGTGCGGCTCAATCGCATCGCTGCCGGTCTGCCCGCAACTGTCCTGGTCAAGCTCGAAAGCCAGAACCCTGTTTCCAGTGTCAAAGACCGCATTGGCTTCGCCATGATCGACGCCGCCGAAAAGGCCGGCAAAATTGCCCCCGGCAAAACCGTGCTCATCGAGCCCACCAGCGGCAATACAGGCATCGCGCTCGCTTTTGTGGCCGCCGTCAAGGGCTACAAAATTATCCTCACCATGCCTGAGACCATGAGCCTTGAGCGCCGCGTCACTCTGCTGGCATTCGGCGCGCAGATCGTGCTCACTCCCGGTCCCGGCGGCATGAAGGGCGCCATCGCCAAGGCCAACGAGATCCTCGCCAAAACGCCCAACGGATACATCCTGCAGCAGTT
Source organism: Occallatibacter sp. (assembly GCA_031296215.1). Taxonomy (GTDB): domain Bacteria; phylum Acidobacteriota; class Terriglobia; order Terriglobales; family Acidobacteriaceae; genus Telmatobacter. The sequence continues at coordinate 2,736 of JARLGE010000350.1, forward strand.
TGACAACCCCGCCAATCCCGCCATTCACCAGGCGACCACAGGCCCCGAAATCTGGAACGACACCGACGGCAAAGTGGACTTCCTCATCTCCGGCGTAGGCACCGGCGGCACCCTTACCGGCATCGCCACCTACATCAAAGAGCGCAATCCTGACTTCAAGGCCATCGCCGTTGAGCCCACTGACAGTCCAGTCCTCTCTGGCGGCAAGCCCGGCCCCCACAAGATTCAAGGCATCGGCGCAGGCTTCGTGCCCAGCATCCTCAACACCAAGCTCATCGACGAAGTCATCCAGGTCACCAACGACGAGTCCCTCGTTATGGCCCGCCGGCTGCCGCTTGAAGAGGGTCTGTTCGTCGGCATCAGCTCTGGGGCCGCGGTAGTAGCTGCGCTCAAGGTGGCCGCAAGGCCCGAGAACGCAGGCAAGGTGATCGTTGCCATCCTGCCCAGCTTCGGCGAGCGCTACCTCTCCAGTGCCTTGTTTGAGCCACTGCGCCAGCAGGCCCTGGCCCTTCCCACTGAAGCTGTAACCTTGTAAACAGAGCCTCAGCCTGGCGGAGCGCGCACCGTTCCGCCGGGCTCGAGCATCTCTTAAGAAAGACATGGCCCTGTTTTCCCGCATTCGCGAAGATATCAACTCCATCATGGAGCGCGACCCCGCCGCCCGCTCCTGGCTGGAGGTGTTGCTCTGTTATCCGGGACTGTGGGCCGTATGGATTCACCTCGTCTCGCACGCCCTCTGGACCTCGAAGCTGTGTCTCCCCGCGCGCATTCTCTCGCAAGTTGCCCGCTTCTTCACCGGCGTTGACATTCACCCCGGCGCGCTGCTCGGCCGCCGATTGTTCATTGACCACGCCACCGGCGTCGTCGTCGGCGAAACTGCAATCGTAGGCAGCGACGTCACCATGTACCAGGGCGTCACTCTCGGCGGCACAGGCAAGGGCCATGGCAAGCGCCACCCCACCGTCTGCGACGGCGTCTTCATCGGCAACAACGCCAATGTGCTCGGTAACATCACCGTCGGCGAAAACTCGCGCGTCGGCGCGGGTTCCGTGGTGCTGTCTGACGTGCCGCCCAACTCCACCGTAGTCGGCGTCCCCGCGCACATCATCTATCGCAACGGCCAGCGGATGCTCATCACAGACCCTCACGACATCAAGGATCCGCTTTCCGACGCCTTGATCGCCCTTGCTGCCCGCGTCGAAGAACTGGAAGAGCGCCTCGGTGGTGAATTGCGTTCCCCGGATCCCTTCGCCGCCGAAGAGGCCGAGCGCAACGCTTACCGCGTCGAGTTGGAACGCCTGCGCGTCTACGTTTCCATGGGCGAAGGGATCTGAAGGCTGCGCATCGTGCCCCCAAGCCACATCGGTCCCGTCCTCACCTTTTCATCGTGGTCGCTCCCTTTACCGTGTCTCCGCACTCTGCTTATGGCCATCCTCTTAATCCCCACCTTCATGCACGCTGCCTCGCGCGTAAAGGCTGCCCCCGTGCCAGAGGAGATGCGTTCCACCGCCTTCACCGTCACCGTCGACGGTCATCCGGTCGACGTAGCCCACGCGGCCGCCAGCTATGAATTCCTCAGCTTCGACATCACCGGCCCCGTCACCGTCGAAATCACCGCCGCCGACAAAACCTTCTGGGACAAAGGTGTCGACATCCAGCCCTGGCGCCTCGGCCTGCGCCCCGTCCGTCAGGGCCCCACTATCCGTTTCAAGCTCGACGGCCCGGCCAAGCTCTCCATCTCTCGCCCCGGCGACTTTCTCAATCACGCCGCCATGCTCTTTCTTTTCGCCGGTGCGCCGCCTCCGCCGCTCCCGCGCGACCCCAAAATTCGCGTCTATCAGCCCGGAGTCTATCGCGAGAGCTTGAACCCGAAGAGTGGCGACACCATCTACCTGGCTCCCGGCGCATTCATCTTCGGCAGCCTCAACCTTTTCAACGTGCAGAACGTCAAGGTCCTCGGTCGCGGCACCATCGTCTACGACGGCCCCCAGGACCCGAATACCGACGAAGGCTGGATGCAAAAGCCCGACTGGCACTGCGTCGGGGCGCTCAATGCCCGCAACGTTCAGATCGACGGCC
>JARLGE010000093.1 GCA_031296215.1 Occallatibacter sp.
GCTCAAGAAGAAACAGCTAGAGGCTGGAAGCTAGCAGCTAGGAGCTGTTTTTACGCCGTTACCAGTGATCCGACCTTTTCACCCATCACCACTCGCCTGATATTCCCCGGCTGGTTCATATTGAAGATGATCATCGGCAGGTTGTTGTCTTTGCACAGGCTCACCGCCGTCAGGTCCATCACCTTCAGTCCCTGGCGCAGGATCTCCATGTAGGTAATCTCGTCGTACTTCACTGCATCCTTGAACAGCACCGGGTCGGCATTGTAGACGCCTTCCACCTTGGTCCCCTTCAGCAGTACGTCCGCCTTGATTTCCATGGCGCGCAAACTGGCCGCCGTATCCGACGAGAAGAACGGATTCCCAATCCCGGCGGCAAAAATCACCACGCGCCCCTTCTCCAAATGCCGCGTAGCACGGCGGCGAATGTACGGCTCGGCTATCTGATTCATGAACACGGCGCTCATGACCCGGCACTGCACATCGCGCTTTTCCAGGGCATCCTGCATGGCAATGGCGTTGATGACCGTCGAGAGCATGCCCATACTGTCGGCTGCCACCCGGTCCATCTCCTTGGCCTGCTCTTCGACGCCGCGGAAGAAGTTGCCTCCGCCGACCACCACGCCTACTTCCACGCCAAGGGCATGAATCTCGGCCAGCTCGCCGGCAATCTCCGACACCTTTTCCGCATCAAGACCAAACCCGCGCGACCCCGCCAGCGCCTCGCCCGAAAGCTTCAGTACGATCCGTTTATACATGTCTTTCCGAGTATCGCATATGAGACGGAAGACCGGCTCAAAGGCTCGCCGGGAAACAGTGCCGCCCTTTTGGCAGGCCGAAAAAACCGGCTATCAAGAAATAAACCGCGAAGCAACCACGCAGCTCAATCGGCTCCGGTAGGTTTCCTGAATTAATCCCACGGCTAGCCCGTTTTCAAATCAGGAATCCACACCCCAATTTCGGCGCCAGTGTCGGGGCTTACCCCGCACTGCTGCCTAGACTTACTTTATCCGGCAATGAACGGCGGGCAGGCAATGGTCGTCAGGACGCAAAGCAAGGGGCGCGAAATCATCGGATTGCAGGTGGGCGCGAACAACGTTCGGCGATATTTCCCCAAAGGCATGGCGGTCATAGAGATCGAGCTCGATCATCTTCAGATCCAGTGCACTCTGCCTCCCGGCTTCTGGCTCGACCAGCCGGAAATCCAGGATCCTCGCCTCAGCCTATGGCTCGCTTCAAAAAACTTTCATCTGCGCCCAAGCCGCACCCCGGTCCCGCTCGCGATGATTCCCAACGGAAAAAACTCCTTCCGCCTGCGCCCCATCGCAAGGGACAGCCGGCCACGCTCGAGGCCTGCAGCCGATACGTTCAATCCCGCCTGAGGCCCACCCACGCACTGTATCCGCTCCTTTTCTCATCCCATTGCCCATTCGGGCGATTACCCGTTTGAAATTGATAGACTCGATATGCCATGACCTCCAGCTCTTCCATCGCCCAACTGCAAAAAATCATCGAGCGGCACTTTGCCTCCGGCCCTGCCGCCATCGGCGACCCCGCCGCAATGATAGCTTTCCAGTCTCTCCGCGCCGCCCTTGAAGCCGGCGAAATCCGCGCTGCCTCTCCTGACCCGGCCTCGCCTACCGGCTGGCGCGTCAACGCCTGGGTCAAGCAGGGCATCCTGCTCGGCTTCCGCCTCGGCGTTCTGCAGGAACTCCCCTCCGGCGGCCTCTCGTTCATTGACAAGCACACCTACCCCGCCCGCCACTTCGGTCCCGCAGACGGAGTCCGCATCGTCCCCGGAGGTTCTTCCATCCGCTCCGGAGCCTTTGTCGCGAGCGGCGTCGTCTGCATGCCGCCCATGTACATCAACACCGGCGCCTATGTGGACGAGGGCACAATGGTCGACTCCCACGCCCTAGTCGGCTCCTGCGCCCAGATCGGCAAGCGCGTCCACCTCAGCGCCGCCGCGCAAATCGGCGGAGTACTCGAGCCCATCAACGCCAGCCCCGTCGTGATTGAAGACGACGTGTTGGTAGGCGGCAACTGCGGCGTCTACGAAGGCGCCATCGTTCGCAAAGGCGCCGTGCTCGCCGCCGGAACCATCCTCACCCGCGGCACCCCCGTCTTCGATCTCGTCAACGGCACCATCCTGCGCGCCACCGACGAGTTGCCGCTCATCATTCCAGCAGACGCCGTGGTCGTACCCGGATCGCGCGCCGTCACCAAAGGCAACGGTCAGCAGTGGGGTCTCAGCCTCTACGCCGCCGTCATCGTCAAATACCGCGACGACAAAACCTCCCTCAGCACAGCCCTCGAAGATCTGCTGCGCTAGTGCTCTGAGTCTGAAGTTCGCATCACAATTGCACTGTCATCTTGAGCGTAGTTTGGCCGGCTTCTTGGCCAAACGGAGTCGAAAGATCTGCGGTTCCGGTGTCCGATATATGCCACGAACTTCTGACTCACCGCACCAGTATATTTCCGCCATTAGTGTAGAGCGGCTTTGAAGGGCACGACTTTACAGATTGCGGAAGAACTCCTGGTTGACGCAAAACCTGAGTGGTTTGTATCAGGGCACGATCCGCCGCGGCGGATCGTGCCGTAAACGCCACATAATAAACAAGGGCTTTAGCCCCTGCGGAATGTATTTCATCAATTGCGCCCGAAATTCCGAGTTTTTCCGCCTGTTGAACCCTGTGGCCCATGTTGCCTCCTCTCTACCTTCAGGAAAAATGCTCTAGGCGACATCCCCCCAATCAATCGCATCTGAGCAACAATGACCATTCCCGCGACTTCCATCTCCCGTACCCTTTCCTTGTCTCGTCCCTGGTTTGCTCTGGAAACCGCGAGAAAAAAGGAGATCTACATCATGACTCTCAATCGGTTTGTAGTACCGGCAATTACCCTTTTCCTCGGTGTCACTGGACTGGGCGCCGTTCAGGCATCTGCCCTCCCCCTGGGGCAGCCTCTCTCCGCCTACGGCCAGGACCGCGGCGGCTGGGATACGCCTCCGCAGGAATTGCAGCAGATCCAACGCCAGGGCTTTCACGATGGCATCGAAGGAGCGCGCAAGGATTTCGACAATCACCGCCGGCCCGATGTAAACAACCGCGATGAGTATCGTGACCCACGGGTTCCGCCCGCCCAGCGTGAAGCGTATCGCGACGGCTTTCGCCGCGGCTACGAACAAGGTGCGTCTCATTTCATGGGTGGGCAGCCGATGGGCATGCCTGAGCAGCAAATGCGCGAACCCGGCCGTGACGACCGTCAGATGGGTCCGGGCATGGGCATGGAACAGGGCAGCGATATTCAGCGCCGCGGCTTTCACGACGGAATGGATGGCGCACGGAAAGATATGGACAACCACCGCCGCCCGAACGTGAACAACCGCGACGAATACCGTCATCCGAATGTTCCGCGCCAGGTGCGCAACGAGTACCGCGAAGCATTCAGGCGCGGCTACGAACAAGCCATGTCCCACCAAATGGGTGGGATGGGTGATTCTGACCGCCGTTAAGCTTGCGGCTCCCAGCCTATTTGAACGGCTTCACCGGGGCGGGTAGGTTCGCGCCTACCCGCCCTGTCGAGATCTCTGCCACATAATAGTTCTCTCCGCGAATCGCACACCCGGCCAGCCGCCGCAACATAGCGAGCTGGCCCACGTGCGTCATCGTATCGGCCACCGGCCCCTGAAACAGCCGCTCCAGCGGAGCATTGATCCTCCCGCCCGACACAAGATACGCGTCGAAGGCCTTGAGAGCCGCAAAGAACCGCCCCTGCTCCGCGGCCCATGCCAGCGGCTCGGAGTTATGCCAACGCTGCTTACCCTCCGCCATGCTCAGCGCCCAGTCGAACAGGTCGCCCATGTGAGCCAGTATCTGCGCTGGCGTTCTCCCGGCGCCGTCAAACCTGGCAAAGCTCTCCGGGGAGTCTTCCAGGGCCCGCGCGGCCCGGTAAGCCAGGGTCGCCAGTGTATGGCGTAGCAATTCACGATCAGAATTCATACCGCAAAACTACACCGCAAAACGCTTTCCATGCAATTAGGCACTGGCCCCCGTTCTCTGATAAACTTGAAGTTCTGAGTTCAACCGCAGGAAGAGACTATGTCCATACATCCAGTTATGCAGCGCCTGGCCGACAAGCTCAAGCGCACCGATTTGCCCACTTTCGTCCCCGGCGACCAGGTTCGCGTCCAGGTAAAGATCAAGGAAGGCGATAAAGAGCGCCTCCAGGCCTTCGAGGGTCTCGTCATCGCCATCAACAAAGGGCCCCAGGGCACCTTTACCGTCCGCAAGATGAGCTTTGGGCAGGGGGTTGAGCGCATCTTCCCCTTCAACTCGAAGGTTATCGACAAGATCGAAAAGGTCCGCAGCTACAAGGTGCGGCGCGCCAAGCTGTTCTACATTCGCGGACTGCGTGGCAAGGCTGCCCGTTTGCGCGAAGTAGACCGCGTAACTGGCAAGGTCCGCGCGTAAGTTCGCACCGGCAACCCGTTTTTCTGCGGGACCCGTTTTTTCGAAGCCCCCGGCCCACGCGGTCGGGGGCTTTGCTTTCTATTGATCCGGCAACAAAATACTGCTACTGTGCCCCGTCCATTTCCGCGTTCTTTGCGGAAATGGGCGGGATAGAGTGTCACTTATTACTTGCCGGATCAATATACTGAATCCATGGGGATTATCTGTGGCTGGACGCTGGAAGAGGCCGCGCGCTCGCGCGGTGCCATGCGCATCGCCGGCATCGACGAAGTAGGCCGCGGTCCCCTCTTCGGCCCGGTAGTCGCTGCGGCAGTCATTCTTCCCAAGGGCTGCCACCTGCCAGGCCTCACCGACTCGAAAAAACTCTCCGAGAAAAAACGCAACGAGTTGGACCGCGAAATTCGCGCGAATGCCGTAGCCTGGGCCATTGCCGCGGTCGATGCCGGAACCATTGACCGCATCAACATTCGCCGCGCCTCGCTCGAAGCCATGCGCCGCGCCGTCCAGCAACTCGCCCTCAGCCCCGATTTTCTCCTCATCGACGGCCGCGACACCATCGACTGGAACTGCTCCCAGCAGGCCGTCATCAAGGGCGATGCCACCAGCTTCTCCATCGCCGCCGCCAGCGTGCTCGCCAAGGTCCACCGCGACCGCCTCCTGGTCGAGCTAGACGCCCAGTATCCCGGCTACGGCCTCGCCCGTCACAAAGGCTACGGCTCCCCCGAGCACCTCGAAGCCCTGGCCCGCCTCGGCCCCACCCCCCTCCACCGCAAAACCTTCCGCCCCATCTCCCAATCCGCACTACTCTTCGATTGAGACCGGGAGCCCTCACCCTCGCCATCCGCCGCCGATTCCAAGCCGGGTGCCCCAGGGTCCGGTTTTTCGGACCTGAGAATTCATGCAGCCAACCAGCGGATCCGGTCCCGCCCGACTTCACAGAAAGCTCAGTGCCCCATCCAAACCGCGTTCTTTGCGGTTTGGGTGGGAAAACATGCACTCAACCGGGCTGCTTTTCCACTCCCCGTCGTTTGCCTAAAATTACCCCCCAAAAGCGCACAATCAACTCATGGACATCTCCATCCAAATCGTCGCCGCCACCCGCCCAGCCTTTCTGATCCCTGTTCCCTGATCCCTGTTCCCTGCCTTACCCCCCTCCCCCCTATTCCCCGTGAAACTGTGACATTCCAACCAACCACCAGAAAACAAACCGCTTACGCACCGAGACCCCGTTACTATTGAGCCAATAGCCTCCGCCCCACTTTAGAGCATAACCAACACAAACAAAAAGGCTTGTCCGCAAAACAAGCCCTTTCGCCAACTACGGATTTTCGCAGATTTATGCGCAAAAACTGAGCCTGATCGACCTCAAACCGCCGTCGCGCGCGCCTTGCGCCGCCACTTCAGCAACGGCCTCACTCCCAGCAGCACCACCAACACCAGCGTGTACGGCGCCGGAGACATCACGCCAGTCTTCACCTTCCACCAGTAGTGCACCATAGCC
>JARLGE010000094.1 GCA_031296215.1 Occallatibacter sp.
ACAGCAATGGCGGAAAGGTCATCGGGGTCCACCTCGTATTCGCGGATCTCGAACGCGATGCCGAGCGATTCCAGGAAGCGCGCGCCGTTGGTCTTCATAGCGTAGGACTCCCTGGCTCAAAGCTGGCCACGCGGCCCGCCTTGAGCGCCAGCACCCAGTCGGCAATCGGCGCGGCGTGCTCGCGCTGGTGGGTGGTGATCACGATGGTCCGGTTGCCCTGCCGGAAGCCTGCCAGCATCTTGACCATCTGGCTCACCGATTCCACATCCATGTTGGAGAAAGGCTCGTCCAGCAGCAGCAGCTCCGGCACCGGCAGCAGAACGCGCGCCAGCGAAGTCCGCTGCCTCATCCCCTGCGAATACTGGCCCAGGGTGCGGTCCAGATCGGGGTCGAGACCCACCTGGCGCAGGGCCTCGGCGGGAGAGAGATTCGGCCGCCCAGGGTAGAGGCTGGAGAAGTACTGAAGGTTCTCGACGGCCGTCAGCTCGTCGTAGAGCATGGGAGCGTGGCTCATGTAGCCGATGCGGGCGCGGGCGTCGTGTGGATCGAGCCCGCCAAACACACTCACCGTCCCAAAACTGGGATGCAGCAACCCGGCCAGAATGCGCAGCAGGGTCGATTTGCCCGCGCCGTTTTCGCCGATCAGCACGTAGCAGCGGCCGGGCTCGAGGTCGACGGTCACCTGGCGCAGCGCGGCGAAGGAGCCAAACAGCTTGGAAACGCCGTTCAGGCGCGCGCACTTGGGGTTCGCGGCAGGCGGCAAGGCAGTTTCCGAAGCGGTGCTTCGAGCGTTCATCCTCAGGCGGCCGGTTTGGCGCTGACTGTGTGCGCTTCGGCGGTGGATTTGGCCGGCGCCGCGGGCTTGGCGTTGGGCTGATTGGGTCCCGCCGGCGCGTACTTGCTGGCGCACTTGGCCTGCAAAACGTTGGCGTGCAACACGCCGTCGCGCCCGTAGGTGCCCTCGGCAAGCGCCTGCGAGTCGTCCTTGAAGGTGTCCGGCGGCGGCTCGGTGCCCTTGTACTCAACTTTCAGCAGCCGGCCCGAAGGCGCCTTGGGCGAATGGCTCTCGAACTCGTTCAGAATAAAGGTCACGTGCGTGCCGTTCTGCTCAATCGTGCCTGGCACCACGAACCCCTCCACGCGCAACTGGCTGTGATAGGCCTTGTCGCCCATCCCGCCCAGCTCCGCAATGGTCACGTAGTAGCTCTTGTTGGCGCCGTAGCCGGAGAAAGCCAGCCAGGCGACCGTTCCCACAATCACCACCGTTGCAATCCCGATCCGCAATGTGTTTCCAGAGATATTCATACGCACCTTCAACGATACGAGGCTAACCTGCCGGGGTCAACCAACATGTGATCTGGATCACTCTGGAACGGGATGGATTTCCCGGGGCGGGAACAGGAGTTTCGCTTTGCCCGGCAGCCTTGCCGGGTTTCGAATGAACTTAGAAGCCGTCCCGATGGATGCGGGCGCGCAAGATGCCGCGCATTACGGGCGGGGTCATGAGGATCGCCACAAACCAGACGGCTATCAGGAGATCAACCACAGAACGCGCTCCCTCCCAGGACCGGGGGCGCCTTGGAGGAGGGCTCCAACCCGGCGGGATCAATCTGACGAGAAGGTAAAAGCAAGGAGCGAGAAAGGGGAATAGCCAATCCGTGGGAGCGGCGTGATCCCTTGGTAATTAGCCTTCGGTGCCCGTTGCGGCCAGGCTCCATCGCCCAGCCCGCAACAGGTTCAACGCCGCTTAGCGGATCGATTCCAGCGTCTGCGCGGCGCGGTCCAGGGCCTGGGTCAGTACCGTCAGTTGCTGCGCCGCCCGGGTTCCGTCTTTGGCGTCGATGGCCTCGTTCACCCCCGGAATCACCACCGCCGCGTAGCCGGTGAACTCGCCCGGCGCATAGATGGTGTGCCGGTACCAGGGCCGATTGGGAAGCCCGGCGTCGCTGATCAGCGCGGCCTCTGCCTGGCGCAGAGTCGCGTTCATCCTGCCCAGGTCGCCGGCGCCGGCCGCCTGGCGGTAATGCGCCTTCTGCGCCGCCGAGATGAACCGCCCCGCCGCCGCATCCGCCGCGGCAAAGTCGAGCGAGCCGACGCCCGTGTCCGACGCCTTCCGCCTGGCCGCGGCAAGATAAGCCTGGATGGCCTTCCCATAGGTCACGTAGTCGTAGGGCAGCACGTCCGTATCGGCCATGCGCAGGGCTTCCAGGCCGAACACGCGCGCCATCTCTTGCAGATAAACGAACTTCGGGTCGGCGTTCTCGGTGTACCAGGCATAGTCGTCGAAGGTGGAGTGATAGACCCCATAGGGCCCGCTCGAGCCGATGTCGGTCGAGGGCACGCCCACATGCTGAAGGAAGGGCGTGAAGTCGGAGCCCGAGCCCAGGTCGCCCACGTGGATCTCCTCATCCTCCTTGGGGGCATTCGAGACGCGATGCTCCTGGGCGTCCTGGCGGCCCAGCTTCCACTGGTCATAGACTGTCAGCCCCAGCGGGCTAGGCACCGAGCGGGTGAGCTCGCGGAGAAACTGCTTGAGCGAAGGCACGGCGGAGGCGGAGAAATCCGGCCCCGCCACGGCCACGTCCACGTTGAAGTAGGCCACGGCGCGGTCTAGAGTCTTGGCGTGCTCCTCAACCCACTCGGTCGAACCGATCAGCCCTTCTTCCTCGGCGTCCCAACTGCAGAAAACCATTGTCCTCTTGGGCCGCCAACCCTGCTTGAGTAGCGCGCCGATCCCATGCACCGCTTCCAGCATGGCCGCCGAGCCGCTGGAGGGATCGACTGCCCCATACACCCACGCATCGCGGTGATTGCCCGCAATCACCCAGTCGTCCGGGTATTCCGTGCCCTTAACCTTGCCGATCACGTCCCAGATGATCCGCCGCTGGTAGTTCTGCTCGGAAACCAGGTGCACCTTCACGCCGCCCGGACCCAGGTGGTAGCGAAAGGGAAGCGCGCCCTGCCAGCCCTGCGGCACTCCGGGGCCTGCAAGAGCCTGCAAGATCGGCGACGCATCGTGATAGCTGATGGGGATGGAGACGATGTGCGGCTGGTTGCCCTCCGGCGAGATGCGCGCCGAGTCGGGCAGCTCCGGCGTCGAGGCCACACCCGGCGTCTCCGGGTCGCCCGGATACTTGAACAAGTATTGAACCGACCCCCGCTGTACCCCCGTCTCCGGCCGCCATGGCCCGATCGGATACGGATCGCCCTTGTAATAGCCGTCATCCTGCGGGTCGGAGTAAATCAGCACCCCCGCCGCGCCCCGCTGCTCGGCGATGTACACCTTCACGCCGCGGAAGTTGCCCCCGTAACGCACCAACACGATCTTGCCGTGCAGGTCGATGTGCTTGGCGGCCAACTGGTCGTAGTCTTCGAGGCGTCCGTAGTTGGCGTAGACCACCTCGCCCGTCACGTCGCCCGATCCCGACGACCCGTTGAAGGGCATCACCACCCGCGGATCGTCCTGCCCTGGATCGCCGCTTACATGTTCCCTGGCCGGCCCGCTGACGATCATTTTGCCGCTCTGGTCATAGGCCTCGACGCGCACCACCTTGGGCCAGTTCAGCAGCACGCGGTAGGGAACAATCTCCGTCTCCAGGCCCGCGGCGCGAAACTTCCCGGCCACATACTCGGCCGTTTTGCGGTCCTCGGGCGTGGCCGCGAGGTGGGGCTCGGCGGTCAGCGTCTTCAGGTGCTGGCCGGCCAGCTTTGCATCCGGCACGGCCAGAAACTCCTGCTCGATTTTTGACTCCGCGGCAAAGTCGGTGTAACCGAAGACGGCCTGTGCTGCGGCTTGAGCGTGAACGGTC
>JARLGE010000095.1 GCA_031296215.1 Occallatibacter sp.
ACCCCCCGATCCTGGTCTGCTTCGGCGACTCGATCACCGCCGGCTACGGCCTCGAGACCGGCCAGTCATTTCCCGACGCCCTGCAGCGCGACCTCGACCGCCTGGGCTACCACTACAAGGTAAACAACCAGGGCGTCAGCGGCGCCACCACCAAGGACGCCGTCGCCGGCCTGCGCTCCATCCTGCTGCTGCACCCGGAGGTGGTCATCGTCGAGTTCGGCGGCAACGACGGCCTGCGCGGCCTGCCGCCCGACCAGACCCGCCGCAATCTCGATCAAGTCCTGACCACGCTCGAATCCGCGCACATCAAGATCCTGATCGCCGGCATTACCCTCCCGCCCAACTACGGCTCCGACTACATCCACGCCTTCGAGCTGGTCTTTCGCGACCTCGCGCAGAAGCACCACACCGCCTTCGTCCCCATGATCTACAAGAACCTGATCAACGTCCCCGGCGTCATCCAGAACGACGGCATTCACCCCACCGCCAAAGGCTCAGAGATCATCGCCAACACCCTGCTCCCCGTCCTCAAGCCGCTGCTGCGGAAATAACAGGCTTCAGGGTCCAGGGTCCAGGGATCGGTTTCATCGCGGCGATGGATCCTGTTCCGGGGGTTGCGGATGTCGGTTTCTTCGTCTCCTAACCGTGTAACGGAGAAAGGCCGCGAGGACGGGACGCGGAGAGGTCTTCGCTGATCCCTGAACCCTGAACCCTGACCCCTGACCCCTGAACCCTGACCCCTGAACCCTGACCCCTGCCTTTCTCACCCCATCACTACCACCGGCTGAAACAGCGTCCCCGCCACGCGTTTCGCAATCCCCACCAGCTCCCGCTGCCCGGCAAAGACCTTCACCAGCGGAGCCCGCGAAAACTCCGGCAGATTCGCTTGCGCCCCATTCCGCAGCCGGCCCAGTGCCTGCGCGTCCCCAGTCACAGACGGCATCTCCGGCAGCAAAATCCGCGGATGCACGCACAATGCCTCGATGGCCTCCGCATTCCCGGCCAGCGCATCTAGTTCTTCCAGCGTGTGCGCCTCGCCAATCTCGAACGCCCCCGCGCGCGTCCGCCGCAGCCGGCTCAGATGCGCCCCGCAGCCCAGGTCCTGCCCTAGCTCATGCGCCACCGAGCGCACGTATCCCCCCGCGCTGATGCTCATTTCAAAGGAAGCTTCCGCGCCTTCGAGCCCGGTGATATCAAAGCTCGCAATCGAGACCTTTGCCGCCTTCAGCTCCACCGGCTTGCCCTCGCGCGCCAGCTTGTAGGCCGGCTTGCCCTCGATCTTCTTGGCCGAATACGCCGGCGGCATCTGTTCCATCTCGCCGTGGAACCGAGTCGCCGCCGCCCGCACCCGCTCCAGCGTCACCCCGGCGCAGACCTCAGCCCAGCGGTCTTCCTCCTCGGCCACGCCCTTGGCGTCGTATGTGTCGGTTGAAAATCCCAAGCGGATCGCCCCGCTATAGCTCTTCTCCGCGGAAGAGAAGTACTGCGCCAGCCGCGTGTATTTGCCCAGCAGCAGCGGCAAAACCCCGGTTGCCATGGGGTCCAGTGTGCCCAGGTGGCCAATCGATTTTTCCCCGGTAATTCTGCGCAGCCGCCCCACCACATCGTGGCTGGTCATCCCGCCCGGCTTGTCCACCACCAATAATCCGTTCACCGCTTGCACCCGCTCATCTTCCTCCACTCTAGTGCATTCACGCGGCAGGCGTTCGACCGCGGGCCCGCCATCCGCAGCGGCTTCCCGGCCGCCGCACACTTGCCAATCCCTGCGGGAGTGATTCAATCTAGGAGTCAATGGAGATGGCGCTCGGCACCGTGCAAAAGCCGGTTCGCAGGCTGGGTAGAGCCCTGCAGAGCCTGCCCGCCGACCCATCCATCGAAGCGGTCCACGACCTGCGCACCTCGACTCGCCGCGTGGAGGCCATCATCGCCGCGTTGAGCTTGGACCAGCAGAAACCCACCCGCCGCCTGCTCAAGATCATCAAGGCGGTGCGCAAGGCCGCTGGCGCCGTGCGCGACATGGATGTGCTGGCTGGCAACGCCATCACCCTGGCCAGGAATCCACGCGACGACTCCGTGCTGCGCCTGCTCCAGCATCTGCACTACCTGCGCATCCACTGCGCCCACCGGCTCCTCGATACGGTTGCCGCGAATCGAAAGGATGCCCGCCGCTGCCTGAAACGCTTCTCCCGGCAGATCGAAAGGTGGTTCAACAAAGAGAATTCCCCGCAGACGAACGGAACCGCCCTTCGTCAGCCCCATCGGCAAGCGGTCGCCAAGCTCCTCAACGACCTCCAACACTGGCCCCAGCTCGACGCCGGGAATCTCCATGCCTTCCGCATCAAGATCAAGGAGCTGCGCTACCTGCTGCAATTGGGCAAAAACGCGGATGCTGGGCTGCTGGATGCCCTGGACACGGCCCGGCAGCAGATCGGGGACTGGCACGACTGGCTGGAACTGGCTAAGATCGCGGAAAAGACATTGGACCCAAAAAACGACCAGGCAGCATTGAAGAAGATTGCCGGGATCCAAAACAGGAAATTCAGCGAGGCGCTTCGTGCCGCGGAAGAGGTCAAAACGCTATCGCCGCGCAGCGCCAAGCCGCCCACGGCGTCAACCCGCCTTGCGGCCCGTTCCCGTTCCGCCTGAACTCCCGCTTGGCCCTCAGCCGGCTCACAGCCCGCCCGAACCCGGCTGCCGTACCAGCGACAGGAACTCCGCCCGCGTCTCCTTCTGCCTGAAGCAGCCCACCATGGCGCTGGTCACCGTCGAGGAGTGCTGCTTCTCAATTCCGCGCATCATCATGCACAGGTGCCGCGCCTCGATTACCACTCCCACGCCCTGCGGTGCAATCGCATCCTGGATGGCGTCGGCAATCTGCCGAGTCAGCCGCTCCTGCACCTGCAAACGCCGCGCAAACACTTCAACTAATCGCGGTATCTTGCTCAACCCAATCACCTTGCCCTTGGGAATATAAGCCACATGCACCTTGCCGAAGAACGGCAACATGTGGTGCTCGCACAAGCTGAACATCTCGATGTCCTTCACGATCACCATCTCGTCGTAGTCCACATCGAACATCGCCCCGCGCAGGATCTTCGTCGGGTCCTCGTCGTAGCCCTTGGTCAGAAAGGCCATCGACTTCTCCACCCGGACCGGCGTGGACAGCAGTCCGTCGCGCCCGGGGTCCTCGCCCAGCCGGCTCAAAATTTCGCGATACATCTCCTGCGTGCTGAACTCGCTCAGCCCTTCGTCAATCCCAACCGCTCTGCGTACTGACTTGCTCACTGCTATTGGCTGCGCCATCATCCTCATCCTCTCGCCTGGGGGAAGCAGGCGAAGATCGTCCTTCCCATCGATAAACCTGTCATCCTGAGCGCGATCCTCAGTCTGTCATCCTGAGCGACCCGGAGCGGAGCGAAGGGGAGTCGAAGGACCTGCTTTTCTCCTTCGCTCACCTCCACCCCTCCGCAATCACGCGCCGGAGTACTCAAAGAAATTGTTCTCGGTCTCTTCCACCCGCACCTGCACCAGCTTGGCAGGCACAACCTCTCCATCCAGCAATTCAAACACCGTCCTACAAAGATTCTCCGTGGTTGGCACCCGATTTTGAAATACCGGATCGAGATTCAGGTTGGTGTGGTCAAATCGATCCACTACCCGCTCCCGCACCACCCCGTCCAGCGCCGCCAGGTTCAGCACCATCCCCGTCTCCGGGTCCACTTGGCCGCCAACCAGCACCTCCACCACATAATTGTGCCCGTGCCCGTGCGGATTGTTACACTTCCCATAAGCCGCCCGGTTCTCCTCGGGCGAAAGCGCGTCGCTGTGCAGGCGGTGGCTGGCGCTCAGCAGGTAGCGGCGTCCGAAATAGGCTCTCCCGGAAGGTCCGCTCATTCCCCGCCTCGATATTCCGCAAAGATCTCCGCCGTCTCATACACGCGCACTCGGCTCAGCCGCGCTCCCCCGGCCTTATTCACCGCCGGTTCCAGCCGCCTCCACGCCGCAATAGCCATGTTCTCCGTCGTCGGAATCGCCTTCCCGGCCGCAAACTCCGCCACCTCCAGATTCAGGTGCCGATGGTCCCAGGCCTCCAGAACCTCCCGCTCTATCACGTCTTTCAGCCACTTCAGGTCCACCACAAAGCCGGTCACCGCGTCCGGCTCTCCGGCCACCGTCACCTCCAGCGTGTAGTTGTGCCCATGCCCATTGCGCCGCGCGCACTTGCCGAAGACCTGCTCGTTCTTCTTTTCGGACCACGCCTCATTCCAGTAGTAATGCGAAGAAGAAAACGTCGCCCGCCGCGTCAAAAAAACCATTCGGGTGCCTCAATCGAACAGATGCTTGAACTCTGTCGAAGTTTCACTCAGCAATCGTAGCCTTTCACAGCATCAAATCAGCCGAGAAAGTTGGGTCTCCCAGGTCTCGATTCTGAGACCTGGGAGACCACAAACCCAAACGCCCCGAGCCGGCAACTTCAAGTCCTGGTTCGGCAAGAACGAGCTAAAAGCTGAAAGCTAGAAGCTACTCTCACCCCGCGTAATCCCGCCCCTTCCAGCTTACCCGCTTCAGGATGCGATGCTGAAACCAACTGCGGTAGAGCAGCGCCACAAACAGCGGCAGCCCCAGCGGCGTCAGCGCGCAATCCACAAACGGAAAATTCGACTTCGCCACCCGCGCATAAAACCGAACCAGCGTCCGCACCCACAGCAGAGCCAGCACCCACCCCGCCCCCAGCCATTCGAGCGAGTGCGCCGCAAACCGCGCGCTCCACAGCTCCACTGCCAGCACCGGCAATCCGAAAAGAAGAAGAATATCGAGAGCCCGCCACGCCGCCAGCGCCAGCGTATTGTCGAACAGCAGCGCCAGGTTCTTCGTCCAGCCCTCGATCATCGCCCCGGTGTTCCGGTACATACGCGTCGACACCGCATCCTCGGCGTAGCGGAACCGCAGCCCCACCTTGCGCCGCTTGGCCAGAAAAGCCAGCTCCACATCCTCCAGCACCTTCTCCGCAACCGCCGCGTGCCCACCCAGCCGCCGGTAAGCCTCCCGCTCGATCAACAGGAACTGCCCGTTGGCCGCCGCAATCCGCTGCGCCGGGTCGGAGACCTTGGCCGGCGGATAGCTCAGCGCCAGTTCGCAGAAGACCAGCGGCATCAGCGACCGCTGCGCCAGTCCGCTCACGATCTGCCGCGGCGAGTAGCTCAGCATCCCCACCTTGTGCCGCGTCGCCTCGTGGATCGCCCGCCGCAGATCGCCCATCTCGTGCACCGTATCCGCATCCGTAAAAAGCAGCCACCGGCCGCGCGCCGTCTTCGCCGCCGCCCACACCGCGTTGTTCTTCCCCGTCCAGCCCGCCTCCAGCTTCCCTGCCTCCAGCACCGCCACCCCGGCAAATCCCCGCGCAATCTCCGCCGTCCGATCCGTCGAGTGGTCGTCCACAACCGTCAGCTCCCAATCTTTGCCCAGTGCGAAAATCTCCTCCGACTGGCTCACCAGCGATTGCAAACACGCGCCCAGGCTCTCCTCCTCGTTCCGCGCCGGCACGATTACCGTCAGCTCGATCAGCTCCTCCGGCTCCGGCTGATCGTAAACCGTGCCCCAGCGAACAGGCTGCGCCGGCGCCTCGCCCGGTGTGTCGCTGAGCCCCAGCACCGGCTTCCACCCGGCAGTTCCTGCCCCCGCGTTCTCTTGTCCCATGACGGCGCGCCCTTTCGTTCCGTATTATAAAGAGGTGCGGTTTCCTCGTTTCCTTCTCGTTCTGCTTCTCGTGCCGCTGGCCCTGCTCTCGGCCTGCGACCGCGGCGCGCGCCCCGGCCTCACCGGTCAGGTCGCCCCCGACTTCACCGTCTCCGACGGCGCCTCCACCATCCATTTAGCCGACTACCGCGGCAAGATCGTGGTGCTCAACTTCTGGGCCAGTTGGTGCGCCCCCTGCGTTCAGGAGATGCCCGCCCTGCTCGAACTCCACCACGACCGCCCCGACCTGGCCATCCTCGCCGTCAGTGTCGATCAGAGCGAAGCCGCCTACCGGCGCTTCCTCCTCCAACGCCACGTCGACCTGATCACCGTCCGCGACCCCAGCGAGTCCGCCGCCAAGCTCTACCACACCGAGGGCTGGCCCGAGACCTACATCATCGACCGCAAAGGCGTCATCCGCCGCAAGCTCGTCGGCGACCCCGACTGGTCCAATCCCGAAATCCGCTCCTTCCTGCAAGGCCTGTAGCTCACAATAACCATTGGCCGGGTGCCCCAGGTCCCTCGCATTTGGGGACCTGGGAA
>JARLGE010000096.1 GCA_031296215.1 Occallatibacter sp.
CCAATGAATGCATTGGGAATGTCCATGAACTTCCTCTTTTCACACGACGGGAGGAATTGTACCGCGATCCGCCTGATTCGGCTGTGATTCCACCAATTTGCCTCGCTGAAAAGCGACCGAGCTTGCCGCGATCCTGCCAATCGCAGGTTCCGCCTTTCGTTCCACGTGGAACATTCCATTGACCAAAGCCCCAATCGCGTACCGTTCCACGTGGAACAAGCGCCCCGCCTGTCCCAAAACGGGCGGCGTCCCAATCCGGATGCGCCACTCAAAATAACCCTGAATCCACTCATCAATCCAGGAAGTTTTCCACCGTAAGCCTCTTTTCCCATCTTCTCGCGGGCTTCCTCCTCGCTCCCGCCAAATCCTTCCCCCTCAATCGCTTCCCCTCCGCTCCGCCTCCGCCCCGCCAGCCGCTTTCCACAGCTTTGCCCCGTTCTCCACAGTGCAACTCCATACATACAATTCGCCCTTCCCTATACCCTTGTCTCCCATGGGCAAGATTCTCGGCGTTGTCAACCAAAAGGGCGGAGTTGGCAAAACCACCACTGCTATCAACCTGGCGGCGTGCCTGGCTCTGGAAGGCCTCAAAGTTCTTTTGGTCGACTGCGACCCCCAGGCCAACTGTTCCTCGGGCCTCGGCCTGCAGCGCGACGACAACCGCCACTCCATCTACGATGTCCTGGTGGGCGACTCCCCCGCCGAGCAGGTCATTCTTCCCACCGAGATTGGCACCCTCTGGCTTCTTCCCGGCTCCAAGAACCTCACCGGCGCGAACATCGAGCTGGCCAACGCCCCCGACCGCGCCCTCCGCCTGCGTCGCGCACTGGACCCCATTCAGCCCAACTTTGACCTCATCGTGCTCGATTGCCCGCCGGCTCTCGATCTGCTCACCCTCAACGTCCTCGCTGCTGCTGACACCCTCATTGTCCCCATGCAGGCCGAGTACTTCGCCCTCGAAGGCATCACCGAGCTGATCTCCACCCTGGAGCGGGTCCGCGCCGCTGTCAACCCCGGCGTCACCATCGAGGGCGTTCTGCTCACCATGTACGACGATCGCACCAACCTCGCCCAGCAGGTCACGGACACCCTCCGCGAATACTTCCGCGACCGGCTCTTTCGGACCGTGATTCCGCGCAATGTGCGCCTGGCCGAAGCTCCCAGCCACGGCAAGCCTGTCGCCCTGTACGACCCCCGCTCCCGCGGTACAGAGGCCTACTTCGAGCTGGCAGGCGAGTATCTGGGGCGCAACGGAATCGAAAGCCCGCGCGGCCTGGAGCGCAAGGCGGCTGCGCTGGCGCAAGCCGCCGCCCCTGCCCAACCTGCCGTCCGGACCAAAGTCCGCTTCTGGCCTTACACCTGACCGTCGGCCCGCCTCGCCCGCCGCCTCAACCAGCCACAAATGCGGCGTTTTCGCCCTTCCGGCAGACAGAAACAAGAAGATCCGGCCCCCGGAGCCGGATTCGAGGAACTTGAATCATGACCATCGCTCCTGTTGACCCCAAGCGCCGCGCCCTCGGCAAAGGCCTGGACTCTCTTCTTCCGCGCGTGCAGGCGCCCGCCGCCTCCGCCGACACCGAATCGGGCAAGCCGCGCGAGATTCCGCTCGACCAGATCGAACACAATCCCTTCCAGACCCGGTCCCAGGTCAACGAAGATCAACTGGCCGAGCTGGCCGCCTCCATCGTCGCCAACGGCGTCGTCCAGCCCGTCCTGGTGCGCCCGCTCGCCAACGGCCGCTTCCAGCTCATCGCCGGCGAGCGCCGCTGGCGCGCCTCGCAACTGGCCGGCAAGGCAACCATCCCGGCCATCCTCCGCCAGGTCTCCGACGAGCAGGCGATGGAGATCACCATCGTCGAAAACCTGCAGCGCGCCGACCTGAACCCGATGGAGCAGGCCCGCGCCTTCGAGCGCCTTGCTCGCGAGTTCCACATGACCCAGGAGCAGATGGCCACGCGCACCGGCAAGGACCGCGCAACGGTGGCTAACTTCCTGCGTCTGCTGCGTTTACCTGCTACGGTCCAGGCCCGCGTCGAGTCCGGCGAGCTCACCTTCGGTCATGCGCGCGCGCTTCTGGCGTTTGAGCGCGCCGAAGAGATCGAAAAGGCCGCTCAGCGGGTCATCGGACTTTCGCTATCTGTTCGCCAAACTGAGACCTACGTCCAGGGCCTCATGCACCCCGAAAGAGCCGCAAAGAAAGAACCCAAGCCCGAGCCGCCCATCGACCCCAACGTCCGCGAAGTCCAGGAGCGCCTGCAGCGCGCCCTCGGCCTCAAAGTCCAGATCGAAGACCACAACGGCCGCGGCAAAGTCATCATTGAATACGCCAAGCTCGAAGACTTTGACACCCTGCTGGAGCAGTTGGCAGGAGAATGACCAATCCATGCAATGACCGGGCAGGTTCAGGGCACTCCTGCAATCCCTCGCAGCCCCCAGCGCGAGCATCCCGGAATTGGTCAGAAGTCGATTTCCTGCTGAATGACCATCGGTAACCCACCAAAACGGAGTTAAGCTGAATAGAATCCTCCGTTCATCCGATGTTATTCGACAATGGACTGCATAAAATACGCGCGCGCATTCCTGTTTCCTCTCATCGTGAGCGCATCCCTGTGCGCGCAGGAGTACAGCTTCCGCACCTTTGCAAACACCGACGGCCTCAACAACCTGGCGATACGAACGATCTACCAGGACCGGGTCGGCTTTCTGTGGGTGAGCACGGAAAACGGAATCTACCGCTATGACGGGGAGCGCTTCGAGGCCTTCGGACCCGCGCAGGGAATGCCGGCCAACTCGGGCGTGGCCTTTGGCGATGCACCGGACGGATCGCTGCTGGTGGGCGGAGTCATCGGGCTATACCGCATGCACGGCAATCGCTTCGAGAGAATCCCGGCCGCGTTCAAGACCATCAACTGGGCCCAGGGTATCCAGGCGGATGGCAGGGGCCACACATATCTCGGAACCGACCTGGGCCTCGTAGTTCTCTCTTCCCAACCAGGCCAGGATTCGTTCTCGATGCACACCGTGGCTCGGCCGCCACGCGCATCGGAGCCTGCGGCCTACGGCATTCTCATGGATGGCGAAACTGTCTGGTACGGATGCGGGCTGGAGTTGTGCCACATCGACCAGGGCCAGACCGAAGTTCTGGGCCGCGAACGAGGGCTGCCTCCCCACCAGGTGACGACAATCCGCAAAGACAGCGCGGGCAGTCTTTGGGTGCGGGTTAGGAACGACGGAGTGTATGTGTTGCCGGCAGGCCAGGCTCGCTTCCGCAGGCCGGATTTTCCGACCCAAGGTAAGGGTGCTGTTGGCATCCCAGCCACCGATGCAGATGGGCAAATCCTCCTCCCGTCCCCCGATGGATTGCTGATTCACAGCGAGCGCGGATGGCAAAAGATTGACAGCTCTGCCGGGGTTAAGGGCGTTGTTTACTCAGCGTTTGAAGATCGGCAACACTCTCTGTGGATTGGACTTGCGGGACGGGGGCTAGTGCAGTTGCGGGGTTATGGGGAGTGGGAGATCTACTCCACCACAAGCGGGCTACCTTGCGACCTGGTGTACGAGATACTGCCGCAGCCCGGCGGTGTACTTTGGCTAGGCACCGAAGACGGCCTGGCGCGTGGGCAGCGGCTGCCATCAGGTATCCGCTGGAGAAAAGTGCCGGGTCTGGGCGGGTCTCCGGTTCATGCCGTCCGACCCGGTCCCGGCGGGGACCTGTGGATCGGGACAGAAACGAGCGGCGTCGCACAGTTGAATGTGCGGACCGGCGCAGTGAGGTGGTTTGGCGAGGCGCAAGGGTTGTTCGGCAAGGCGGCCTACACGGTTCGCTTCGACCGCGACCAAAGGCTCTGGGCGGCAACCGAAGCAGGACTATTTGTCGCCAGGCCTCCTTATGCCCGGTTTGCTCGGGTCGGCGAACTGCCGGCATCCCGCTTCTGGGCCATTGCCGAGGGAACCGACGGAACGTTCTGGGCTGGCGGTACGGACGGGCTGTATGCATTCACCGGCGGCCAATGGAGGAACTTCAAGCCCGCCGACGGCTTGAGCAACCGTGAGGTGCTCTCCCTGGGCGCGGGCGCCAACGGAATGATGTGGGTGGGATATCGCTTCGGGGGTGGCATCGACCGCGTGCATCTGCGGGAGAACGATCTCGTGATTGAGAAGGGCGTGCAACGGCCCGGCACGGATGGTCTAGTGTACTTCTTCGATTTCGACGCTCTGGGACGGCTATGGGTGGGCACCGAGAACGGCGTGGATGTGTGGGACGGTTCCCGCTGGAGCCACTACGACATGGATGACGGGTTGGTCTGGAACGATTGCAACCTCAATGGGTTTGCCGCGGAACCGGACGGCACCGTGTGGATTGGAACCAGCGTTGGACTCTCCCGCTTCAAGCCGCGTCCCCACCTCGCTCCAGCGTTGCCGCTCCGGCTGGTCTTCACCCGGCTTCTGATGGGCCGCAAAGATGTTTCCTCTGAGGTCAATCCATCGCTCGACCTCCATTCCAACGCTCTGATTGCGCGCTTCTCCGCGCTCAATGCTTCCAGGCAGAATGGGGTTCTGTTCCGCTACCGGCTTGAAGGCGCAAACCGCAACTGGACTGAGACCGCACTGAGAGAACTCCAGTTTGCCGAGCTGGCCCCCGGAGCCTATCGGCTGCAGGTTGAGGCACAGGACAGCGATCAATTGTGGCGCACGGACAGGGCAGAGTTCGCTTTCACCATCCTCACCCCGTGGTATCGGACATGGTGGTTTTTCACCCTCTGCGGCCTCATCCCCGTGGTTGTGGTCGCTGCCGTCGTCCGATCCAGGATCGCCGAGTGGCAAAGAAGGGAACGCGAACTCCAGCGCCTGATGGCGGCACAAGACGAGATCAGGAGTCTGGCCTTCTTCGACCCGCTGACCGGTCTTCCCAACCGCCGCAGGCTCTTCGACCGGTTGAGCAGGGAACTGGCCACCACCAAGCGAAATGGCCATCTCCGTGCGCTTCTCTTCATCGATCTGGACGATTTCAAGACGCTGAACGACACCCTGGGCCATCAAACAGGCGACCTCCTGCTGCAGGAGGTCGCCCAGCGCCTCACCGCCTCCGTACGCGCAGCCGACACCGTGGCCCGATTGGGCGGAGACGAATTTGTCATCATGCTTGACGATCTCAGTGAGCTTCCAACCGCTGCGGCGGCGCAGGCCGAGACGATCGCCGAGAAGATACGCGACGTTGTGTGCCAGCCATACAGGTTGGACGGCCACGAGCGTCTCAGCGCCTGCAGTATCGGCATCACTGTCTTCGGCGACCAGCGCGAAAGCGTCCACGACATCCTGCAACAGGCCGATATTGCCATGTATCAGGCCAAGGCGGCAGGACGCAACACTGTCCGCTTCTTCGCCCCGGCTTTGCAGGTTGCCGCCAACGCCCGCGCGGCCCTTGAGCAGGACCTCCGCTCCGCCATCAAGTCCGGCCAGTTCCTGCTCTATTTCCAACCTCAACTGGACTGCGGCGTGGTGGTCGGCGCCGAGGCCCTGGTCCGCTGGAATCATCCCGAGCGAGGTATCCTGGCCCCTGGAGAATTCATTCCCATGGCGGAGGAAACAGGACTGATCCTCCCCCTGGGCGACTGGGTGCTGGATGCCGTCTGCCGGCAAATCGCCGCCTGGGCTGGCAACAAGGCAACCGCTTCCATCACGATTGCCGCAAATATCAGTGCCCGCCAGGTCCAACAGCCGGACTTCGTCGATCGGGTCCTGGCGGCACTTGACCGGGCCGGGTGCAACCCTGAGAACCTCAAACTGGAACTCACCGAGAGCATGCTGGTCGACAACATTGACGACATCATCGCCAAAATGACCGCACTCAACCTCCACGGACTTACGTTTTCCCTGGACGACTTCGGCACAGGATATGCCTCGCTCTCCTACCTAAAGCGTCTCCCGTTGGAACAGCTAAAGATCGACCGCTCGTTTGTGCGCGACATTCTTACCGATGCCAGCAGCGGCGCCATAGCCCAGGCAGTCATCTCCCTCAGCAAGACCATGGGTCTATCCGTCATGGCCGAGGGCGTAGAGACCGACGAGCAGCGCGTTCTTCTCGCTCGCCTCGGTTGCCTTGCTTACCAGGGCTTCCTGTTCAGCCGACCCGTGCCTCTGGGGGAATTCGAATTGCTTTTGCCGGCCTGGATGGGCTCGGATCTTTTCGCGCCGCAATAGGGTTCTCGCAGGAATCCGACAGGCTGTGCGGATGGTTAAGGGATGTGCTGGCTCGAGCCCGCGAACAGGAACCCCCACGACGTATCCAGGTAGAGCCAGCGCTGGGAGCTGAACCAGCTGGTGGGCAGGCTCGGCACATGCAGCAACGTATGCCCTCCCATGCACATCATTTCCGTTCCGTTCCAGTCGAGGAAAGTCCGGGACGCCTGACCGACGTGGGCAGGATGCGCCACCCGCCGCACGCAGACCGGGCAGCGCTGCCGCTGGTCCTTGAGCACCCAGCGCAAACCGAACAGGCACAGCCCAAAGGTAGAGACCAACTGAATATAGGCCGCGTGCTCCCGGTCAAGCGTTGTCCAGCCGTAGGCCATGTCCAACGAAACAAAATAGATAATCGGCAGCAGCAGCGCGATCTTGGCGCCCAGGAAGCTCCAGCGATGGAGCCTTTGTGACCAGGAAGTTTTCCCTGGGTTCAGGCTCGACTCGCCCAGCGAAACTGACGTTATGGCTGG
>JARLGE010000097.1 GCA_031296215.1 Occallatibacter sp.
CATCCCGACCGCACCCCCTACAATAGGGGGAGAACTTCCAACTTCGAGGGAAACCATGCCGCTGTCCGGAGAAGCGATCCGCCTGATGAACTACATTGACGATGTTGCCGTAACCCTGCGCCGGGTTCTGGCGACCATTCCGACGCTGACTGCCGACGAGCGGGCGCGCGTGGCCGAGCACCTGCTCCAGGCCAAGCCGAATGCCGAGGACGTGGCCCAGGCGCTGGCCGTAAAGTAAGCGCCCTTGCCTGAAACGGTTGCCATTATCGGAGCGGGTCCGCTGGGACGCTGGCTGGCCCTGGCTGCCTCGCGCGCGGGCTTCCGCGTGCTGCTGGAAGATGTGATGCCGCGGAATCTGCATCACGCGCAGGAGTTTCTGCGCCAGGAGTTGGGGCCCGAGTCCCTGAACCCTGCGCAGGGCGGCGCAGTGCAGTTTGTCTCCACCATTGAGGACGCGGTGCGCGAGGCGGACCTGGCCATCGACTGCGTGCCGGACGAACTGGAGTCGAAGCTTGAGATCTTCTGCCTGCTGGACCGGATGGCTCCGCCGCGCACGGTGCTGGCCACGCCCAGCACCCGGCTCTCGATTGCCGACCTGGCCAGTTGCACCTATCGGCCCGACCGGTGCGTGGCTGTTGTGGCCGAGGCGGCCAGTCTGGCTTCCGGTGAGAGCACTGAGATTCTGCTGCGCACCACGCGGTGGACCAGCGAGGAGACGGTCGAGCTGCTGGACCGTTTTTGGCGGCGGCTGGGGCTCAAGCCCAGCTTCGAAGCCGATCCGGTCGAGACCGGCAGCGGCGATTTCCCCATCAGCGAGCCGCGCCGGTAGCGAGCGAGTAAAGTGAAAACAGGTTCTGAATCAAATTGTTCGGAATCTCCCCAAGCATCGCGCACTCCCTTTGAAGTTTTGACAACTCATTCCAATGCGAACGATCTGGCCGCACTGCTGCGATCGGTCTTCGGCTTTTCCAGCTTCCGGGCCAACCAGCGGGAGGTCTGCGAAGCCGCAATGGCGGGCCGCGATCTGCTGCTGGTGATGCCGACCGGGGCGGGCAAGAGCCTGTGCTACCAGTTGCCGGCGGTGGCGCGCGGCGGCACCGCGCTGGTGGTGAGTCCCCTGATTGCGCTGATGGAAGACCAGGCGGCCAAGCTCGGGGCGCTGGGGCTGAGGGTGGCGCGGATTCACTCCGGCCTGGAGCGCACAGTCGCGCGCCAGGCCTGCGCGGACTACCTGAATGGATCCCTGCAATTCCTTTTCATTGCTCCGGAGCGGCTGCGGGTGTCGGGATTCCCGGAGATGCTGGCCAAGCGGCGCCTGGCGCTGGTGGCCATCGACGAGGCGCACTGCATTTCCCAATGGGGCCACGACTTCCGGCCCGACTACCGCATGCTGGGCCAGCACCTTCCCGCTCTTCGAGGCGAAGGCCAGCCGGTGCCGGTGTTGGCCATGACGGCCACCGCCACGCCCGACGTGCAGGCCGACATTGTTGCCCAGCTGGGCATGGTGAAGCCGGCGCTGTTCATTCATGGATTCCGGCGCGACAACCTGGCCATCGAGGTGGTGGAGCTGCCGGTGCCGGAGCGGGCCGGGGTCATTGCCAACCTGCTGGCTGTGCCTCAGCGTCGGCCGGCCATTGTGTACGCGACCTCGAGAAAGCAGGCGGAGCGCCTGGCGGAGGAACTGTCGCTGACTTCCTCGCGCAGCGGAGGCTCCGGGCGATTAGCAGGGAGAATTGCGGCGGCGGCCTACCATGCGGGCCTGGACGCCGAGACCCGCGAGCAAGTGCAGACGGCGTTCCAGGCCGGCGAACTGGAGGTGGTGGTGGCCACCATCGCCTTCGGCATGGGCATCGACAAGGCCGATATCCGCACCGTCATCCACGCCGGGCTGCCGGCCACGCTGGAGGGCTATTACCAGGAAATTGGCCGCGCCGGGCGCGATGGCGCCCTCAGCCGCACCTTTCTCATGCACAGCTATGCCGATCAGCGCACACACGACTTCTTCCTCAACCGGGATTACCCGCCCACCGAGCATCTTGCGCAGGTCTTTCGCGCCCTGGGCCAGGAGCCGCGGGCGGTGGAGGAACTGCGCGCCGCATCGCGGCTGAGCGAAGAGGAGTTCGACAAGGCGCTGGAGAAGCTGGAGATTCACGGCGGAGCGCGGCGGGATTTCGGCGGCTCGCCGCGGCGAGTGGCGGCGGGCGCAACGGGCTGGAAGAAGACCTACGCGGTGCAGGCGCAGTATCGCGCCGAGCAGTTTGCAAGGGTGCTGCGCTACACCGAGTTGAATGAGTGCCGGATGTCGGCGCTGGTCCGGCATTTCGGTGACGTGGAAGACGCGAAGCAGCCCTGCGGCGTCTGCGATGTATGCGATGCGGAGGGCGCGGTGCTGCGCCTCTTCCGGCGGGCATCGGAGCAGGAACGCGCCATTGCCCGGCGCATCCTCGAAGATCTGCGCGGCGTGGTCTATAAGGAGGAGGCCCCCACGGACAGGTCTTCGTCCGTGGGGTGGAAGGCCACCGGGACGCTGCAGCGCAACCTGGACCTGGTGGGCAGGATCAGCCGGGATGAGTACGAGGGGCTGCTGGGTGCGTTGCTGCAGGCGGGGCTGATCGAGATCGAAGGGGCGGAGTTCGAGAAGGATGGAGAGCTGATCCGCTTCCGCAAGGCCCGGCTGACGGAGGCGGGCCTGGAGACGCACAGAGGCGCGCCGCTGGATTTGCTGATCAGCGACGGCATTGTGGAGGAGTTTGGCGGGCGCGCCGCTGCGCCGGCCAGGAAGGCGAGCGCCGCCCGCAAGACTGTGGCGAGCAAGGCCCCCGCAGGAAAGAGCGCGGCGGCTGAGCCGGCACGGCTCACCGCGGCGGCCGAAGCCCTGGCCGGGCGAATCCGGGAGTGGCGCGCCGCGGAGGCCAAGCGCCTGCGGGTTCCGGCCTATGTGGTGTTGCACGACCGGACCATTGCGGCTTTGGCGGCGGCGCGGCCCAGGAATCCGAAGGAGTTGCTGGAGATCGACGGGGTTGGTGCGGCCAAGGTGGAGCGCTTTGGCGAGCAGATTCTGCGCTTGTGCGCCGGGGAATGAGGAGTCGGGGAACCCGTGAAAAAGTTCTTTTCCACGGTTTTCCAGTTTCCCGTTCCCTCAAGGGCCAACCCCCCTTCATTTTGCGGCAGTCAGGGCCCCTCCGATTGAGTCGCAGTCTTGAAAGAACACGAATTCAGTCGCGGCGCGGTTGGCGCGAAATCAACTCGGGCCTTTGTCCCTGAGGGCGAACTGACCCGCTCCGAGTTACCATTTCAACAAGTTCCCTGGAACAGCCCCGGCAGCACTTCTCCGGCCTTGCCTTCCACCACATGCGTGAAGGCGCTGGCGTTGAGCGGCTTTTCCGGGCCCACGTAGACGGTCCGCGCCCCGTGCTGGCGCGCCCAGTGGACAAAGCTTGCCGCCGGATAGACCGACCCCGAAGTGCCCACCACCAGCATCAGCGTGGCCTTGTCGATCTCCGCCTCGATGCGTCCCATCTCCAGCGGAATCTCGCCGAAGAAAACGATGTGCGGCCGCATCCGCGCCCCGCAGGAGCAGCGGCCCACCTCGCCCAGGCTCTTGTAGACGGTGCGGTCCTCGACCGGCGGCTCGCCGCACTCGTCGCCGCAGCGCGACTTGGCCAGCTCGCCGTGCATGTGCACCAGCCGCACGCTCCCCGAGCGCTCGTGCAGGTCGTCCACATTCTGCGTGCAGAGAAAGAAACGCTCGCCGAGGCGACGCTCGAGATCGGCCAGAGCATAATGCGCCGGGTTGGGCTGGGCCTCCGCGCCCTGCGCGCGCCGCTGCGAGTAGAACTCCCACACCAACGCAGGATTGCGCTGCCAAGCCTCGGGGGTGCAGACATCCTCGATTGCGTGACCGGCCCACAGCCCGTCCGAGGCGCGAAACGTGGGCAGCCCACTTTCCGCGCTGATGCCCGCGCCCGTGAGTACAAACACCCGATCGTTTGCGGAAATGGAAATGGTCTCGGTCATTTCGACTCAACTCCAGCCATGCGAGGAGTGTCCGCGCAAGTATTCAGGTGAATCGGCCATTCCCCCAGGGGCTGAAGCTCCGCGCCTTGTTGAGGGCCATTTGCGGCGTGACTCAGGTCGTGCCCTGACACTTCTTGCAGATCCAAATGAGTTTTCTGCAGGATGTCAAGCCGTCCCTGATCCCTGATCCCTGAACCCTGTCCCCTGCCCTCTCACGGCTCCAGCAGAATCTTCCCCGTCGTCTTGCGCGCTTCCAGGTCGCTCTGCGCCTGCGCGGCTTCCGACAGCGGATACACGTGCTCGGTGCGCAGCTTCAACTCGCCTTTGGCCGCCCAACCCAGCACATCGCCGGCCCGCCACTCCAGTTCGGCGCGCGTGGCAATGTAGTGCCACAGCGTGGGCCGCGTAATGAAAAGCGATCCCTTGCCGCTGAGTTGAATCAGGTCGAAGAGCGGGACGGGGCCGCTGGACGCGCCGAACAGCGCCAGCAGGCCGCGCGGCCGCAGGCAGTTCAGGCTGCCCTCGAAGGTGGTGCGGCCCACCGAGTCGTAGACCACGTCCACGCCCTTGCCGCCGGTCAGCCGCTTCACTTCCGGCTCGAATTCCTTCTCGGTGTAGAGGATCACGTCGGAGGCGCCGGCCTCGCGCGCCAGCTCGGCCTTCTCTTCGGTCGAGACGGTGGCGATGACGCGCGCCCCGATGCGGACCGCCATCTGCGTCAGCAGCAAGCCCACGCCGCCCGCCGCCGCATGAACCAGAGCCATCTCCCCGGCCTTCAGCGGATAGGTCGAGTACGCCAGGTAGTGCGCCGTCATGCCCTGCAGCATGGCCGCCGCGGCCTGCTCCATGGTCAGCCCCGCAGGCACCTTCACCAAACTCGCCGCCGGAACCAGCGCGTATTCTGCATAGCTGCCCAGCACGCTCACCGAAGCCACCGCATCGCCCGCCGCAAACCCCGTCACGCCCGGACCCAGCTCTTCCACTGTGCCCGCGGCCTCGCTGCCCGGAACCAGCGGCAGCGATGCCTTGTAGACGCCCTTGCGGAAGTAGATCTCGATGAAGTTGACGCCGGTGGCCTCCACGCGGATCAACACCTGGCCCGGTCCCGGCTCGGGAATGGGCAAATCGGCCAGCTTCAAGACCTCCGGCCCGCCTGTCTGGTGAATCTGGATAGCCTTCATGTCTTGGCCAGAATGCACCCTGAGGCCCGCTTCCTGCAAGCACGGCGCTCGCTGAGGCGCACAAGTCCAATGCTCGCCGCGCCGCGCCCAAACGCACCAAACCCCGCCCAGGCAGCGCACCCAGGCGGGGCTTTTCTGATCCCTGATCCCTGACCCCTGATCCCTGGTCCCTGCTTTTATCAGTCCCTATCCGACAACAAGCTCTGCTCTTCCGGCGAGATCAGCCGCACCAGCCGGTCCACAGTATAGGGCGCGCGGTCCTGCATAGTGTGGTAGTGGCGCACCTGCAGCTCGCCCAGCAGGCCAATGGCCAGCAACTGGATGCCCGCCACAATCAGCACCGCGCCCACCACAAACATGGGCCCATGCAGTTCCATCAGGCTCTGGTGGGGATGGAACAGCTTCTCCCCCAGCAGGACCGTGGAGATGACGCCGCCCACCAGAATGCCCAGGGCTCCAAAGCCGCCGAAGAAGTGCATCGGCCGGCCCATGTAGCGGAGCAGAAAGCGGACGGTCACCAGGTCGAACAGAACGCGGAAGGTGCGCCCGATGCCGTAGTGGCTCTTGCCCCGCTCGCGGTGCGCGTACTGGATGGGAATCTCGCAGATCGATGCGCCATACCAACTGGCCAGCGCGGGAATGAAGCGGTGCATCTCGCCATAGAGCGGAATATTCTGGATGACCTCGCGCCGGTAAGCTTTGAACGTCGTGCCAAAGTCGTGGATGTCCACGCCCGACAGCTTGGCCATCAGCCAGTTGGCGCAGCGCGAGGGAATGCGCCGCATGACAAAGCTGTCGATCCGCTGCTTGCGCCAGCCCGACACCACGTCGTAGCCCTCTTCGAGCTTCTCCAGGAAGGCGGGAATATCGCTGGGGTCGTGCTGCAGATCGCCATCCATGGCCAGAATGAATTCGCCCGATGCGTGGTCGAAGCCCGCCGCCAGCGCCGAGGTCTGCCCGAAGTGCCGGCGCAGCTTCACCACCAGCACGCGGCTGTCCACCGCGGCAATCTCCTCCAGCAGCTTGTACGAGCGGTCGCTCGATCCATCGTCGACAAACACCATCTCAAAGCTGTCTGCGACCTGCTCCATGGCCTGCTTCAGGCGCGCATACAAGGCGGTCACATTCTCTTCCTCGTTGTGAAAAGGAACGACAATCGAATATCTCGCCATAGTGCCAGTATAGATGCATTTCCGCTTGAAAGGTCACCCGGCTCGCCAGGGAGGGGCGCACTTCGGTGCTAAAAGCGAACGCCGCAGAGATGCGGGGAAAGGGCCGCTCTAGAGGTCCAGCTCGTCCAGCATGGCCTGCATCTCGCTCTGCGCATGGCGGTTCCCGCTGCG
Source organism: Occallatibacter sp. (assembly GCA_031296215.1). Taxonomy (GTDB): domain Bacteria; phylum Acidobacteriota; class Terriglobia; order Terriglobales; family Acidobacteriaceae; genus Telmatobacter. The sequence continues at coordinate 6,542 of JARLGE010000097.1, forward strand.
CGCGGCGCTGGCGATGCCGGCCTTGAGACGCGCCGCCGCCTCCGCGGTCCGGCCTGCGCCGGCAAGGGTCTGCGCCGCCATGAAGTAGCCCCCCGTGTAACCCGGATCGAGTTCCAGCAGCGTGTCGAACTCCACCAGCGCCTCCGCCGTCTGGCCGCGACCGGCCAGTTCCATGGCCACCCCGTAGCGCGCAAAGCTGTTCTTCGCGTCCAGCGCCAGAATCTCTCTCAGTCCTTCAAGCTTGTCCATGGGGTTCGATTTCCGTCCTTATCGCGCTCTGGCGCTGGCGAGAGCATTTGCACATTTGGCCCCTGATTGCCGAAACTGGAACGGTAGGTCTCGCTTTTGAGGCCCCCGCTCCAGCCCGGCCGCCTTCCCTTCCATTCTACCGGCAGGCAGGCACGGCGGCTTCCAGGGGGCCTCGGAGCCAGGCAAGGAGCACGCGCGCCATGACTCAGGCTGAATGCAATCCCGCCGCACGCACCATCGCCAGCACGCAGTCGGAGATGACCGAGATCATCCTGCCCAACGACACCAACACCCTGGGCAACCTGCTGGGCGGCCGCCTCATGCACTTCATTGATCTGACCGGCGCCATGGCCGCCTATCGCCACTCCCGCACCAACGTGGTCACCGCCGCCATGGACCACATCGACTTCATCCGCCCCGTGCAACTGGGCGACCTGGTCACCCTGCGCTCCAGCGTCAACCGCGCCTTTTCCACTTCCATGGAGGTAGGAGTCAAGGTCTGGGCAGAACACACCCGCACCGGCGAAGTGGTACACGTGGCCAGCGCCTACCTGGTCTTCGTCGCCATCGACAACCTTGGCCATCGCGCGCGCGTTCCCGAGGCCATTCCCTCAACTCCCGACGAGCTTCGCCGCTTTGAAGGAGCGCTGCGCCGCCGCGAACATCGCGAGGCCGAGGCCGTACGCCGGCGCCAGGCCAAGCTCGCCTCCGTCGCCCAGGAAGAATCCTGAGCGTGCACCAGCTCATCCAAGAGACGGGAGCTTAATCTAACTCAACCCAACAATCCGGCATTGCCTTGCAGCCGGACTCATTCTGAAGGAGCAGCAACCCCCCATGGCCCACGCCCCCAACATGCCCGCACCCGTCGCCCTGCCCGGCGTCTCCAAAATCGTAGCCGTCGGCTCCGGCAAAGGCGGAGTAGGAAAAACCACCGTCGCCGTCAACCTGGCCATCGCACTCTCGCGGATGGGCCAGCGCGTCGGACTCATCGACGCCGACATCTACGGCCCCAACGTTCCCATCATGATGGGCTCCGCGCAGCAGCCCGCCGTCGGCCCAGGGAACCAGATCGTCCCCAACCTGACGCATGGCATCAAGACCATCTCCATCGGCTACATCTCTCCCGGTGACAAGCCCCTGGTGATGCGCGGACCCATGCTGCACCAGATCATCCGCCAGTTCATTCAACAAGTCGAGTGGGGCGAGCTCGATTACCTGATCGTCGATCTGCCGCCCGGCACCGGCGACGTGGTCATCTCGCTGGTCCAGACTGTCCCGCTCACCGGCGCCATCGTCGTCTCCACGCCCAGCGACGTCAGCCTGCAGGACGCGCGCAAGGCCCTGGAGATGTTCGCCCAGGTCAACGTCGAAGTCCTCGGCATCGTCGAGAACATGAGCCACTTCATCTGCCCGCACTGCCATCAAGAGATCGACATCTTCTCCAAAGGCGGCGCCGAGCGAACCGCCCAGCAGTTCAACGTTCCCTTTCTAGGAGCGATCGAGCTGCTCCCTTCCATTCGCGAAGGCGGCGATCGCGGACTCCCTGTCACGCTGGCCGGGCCCAAGAGCCCGCAGGCCGCCGAGTTCTACGCCATCGCGGAAAAGCTGATGGTCCACGCCGAAGCCGCCGCAGCAGCCGCCACCGACGTGATCGAAATCAGCTGAGAGTGCTCCGTGCCCCATCCATTCGCCTACTTTCTGGCGAATGGGTGGGAGACCACGAACCTCAACCAACCCGCTCCCGGGTGCCCCATCCTTCGCGGCCGCCGCGGCGGCCGAAGAGTGGGATGCGAGGAGTTGCTTTGAGCGACAAGATTCAAATCCGCCCCGTGCAGCAGAGCGATTTCTCGCAATGGAAGCCGCTCTGGGACGGCTACAACGCGTTCTACCGCCGCAAAGACGCGACCGCCTTACCCGAAGAGATCACTCTCACAACCTGGTCGCGCTTCTTCGATGCCGGGGAGCCCATGCACGCGCTGGTTGCCGAGCAGGCCGGCCAGCTTCTCGGCCTGGTGCATTGCATCTTTCACCGCACCACCATCTCGATTGCGCCCACCTGCTACCTGCAGGATCTGTTCACCGCGGAGACAGCGCGCGGCAAGGGTGTAGGCCGCGCCCTCATCGAAGAGGTGTACAAGCTCGCCCGGCAGGCAGGTGCAGCCCGCGTCTATTGGCTCACCCACGAGACAAACGAAGCCGCCATGCAGCTCTACGACAAGGTCGCGGAGAAGTCCGGCTTCGTTGTCTACCGCAAGCCCCTCTGACGCTGCTCCCATCGGCAAACAAAAAGAGAGCGAGGTCCGCGCCCCGCTCTCTCTTTGTTGCACCTCGAATCGTCTGGACGGGAAATCTACCGCCAGTGCCCTTCAATCAGCACCCATTCCCCATGCCGGTGAACCCAGTGGTGCGCCGTCCAACGCGCGCCCTCATGCGGCGGACGGTCCCAACGGCCCGGCGTCCAAACATATTGGCCGCCCTCGTAGCGGTGATAGCCGTCGATCCAGACATAACCCCGATCCGGCGGTGGACCCCGCCGTTCCACAATCGGAGCCGGCGGGCCTATGCGAATCAGAACCTGCGCAAAAGA
>JARLGE010000098.1 GCA_031296215.1 Occallatibacter sp.
CTCGACGGGTCGCTGGTCAAGTCCGACACCCTCGTCGATTCCCTGCTCGTTCTCGTCCGCACTCATCCCCTGCTGGTCTTCAAACTGCCCGGCCGGCTGCTGCGCGGAAAGGCCGCCTTCAAGGCATTCGTCACCGCGTCCGTCACCCTCGACGCCGCGCACCTGCCGTACAATCGCGCGCTGCTCCAGTTCCTTCACCAGGAGCGCGCTCGCGGCCGCGACCTCTACCTGGCCACCGGCGCCGACGTTCATCTGGCCGGCCGTGTCGCCGATCATCTCGGCATCTTCACCGCCGTGCTGGCCTCCGACGGCGCAACCAACCTCACCGGCGACGCCAAGCTCGAAAGCCTGCGCCGGCGCCTCGGCTCCGCGCCCTTCGACTACATCGGCAACCACACCCAGGACCTGCCGCTGCTGGCCCACGCCACAGAGGCCATGGTCGCCAACCCTACCTCCGGCTTGCGCATGCGCATGAAGGCCCGCGGCATCCGCCCCACCCACACCTTCGTCGAGCACAAGCCCGTTCTCCGCTCCATTCTCAAGGCCGCGCGTTTGCCGCAGTGGGCAAAAAACCTGCTCATCTTTGTGCCCGTCCTCCTCTCCCACGCCGTGACGACCGGCAAAATGCTCACCGCACTGGCCGCTTTCTTCTGCTTCTCGCTCACCGCCTCCTCGGCCTACATCGTCAACGACCTGCTCGACATCGAAGCCGACCGCCGCCATCCGCAGAAGCGCCTGCGCCCCTTCGCCGCCGGCGATCTTCACGGCGTTACCGGAGTGCTTATCGCTGTGCTCTTTCTTTCCGCGGGCCTGGCCGGTGCGCAACTGCTCCCGGCCGGCTTCTCCACCTGGCTGATGATCTACCTCGCCACCACCCTGGCCTACTCGCTCTATCTCAAGCGCATCGCGCTGGTGGACGTACTGGCGCTGTCGGGCCTCTACATCCTGCGCCTGCTGGCAGGCAGCGCGGCCACCCTCACCGTCATCTCCCACTGGCTGGCCGGCTTCTCCATGTTCCTGTTTCTTTCCCTCGCCATCGTCAAGCGTTTCGCCGAACTGGAAAACCTGCGCGCCTCGAACGCCGTGCCCAGGAACGGGCGGGGCTACCTGGTCACCGATCTCGAGCAGCTGCGCAGCTTCGGCACGGCCAGCGCTTATGCGGCCGTGGTGGTCTTCGCCATCTACATCACCGGCCCCGACGTGATGAAGCTCTACCGCAACCCGGAACTGCTGCTGCTGAGCCTGCCGCTGATGATTCTGTGGCTCAACCGGGTGTGGCTGCTGGCCTCGCGCGGCGAGCTCGACGAAGACCCGGTCGCCTTCGCCCTCACCGACCGCATGAGCCAGTTGATCGGCGCGGCGGTTGTGGCGATCGCGCTTTTGGCGCTGTAGCTAGCCGCGGCTGGCCGGCTTCGATCGAATCCTCGGCGTGGCCGAACCAGGAGGCCTCTCGGGGTTGCGCTCTGTGAATTGATCGTGCAGAACCACATTGAGAAGCGACTTATTGACCCGGATGCGGCCGTTGTATTCGATCAGGCCCAGCTTGCGAAACCGATTCATGAAGAAGCTGACGCGGGACCGGGTAGTGCCGATCATCTCCGCCAAAGTTTCCTGCGTGATGGGTGGAACCAAGTGTTCCGGCTTATCCGGCTCGCCAAATTCGGCCAGCAGCAGGAGGATCCTCGCCAGGCGTCTTTCGCTGGAGTTGAATAGCTGATCGACAAGATCGGCTTGCGCTCGCATACTCCGGGCGAGTAGGAACTTCAAGTACATTTCGGAGAGGGCATGCTCCTCGTGCATCACGCGGATCATCTCTCCCCTTTCGATCCTCAGTGCCGCACAGGCGGTAATGGCGCTGGCAGTGGCCATGTGCAGCCCGCCCACGCTGGCCAGCGACTCCTCGCCAATGAACTCGCCGGTGGGGAGAAGGGCGATGGTGGCCTCCTTGCCGTCCGGCGATACGACGGTGAGCTTTGCGCGGCCCGTTTGAAGATAGAAGACGGCGTCAGCCGAATCTCCCTGCGAAAAGAAGACCTGCTTGGGTTGCAGGTGGACCAGTTTTCGCCCCACTCCTGCTTGTTCCAGGAAGGCAGCAAGGTCAAATGTCATGCTTCTCACCTCCGCCGCTGGAATGACCGGCCTCGGATGCGCTCTTCACGGGTTCAGCTGGAATTGGCATCCGGCGCACGGAGCCCCCATCTTCCCTCGTATTCCGGGGACGGCAAGGCGGAGTCACAATCGACGTTGCGGTGTTGACTAGGAGCGCCTTCATCGTGAGACACGCGATGGAAGAAAGGTGAGGATAAACGAATTGCTTAGGTTAACCCTACTCGCTTATTCCTGGGAACTTCGTACGGTTTCTCACATAGTCTGAAATATCTCTGTACGGTATCTGACATAACTCCAGAGATCTTCGTACGGTACATGACATAGATCCAAATATCTTTGTACGGTATCTGACGTAGCTGGGACTTTGTCAGGCATCGTAAGCTTTGCGCACACTAACTATGATAGGGTTTTGTCTGAAAGTGAGGATTCCTTGCGCACGAGCAGCTTTAAGAACTCTCTTTTGAAGGCTCTGGACGGGGAGATCATTGAACGCCTTCGTTTGCGGCCGGTCAAATTTGAGCTGAAACACGAAATCGAATATCCCGGCAACCCGATCAATCACCTCTATTTTCTGGAAGAGGGAATGGCGTCGATGACGGCGACGTTCAAGGATGGATCTCAAGTCGAGGTAGGGACATTCGGTTACGAGTCGGTCATCGGCGTCTCAGCTTTGATGGGAACAAGGAAGAGCCTGAATCGCGTCTATACCCAGATTGCCGGCCATGGCTATTCCTGCCAGGTGGAGGACGCAAGAAGAGAGTTCCGTCTTGGTGGCTACTTTCAGCTTCTGGCTCTGCGCTATGTCCAGGCACAACTCGTTCAGTCAATGCAAACCGCCGGATGCAACGCCAAACACAACTTCGAACAGCGGCTTGCCCGCTGGCTGCTCATCTGTGCGGACCGCGCGCACATCGACACGTTCAAGATTTCGCATGAGTTTCTCGCCGATATGCTGGGCGGCCGCCGTCCCACGATTTCTACCACAGCCGGAATTCTGAAACGAAAGGGACTTATCGAATACACCCGCGGAGAAATTCGCATCCTCGACGTCCCTGGACTCACGAAGACCTCCTGCGAATGTTATTTGATTATCAAACACCACCTCGACAATTACACAGAGTTCGACAGGGCCATCCCTGTGTAGCAGCTTCATCCGCCGCAGCCGCTTGTGGGAACAGGGAATCGGCAAGGTGGAGTGCAGGTTGATTGCAACATCGGCGTTCTCATCGGCATTGATCCGCGGTGTCATGCTTCCAGCCACATGCGGTGCGGAGTCCATGACACTCCCGACGCAGAGCCCAGCTAGTTGAACAAGTCCTTCATCTTGTCCAAGAGTCCCGGCGAGGTTGGCTTGTTGTCCACGCTCAGCGACTCGGAGAGCTTCGTCACCAACTCTCGCTGCTGCCGCGACAGCTTGCGCGGCACCTGCACCAGCACCTTTACAACCAGGTCGCCGGCGCCCTTGTCGTTCAGGTGGGGAACGCCGCGCCCGCGCACGCGTATCTCCCGCCCGTTCTGCGTGCCCTCGGGAATCTTGAGTTGAATGGGCCCGTCGATGCCGTGGATTTCAAACTCGTCGCCCAGCGCCGCCTGCGGAAAGCTGATGGGGATGACGCAATGGAGATCGTTGCCCGTACGCTCGAAGAAGTCGTGCGGCCGCACCGAGAGCACCACGTAGAGGTCGCCCCTGGGCCCGCCTGAGCGCCCCGCATCCCCCTCGCCGGTGTAGCGGATGCGCGTGCCTTCCTCTACGCCCGCCGGCACTTTCACCGTGAGCTTGAACTCGCTGCTCACGCGCGTCTGTCCGCGGCACGCCATGCAGGGGTCGCCGATCACCTGGCCGGTGCCGCCGCAGGCGCCGCAGGTGCGCGCCACGGAGAAGAATCCCTGCTGGTAGCGCAGTTGCCCGCGCCCCTGGCACTGCGTACAGACGGTCGGCCCGCGGCTCGACGCCGTGCCCTTGCCGTGGCACGTCCCGCAGGTCTCCATGCGCCGAAGCTTCACTTCCTTCTCGGTGCCGAAGAATGCGTCTTTGAAGTCTAGGCCCAGGTCGAAGCGCAGATCGTCGCCGCGCTGCTGGCGCGAGCCGCGCTGGCTGCCGCCCACGTTGAACATCTCCCCGAACAGGTCGCCGAAGATGTCGCCGATGTCCACGCCGCCCGCGAACGGAGAGCCGTTGAATCCGCCCTGCCCGCCCAGGCCCGCGTGCCCATAGCGGTCGTAGGCGGCACGCTTGTCCCCGTCGCTCAGCACTTGGTAGGCCTCGCTGGCCTGCTTGAACTTCTCTTCCGCGGCGTGGTCGCCGGGGTTGCGGTCAGGATGGTACTTGAGCGCCTGCTTGCGGTACGCGCTCTTCAGCTCCTGGTCGCTCACATCGCGCGCCACGCCGAGGACTTCGTAATAGTCTGCTTTGCTCACTCTTGTATTAGAACTCATTCGTGGGTTTCAGGATTCATTCCGCAGGGTTCAAGCCTTATTCGGCTGTCTGTTTTGGGTTATGCACCACGCGCACCATGGCCGGGCGCAGCAGCCGCTCGCGCAGTTTATAGCCGCGGCGAATCTCCTCGGCCACATGCTGATCGGGCAGATCCGCGCGCTCCATCGTGCCCAGCGCCTCGTGGATGCGCGGATCAAAGGCCTCGCCCACGGTGGGAATTGGATTCACCTGCAACTGGCGCAGGATTTCTTCCATCTGCTTCACGATCAGCTCCACGCCGTGGCGCAACTGCTCGGCCGTGCCCGTCGACTTCAGCGCCAGCTCGAAGTTGTCCAGCACCGGCAAAAACTGCTCGACCACATTGCCGGTAGCGTAGTCGCGATAATCGATCCGCTCCCGCTCCGCGCGCTTGCGGGCGTTCTCAAACTCCGCCTGCAGCCGCGCCAGCCGGTCCAGCAGTTGATCGCGCTCGCCCCGCAACTGTTCCAGCTCGGTCGCGCTCACCGGCCCTTCCCCCCCGGCGGGCGCTGCGTCCGCTGCCACCGCAGCCTGTTCTGTCGTCAGGCCAGCCGCGGTCGCATCCGCCTCCGCCGCGTCGCGCGCACCTTCCTGCGGTTCCAATACGGTCAACTCGGTTTCATGTTTTGACATAACTCTGCGGTTTCTCCGAAAAATCAAATTTGCCTGATTCCATTCTATTTTTTAGTCGTCCACCGGCGATGCCGACCAATGCCCCGCTAACTTGCTAACTCGCTCGTGCCCGCGAAGAGGGCGCTAACTTGCTGAATCTACTCCAAAAACTCCGACTCCCTTGCCACTTGGACTGTCCAACTGCCAACGTAACTGGAACCTTGTCTCTTCCTGGGGCAGCCGCCGCGCCATGGTTTGTCATCTTCAGCGGAGCAGGTCGCGCTCTTTGCGACATACGCAGTCCAAAGCCTGCCCTGAGCGCAGTCGAAGGGGACCTGCAGTCGCCTTTGTTTCGTTTTCACCCCACACAACCGGCCCCACAATCTCCCTTATCGGCGCCAATCGTCCTACTCCACCGGCGCCTCTAACAACCGCTCCGACATCCGCGCAATATACCGCACTGCCTGGATCATCTCCTGGTATTGGATGCGCGTGGGGGCGATGACGGCGACGGTGCCCACGTTGGCCCCGCCCAGCCGCGCCGGCGCGCCAATCAGCACCAGGTCCTGCATGGCCGGCGAACTTTCGTCCAGCCCCACCACCACCCGCACCTCCTGCTGACGCCCGTCCACGTAGGCGGTCAGCAGCTCCACCAGCCGCTGCTTGGCCTCCAGAGCAACCAGCATCTGCCGCAGCCGCTCGCGGTCGTGCTCGGCCGAGATCAGGTTGGCCATCCCGTCCACAAAGATGGCCGGGTTGCTCTCGCCGCCGGCCAGCGCGCCCTTCTTGCAAAGCTCCTCCACCGACGCCAGCATCTGCCGGTAAGCCTCGCGTTCCACCTCCACGCGCCGCGCCACCTCCGCCCGAATGCGGTCGATGGGCCAGCCGCGGAAGTTCTCGTTCAGGTAGCGCGCCGCCGTCTCCAGCTCCAGGTGCGTCAGCTCCCGGTCCAGCGCCAGCACGCGATCCTGCACCGCCCCGGCCTCGGTCACCAGCACCGCCAGCACCCGCCCCGTCGAGAGCCGCGAAAAATGAATGTGCTCCAGCACCTGCCCGGCGGTCGAGCTGGCCAGCGCCACCCCCAGGCCGCTCGAGATCAGCGCCAGCACGTGCGAGGTGCGCTCCAGGTACTCGTGCGAGCTGGCCACTCCCGCAAAGCTGTCCTCGATCTGCTCGCGCCGCGCCTCGCTCAGCAGCGCGGGACCGAGCGCCGCGGCTCCCTGCGCCATGGCGCCGGCCGGGTACGTCCCCACGCCCATCCGTCCGGCCTGGGTTATCTGCTCCACGTAGTACCGGAAGGCCGCTGCGGTCGGCACCCGTCCCGCCGAGGTGTGCGGCTGCTCCAGCAGCCCCGTCTCGCCCAGCGTCGCCATCACATTGCGCACGGTGGCCGAGCTCAGCCCCTCGCGATCGGCGAACATCTGCGCAACCGCCTGCGAGGCCACCGGCTCGCCGGTCGCTATGTAGAGCTCGATGATGGCCGTAAGCACCAGCCGCTCCCGCGGGCTGACGCGCGCATCCGTCATGCTGGCCTGCTCTCCGCCTTGACTGCCGATACCAGCGGAAAGCCCGCCAACACCGGCCTCCGAGGCACGACCAATCCAGGTAACCGCCCGTTGCTCTGCAACTTACACCAGAAAATGAGCGGAATACTCCTGTTTAATTCTAGGCAGTGGCGAAGGCCGCTGTCAACCGCAGGGGGGCACCGTTACGGCTGGTTGTAATAGCCGCTGCTCGTGCGCGACGCCAGCCCCGGCTGCGCAACCACCACCTTCAGGTCGTGATACTCGTTGGCCGCAACGGCCGCCGGAGCAGCGAAGCTGATCGTATAGTAGGTCCCGATGTCTCCAATGCAGTCGGCCAGTTGTCCGGCGACGTCGTTGCTCGCGTCGATCACCCGGCCGCCCGACTGCCGCGCCAATACCGGCAGACAGAGGTTGCCGGGCGCAGCCTTGTGGGGATCCACAATCGGCTTCAGAAAGCTCTCATACATTCCCTGGCTTATTATCCCAGCTACGGGAAAAATGCAATACAGTGTGATGCGTGCCTCTCTCAGCTTGGCCGACATGGACAGGATCAAACGGAAGTATCCCTGGCGGGACTCCTTGGTTTCGACAATGCGGACGTCATTCAACAGCGACCAGCCTGGACCGAGCCAGACGATCATCTTTCTGCCCGGCACGCGCGCTTCGTTCTCCGCGATCCCGGCCAGCGCGTTGAGCGACTTACGGAACATATCCTCTTGGCCTTCCAAATCGCTCGCGCTGCCCTCCGCCCGCATCAGCCCTGTCGCCTTCTCCGCAACATCGGCGAGCGCATTGCCATCTCTGGATGGGACCGGTTGAACTTGCAGGCCTTTGCTGGTGAGGATGAACAACGACGTCGGTTGCGCGAGGCGTCCGCCATTCTGGCGCAGAAACCGCCCCAGTTGCTGCCGCACCAGATTGTCCACCCTGTAGTTCATATTCACCGCGTCCAGCACAAAAATGACCTGAACGGGCGGATCGAAACTGTTGCCGGCAATCCCATTGGTCCGCCGGAAGCTGAGAATCTTCCTCGGCTGACCGTTGTCGAGCAGCGAGAAATCCATAGGCTCCAGGTCCGGAACCGGCTTTCCCGCCTTGTCGGTCACCAAAACGTCGAGACTTGTGCGGGTGGGCGCAACGGCCTGCGTCGGAGTCTGTGCCGCGGCATTGGCCGCTGGCGCGGCGGCCTGCTGCGAAAAGCCCAGCGGCGTGCAGAGAAATACAAGAGAGAGAACTGCGCGGACCGAATTGCTCATTAAGATTCTTTGCTCCTGTCAGGGCTGTGCGGATTCCAGCGGTTCCATTCATTATCGTCGACGGCCGGCCGTCAAAGCCTGCGCTGACGGGCGCTGCTCCCATCCCGGCTCGAATCCGCCTTCGCCGTCTACCGTTGAACCGCGCCCGGCACAGAATAAAATCGATTCGAACAGCTCCCTGCTCGCCTTGCCCGAGCCACCCCCCGCGGCGTAGCTTGGTTGCACGCCGGTCGGCGTCTGGCAAAAACAACTGTGCCGGGTGTTCTGCAAGGTTGGACAGCGGATTCTGCGCGCCGGTTAGGGAAGAAGATCTGCGCAAATACGACACGAGGAGCCCACTCGATGACAGGCCGTTTGGCAATGAACCGCCGATCCGCGGCACGGGCCGCAATGGTCTTGGCCTCTTCGCTGGCCGGCAGTTGCTTGTTTGCGGCGCGCCCCGCCGCAGCGCAGGCCACCGTCACCAGTGCAGAGTCCGAATGGCGCGAGGACCTGGCCGCGTGGCGTCTACGCCGCGCCAAGGCGATTGACGCGCCAGATGGCTGGCTCACCCTGGTGGGAATGGAGTGGCTGAAAGCCGGAGTCAACTCCGTGGGCACGGCCGACGGCAATCAGATCCAGGTGCATGCCCAGACTCCCGACCACATTGGCCTCCTTACCGTGTCCGGCAAGACGGTGCAGTTGCTGGCCCCATCGGGCGGTTTTCCCGCTGACTTGACCATCGACGGAAAACCGGCGCGCGAGGGCCCGCTCACAGTGGAGGGCAAATTGCCTTCGAAGATCGCTTGGCACGGGCTGTCGCTGGTAGTGCTCGATCGCGGCGGGCGCTTTGCGCTGCGCATTGAAGACAACGACTCTCCCACGCGCAAGGATTTCAAGGACCTCAATTGGTACGCTCCCGATCCGCAATTCAGCGTAGAGGCGTCGTGGACTCCCTACACTCCCGCGCACACTGAAAAGCTTCCCACCGTGAGCGGCTCCACGCTCGAACTGCCTGCGCCGGGAGTTGCGGAGTTCGCGCTTGCTGGCCGCACCCTGACGCTGACGCCGGTGCTCGAAGCTGCTGCTGCAAAGACGCTGCTGTTCATCGTAAGCGATGCCACCGGAAAGGAATCGACTTTTGCCGGCGGGCGCTATCTCCACGCACCGTTTCCCGACCACGGCCTGGACAAGCCGGGCAAACTGATTCTTGACTTCAATCGGCTGGAAAACTCTGCCTGCGCCTACTCCCCCTATGCCAGTTGCCCGCTGCCCCCGGAGCGCAACCGCCTCACCGTCCCCATCGAAGCCGGCGAAAAACGCTACACGCCCTGAAATGGATTGCGCTCGCGGAAGACGCCATCCACAAATCCCGCATTGACTTGCCAGCAGCCTATCCGCAAAGAGTAGCGCCAGCCTCCCGGCCGGCTGTACTGGCGGCTTCCCAGCCGCCAGATGCGGCTTGGCCGCAACCAATCTCCCAACACTCGATCCCTGGCCGCGCCCGTTCCCTATAAAATCTGAAAAACACATGTCGATCGCAACGGCCTGAATCTTGAACGCCTGATCCGACCGAGGAACCTTAACCCATGCCCCCCAAGATTGAAGACCTCCGCATCCAGTGGACCAAAGTCGTCCTTCCCCCCGTCTTCCTCGAAGAAGACCTCCCCATCACCGACACCGCCACCGCCACCATCTTCAACGCCCGCACCGACATCTCCGCCATCCTCAGCGGACGCGACTCCCGGCTGCTGGTCCTCTGCGGTCCCTGCTCCATTCACGACACCAAAGCCGCCCGCGAATACGCCGCCCTGCTCAAGTCCGCCATCCAGGAGTTTCGCGCCGACCTGCGCATCGTCATGCGCGTCTACTTCGAGAAGCCCCGCACCACCATCGGCTGGAAGGGCCTCATCAACGATCCCCATCTCGACCAGTCCTACAAGATCAACGACGGCCTCCACCTGGCCCGCCATCTGCTCCTCGACCTCGCCGAGATGGGCGTCCCCACCGGCACCGAGTTCCTCGACATGATCTCCCCGCAGTACATCGCCGGCCTGGTCAGTTGGGGAGCCATCGGCGCCCGCACCACCGAAAGCCAGGTCCACCGCCAGCTCGCCTCCGGCGTCTCCTGCGCTGTCGGCTTCAAGAACGCCACCTCCGGCGACGTCCAAGTGGCCATCGACGCCATCCTCTCCGCCGCCCACTCCCACACCTTCCTCGGCCACTCCCATCACGGCCAGTCGGCCATCTTCGTCACCACCGGAAATCCCGAGTGCCACATCATCCTGCGCGGCGGCCGCGGCACCGTCAACTACACCGCCGAGGCGGTCGCTGACACCGCCGCCAAAATGGAGAAGTCCGGCGTCCCGCCCCGCATCATGATCGACTTCTCCCACGCCAACTCCGGCAAGGACTATCGCCGCCAGCCCCTCGTCTGTCACGACGTGGCCGCCCAGATCGCCGGCGGCGGCGGCAAGCGCGGCGATTCCCGCATCATGGGCGTCATGATCGAGAGCAACCTGGTAGCCGGCGCGCAGCCCTTAGTCCCCGGCCAGTCTCTCGACTCGCTGGTCTACGGCCAGAGCATCACCGACGCCTGCATCGACTGGCCCGAAACCCACAAGCTGCTAACCGAGCTAGCCGCCGCCGTCCGCGCCCGAAGGAATGCTTAGGCTGCGCCAAAGTTGAGCGTTGCTGAGTTCTCGATAAGTTGAATGGAGGATTATGCACCTGACACAGATCCAACCAGTGTAAGGAATCGCCTTGTTGGTTCCAGGCTCGCGCCTGAATACGTCTTGAATTGGGAGGCAGACAGGCGCGAGATGAGGAAGATTATTTCAGTGCGCGAACAACCGGTCTCTTGTGCGGACAAAAACAAGAGGCTCTGAGCCTTCCCAGACCAACCCCTCCAGTTTCTTCAAAGTAAACTATTTATATACAATAACTTATCAAGTAACTGATAGCCCTAACAGGGACCCTCCCATAGACAGCGCAGTGTTCAAAAGAAATAATCGGACTCCGTATCTTAGATTCTACGTCCGAATAACCCCTTGCGCAGACGGCAAATCTGCGGTATTCTAGCGTCTGGAGAATCGCCATGGAAGCAGCCGACAAGAAAAAGCCAGCACCGCCATACGTCGCATATAAGACGCTCCGCAACTTCCTGGACCGCTTCAAGCAGGGACTTCCGGGGAGGATCGACCGAGGCCTCATGGGCAGCATGTCCGGAGCGGCGCAGAGTCAGGTCATTACGGCTTTACGTTTCCTCGGGATGATCTCTGAGAATGGCCTTCCGACCAAACTTATGCAACGATACGCCACCGGAGAGGAAGAAGACCGGAGGGCGGCTCTCTTTGAAATGCTGATGGGCGCCTATCCTTTTCTCTTCGACACTAGCGAGTTCAGCATCAAGTCAGCAACTGCTTCTCAATTGCGAGAGGCAATGGAAGCTAATACGTCGGCCACAGGTGAGACTTTAGCCCGTTGCATTGCCTTTGTGAAGGACGCTGCGCAGGATGCCGGTTTCTCTGTTTCCCAATTCATCCTTCAAAAGAAGGGACGAGCCCCAGGAGGCCGCAAGAAAGCGCCGAAACCAAGACGCGAGGAGAAAACGGCAGAAGTAGTGCATCACAATCCGGCTGCTCATTCTCCTATTTCGCCCGCGATGCCTGCGCTGGCCAGCCTGATGTTATCTGGCTTGTTCCAGAGGCTTCCTAAGCCAGGCAGCGTCTGGCCAAGGGTAGATCGTGATCAGTGGCTTCAAACACTCCAGAATGTTCTGCTGCTGGAATATCCCGAATCATGAACCTGAGACGAAGGGCGCCTAGCCGGCGCTAGAGCCGGTCTTGTAACCCGGAAATACCCTGCGGTACGGGGTTCGATCCACCCGCCCCGTTGTCGTTGACTGAACCAAATCTACGAAATAGCGGATCAACTTGATGCCACTTTACCCTGATGCTGAGCGCCTTATAAGAGGGTGTTTTGCGGTCATAAAACGCGGCCAGAACCCGCGCCGAGTAGCCATTGGCACATTGACAGATAAGCAGCTAAAAGACATCAATTTGCATCGTGCTATGCGCGGCTGGGAACCAGTAACGGCGGAGATCCTTTTCCATGGGCGTCACGTCTACGAAAGCCGCGTGATCCAAGATGGCTATACGGAGGATGACGTAATCGCTCAAATCAGCTCTGGGATGTCGGATAAAGCCGAGTTCAAACTGACGCCTAAAATGACTGTACTCAGAAACCCAAGTCAACGAGAGGACGGATATGGGTCAAGAGTCAGAGACGAGGCGGTGTTAGAGTGCACATCCCAGCATCCAAGCCCCATACTTTATTCGACAATCCCCAGAGGAGACACACCGCCCAACTCAAATACAGAAGAGCCGCCTGAGTAGGCGGCTCCTCCAAGAGCTGGCGATCTTCCCGGGTAACGGCTTTCATTTCCAGGCCAGAATCGCCAATGCCCATAGCTTCTGGACGTACATATAAGATGCACTTGTTGGCGGAAAGTTGCAATCCCCTAGGGGTGCAATTATCCGACAATGTTCCAACCTTAGCCATTACCTTGGCAGCGGTCGGTAGTGGAATCATCGGCTGAATAAACTTCCCCTTTAGGCGTATAGCCGGTTGCCCCAGGTCCCGCGTTTGGGACCTTGGAAAGCATAGACCTCAGAGCCCCGCCGGTGAATTGCCACGCTCCGGGTGCCCCATCCTTGGCGCGTTCCTGTTTCTTGCGCCACGGGTGGGAGACCACGAACCCCATGCCGCAACAGCAGGCATCGGGCAAACTTGACTCGCAGGGGCCGGCACACTAGCCTTGTGCCCATTCGAGGAGGGGTCCATGCGCCGTGGCAGGAGTCTTGTGATCGCCGTTTTGCTGCTGTCCTGTCTGGTCGCTGCCGCCAAGGACAAGAAGAAAGCCCTGCTGCCAACCGACGTTCTCCAGGCGCGGACAGTTCTTGTTGTTGTCGATCCCGACGCCGGCACCGATGTTCAGAATCCGAATGCCAACCGGGCGGCCCGCGAGGACGTGGAAAAGGCCCTGATGAAATGGGGCCGCTTCTCCATTGCGATGGAAGCCGCCAATGCGGACCTCATTGTTACGGTGCGCAGAGGCAACGGCAAGATCGCGCAGGCAACCATTGGCGGCATCCCAACCAACAATCGCCCGGTGGTGATGCAGCCCACGGATTCAGGCGTCCGCATTGGCGGCCGGTCCGGGAACTCGTCCACCCAGGGTGACCCCTCCAATAGCGAACCTTCCGCTCCCGGCCCACAGGTTGAAATGGGGCCGTCGCAGGATATGTTTGCCGTCTATCGTGGCAACCGGGAGTATCCGCTCGAATCGCCGGCGGTTTGGCGTTATACCGCAAAGGGCGCGCTCCAGGCTCCGGGCGTCCCTGCGGTCGAGGAGTTCAGAAAGCTGGTCGCGGAATCTGAAAAGTTGCAGGCCACCAAGCCGTAGCTCCGCAATCGCCAGTGCCGGTTGCCCCATCTGGGAGCCGAGGTACCCTCAAGACCGAGGGCAAGTGGCAGGATGCCGGGTGCCCCAGGTCCCGCCTTTGGGACCCGTTCCTAGTTCGGCTGCGGCCCCAACAGCACCCGCGTCCGCTGCCTTGTGATCCGAATCCAACAAACAAACCCGGCGGGTCCGCAGGTGCTTTCGCGCGCGCCGATCCACGCCACCTGGCCCGCGCCCAGCAGGTTCGCGCCCGGCATCCACGCCGTCGCATTGGCCGCGTTGTGCGTCTGCTGCATGAAGTACGCGGCCTTCATATCCGCATCGGCCGCCTCGGCATTCAGCACTTCGCACCGGTCCTGCGGCGGCGCAGCCGTGCCCTCCCGGTGCGCGCAGTAGTCTTCGTCGTGCAGCAGCACATATTTCTTCCCGTTCTCCGGGATGAAGTAGCGCGGAGAAACAACGCGCGGCCCCGCCACCAGCATCCATTGCGCCAGGTCCTGCTGGAACGCCGCCGGCAGTTGCCCCATCGAGAGTTCCGTATCCTTCAGTTGCCGCGAAAAAATCGCCAGAGTCGGCGTCGGCTCGCCGTTGACGGGATGAAAATACACCCCTCCCAGCGCGATGCCCTCCTGCAGGTCGAACCACAGGAAGCCCCGCCCCTCCAGATAGGGCCCTCCGTGGCTGGCCACCATGGCATAGCGCCCGTCGCGAAGATCGATCGGCATCGGCGCGCCGTCCAGCAGCGTCTCCACCGTGTCGGAGAGCGGCATGTCGCGCCCGTAGTGGAACTCCGTGCGCGGAATGGCCAGCTTCATCAGCGCCTTGAATTGCTTGTCCTTCCGGATCTCCTTCGCCGTCCTGCCTGCGTAGCTGTTCAGAAACGCAAGCTGATCGGCGGGGATGCGGTTCTCAAATAAAGCAGGCGGCGTAGGTGATTCCGGCGGAGGCGCGCCTACCGCATCTTGCGCGCGGGCCTTTGCGGCAAACCTGCCGCCGGCGAGCAGCAGAACAAGGGTTAGAACGAGCGTGGAAGCAATCTTGCCTCTGCGGAGGGAAAGGTTGAAGAACCGCATTGCATGACCTCTGGCTACCAATGTAAGCGAGAAACTGCGCCCCTGACTTGAGTTTTTTGCTGGGTGCCCCATGTCTCAATTCTGAGACATGGGAGGCGCACGCGCTCCCGTCCTCGCAATTCGAAACCGCTATGATGGAAGGCGAGCGCGGAAAGGCGGCGCGGCTGGATGGCTCCCACCATCTTCATCTCGGCAGGCGAGGCCAGTGGCGAGCACTACGGCGCGCTGCTGATCGACGCGCTCAAACGCCGGCTCGCCGCCGCCGGCCAGACGGGCTCCTTCTTCGGCATGGGCGGCGAGCGCATGGGGTCCGCCGGCCTCGAGCGCATAGTCCGCTCCGAAGACATGGCGGTCATGGGCATCACCGAGGTCGTCCGCCACCTGCCGCGCATCTACGGCGAGTTCCGCAAGCTCAAGCAGGCCGTCCGCGCGCGCCCGCCCGATGTCGCCGTGCTCATCGACTTCCCCGACATCCACTTCAAGCTGGCAGAGGAGTTCCATCGCCTGGGCGTGCCGGTCGTCTTCTTCGTGAGCCCGCAGTTGTGGGCCTGGAAGAAGCACCGCATCAAGCTGGTGCAGAAATACGTCACGCGGATGCTCGTCATCTTCCCCTTCGAAGAGGCCTTCTATCGCGAGCGCGGTGTCGCCGCGGAGTTCGTAGGCCATCCCCTGGCCGAGCTGCCGCTGCCAACCATCACGCGCGAGCAGTTCGCCGCCGAAAACAACCTCGACACCGCTGCCACCTGGATCGCGCTGCTCCCCGGCTCCCGCGCCAAAGAGATTCGCGACAACCTCCCGGAGATGCTCCAGGCCGCACGGACGTTAGTTGAACAATCCGCGCCGCAAGGTCGCGCGCTGCAATTCCCGGTCCCCCTCGCCTCCACACTGAACGCGGCGCAGCGGACCGCCGTCGCGGCCATGGTTGCCGAACACGCCGGCGGTCTTCCCATTCGCTTGGTCCGCGACCCCCGCGCCGCTCTGCACCACGCCTGCGCCTCCATCGTCGCCAGCGGCACGGCCACGGTCGAGGCCGCGCTCATCGGCAATCCCTTTGTCGTCGTCTACCGCGTTTCGCCCCTCACCTACGCGATCGCCAAGCTCTTGGTCAAGGTGCCCCATGTGGCCATGGCCAACCTCATCGCCGGCAAGCGCGTCGTCCCGGAACTCATCCAAAGCGACTTCACCGCCGCAAATATCGTCCAACACATCGGGCCCCTGCTACCCGACGGACCCCCGCGCCAGTCCATGATGAAGGAGCTCGCCGCGATTGGGGGGTTGTTGCGTTCGAATCCGGCGGGCAATGCTCTCAGAAGCCCGGGCGCCATTGATCGGGTGGCCGAGGTGGCTCTGCAATTGATCGCGCCCCTATCCCCGGCGCCATTCCAACCGAAGCACTGAAACACCTGCCGAAAGAGCGGCTGCGATACCATGATGACTGCCATGCGTGAAGAAATGCGGAAGTTGCAAATTGCCTCGGAAATCCGCCTTTTCCCGGCGGCCCTTCTTGCCGCCGTCCTCCTGCTCGCCCCCCCCCTCGGCGCGCAGCGCGAGCGCCCCGCTCTCAACATCACCGGCTACGTCATCAACGCCGAGATCGACACCGCCACCCACCACATCGCCGCCACCGCCCAGGTCAGCTTTACCGCGCCCGAGACCATGGAACTGGTGGCCTTCGGCTTCCACCCCGCGCTCAAGGTGAACAAGATTACCGATGAGAGCGGCAAGCTGCTCACCGGCGAGCGCTCTGCCGACGGCGCCATCCGTGTCACCCCGGCCGCCCCCTTCATCCAGGGCCAGGTCAACCATTGGACCTTCGCCTACGAGGGCGTCATCACCGGAAACGAAGACGGCCCCGTCGAAGGCCTCAAACTAGCCGCCATCCAGGAGCCCGTCACCTACCTGCTCTATCCCGCGCGCTGGTTTCCCATGACCGGTTACCTCACCGACCGCTTCACCGCCGAGATTCACATCCGCGTGCCGCAGGGCATGAAGGTCTTCGCCAGCGGCGCACTTGGCGGCTCGAAGCCGGTCACCCTGGCCAGCGGCAAACCCGGCGACCAGTTCGACTTCAACTGGGACAAGCCCGGATTCCCCGGCACCGTGATCGCCGGCCGCTTTGTCGGCCCCATCACCGCCGGCTCCGGCAACGTGAAGGTCTACCTCACCATCAGCCACCAGCAGAGCGGCAACCAGTTGGCCCAAACCGCGGCCAAGGAGTTCGACTTCTTCACCGGCAGCTTCGGCGGGCCGGAATCTTCGCACCTCAACGTGGTCGAGCTCCCCGACGACACGCTGCCCGCCGTCTGGGCCCCGGAACTGGCCGCCATCCTCGGCTCGCGCGTCTCCGACAAGAGCGGCATCCGCCTCCTGGCCAACACCATCGCACGCCAGTGGTGGAGTTCGGAAGTCAGTCCGCGAACCCTCGGCGACGCATGGATCACCAACGGCATGGCCCGTTACGGCGAGCTGATGTACTTGGAAGACGAGAACGGCAAGGGCGCCATGCGCACCGCCCTCCAGGACGTTGCCGCCGGCGCGCTCGCCTACGACACCATCCCCCTCTCCAGCGACGCCCGCCTCAGTCCCTTCTCGCCCGAGTTCCAGTCCTCGACCCTCGAGAAGGGAGCCATGGTCTTCCACATGCTCCGCTGGGAGATCGGCGACAAGGCCTTCCTGGCCACGCTCAAAGGCGCGCTCAGCCAGTACACCGACCTGGGGTTGCGCACCTCCGATTTCATCAAGGTGGCCGAGGCCCAGAGCCAGCAGCAGCTCACGCCGTTCTTTTCCCAGTGGATCGACGGCACCGGCGCGCCGCAGTTCACCGACAAGTACGCCGTCTACCGCCTCGGAAACAACAAGGGCTTCCGCACCATCGGCGAAATTCAGCAGGACCTCGACCTGTTCCGCATGCCGGTCGAGCTGCGCGTCGATACCGACGGCAAGACCGAAAACAAGAAGATCGACGTGGTGGGCACAGACACCCAGTACGTGGTCGACACCTTCGGCCGCCCCCGCCACATCTCCATCGACCCCGGCGACTGGCTGCTCAAGTCCACTCCCGACCTGTCGGTCCGCATCGCCATCCTCAAAGGCCAGCAACTGGTGGCCCAGGGCGACCTGACCGGCGCGCTGGCCGAATATCAAAGAGCATTGGAAGCCAACCCGCAGAGTTCGCTGGCCAGCTACCGCATCGGCGAACTGCTGTTCACCCAGCGCAACTACCAGGCCAGCGTCAACTCCTATCGCGACTCGCTGCGCGGTGACGGCGAACCCCGCTGGACCGAGGTTTGGAGCCACATCGCACTGGGCAAGATCTTCGACATCACCGGCCAGCGCGATCGCGCCGTCAACGAGTACCGGCTCGCCGTCCAAACCAACGACAACACCCAGGGCGCCGTCAACGAAGCCCGCCAATGGCTGCAAAAGCCCTACAAACTGCCCGACAGCGAGTAGCCCGTAGCGTCCATCTCCCGCACTTCCAGCCGCTCCTCCGCCTTCAGGTAGCCTTTGCGCCGAAACCAGTCCTCCATCGCCATTTGCAGCCGGTCGAGCGGAACCCGGTGCCCGGCCTCGAGCAGCCCGTCGCCGGCCGGCAGCGTGTCGTCAAAGACCGCATCGCCCGTGAAGTTCCGCATGGCAAAGTTGTCGATCTGGCGGATCGGGCAAGGGTGCGCCGCGCCCAAAGCGTCAACCCGCTCGATCGAGATGCGCCGCGCAAACATGCTTCCAATGTAACGGAAACGCGCTCCTATGGCTTGGCCTCGACGATCGCTTTGGCGTTCTTGCCCGGCTCGGCCTCCACGTGGAAGCGCTTGAAGTCGTAATCGTGCTCCGTAAAGTGCTGGCGAATGCCCTTGACCATCAGCAGCCGACCCACGATGTTGGCCTCGGCGCCCGTAGGCAGCCACAGCTCGCCGTTCACCGGGGTCCCCAACGACAGGTCTTCGTCGTTGGGGTGGGAGACAGGCTCCTGGTCGAAGCGGAAGTTCGACCCCTTCTCGATCGTGGCGAACAGCCCTCCTGCCACCTTGAAGTTGTCGTCGAAGCTCACCTCCATGTGCGCCACCTGGCGGTCGGCCTCGTCGATCCAAAGCGTCCCTTTGAGCTTCTTCGACGCGTCCTCGGCCAGCCCATGGGTCTTCACGTCCTTGCGGCCCACAAAGTTGAAGACGATCGTCGGCCGCCCGCGAAAGCTCTCCCGCCGCGGGTTGCCCACATCCATGATCTCCAGCACCCGGCCGATGCTGATCGACTGGCCTTCCAGCGGCTGGCCCGGCGGCGTCCGCTCCGCCTTCTCCACCAGCTTGGCCACGCGCCCGGTCTCCTTCTCTTCCTCATGCGCGTCCAGCGGCCTGCCGTCCTTCTTCACCGTGCGCTCGATCACGTGGCTGTTGACGAAGAAGTCTTCGTTCTCCGTGCTCTCGGTCTTCTTCACCTGCCCGTTGCCGTCGAGGTCCTGGGTGGTTTGCAGGCTGGTGTAGGTGTAGTTCTCCCTCACCTTGTCCAGTTGCTTCTGGTGCGCCTGAACTTCGAGCATCAGTTGCCTCACGTCCGGCAGCGGCAAACCGGCCGGCGAACCGGGCGATGGCCCGGCTCGACTGGACCCCTGCTGCGCGCGCGCCCCCGTCGTCCCCAGCAGAGAGAGAAGAAATCCGGCGAGACAGAAGATTCGGAGTACGCGCATCGGGGAATACTCTTGAAGCTGTTGCATGATCCAGCTTTCAGAGGGCTCGGCACTATGCCCGGAAAAAGCCGGCGTTTTGAAAGGGCACGACTTCAATGGCCTGCCCTGAGCGAAGTCGAAGGGTGCCATGGACTCCGAAAAAAAAAGTGCGGGCTTTAGCCCCTGAGGAAACGCCTTGTAGCGCGCCGGATTCGGGTTTGAAGCGGCTCCTCGCAGCCTCAGCGCCCCGCGCAGGATGACCCCGGCTGGCCGCGAAAAGTTGTTCCCTTTTGACCAGCATCAACAGACCCGCTCCAGACACTATCGTCTCAGACTTTGTTGCCCCTTGCACGCAAGGCGCATCCAAGCGTCGAGTTGGCATTCGACTCGGCTGCCTGGCGTCAGGCGGGCCGGGCTGGCCCGACCAAGGAGAAACACAAAATGCTCAAGCTCTTGATTCATTGGCTGCTGAGTGCGGCAACGTTGCTGGTTATCGCCCATTTCCTGCGCGGCTTTGAGGTGCGGGGCCTGGAGCCGGCGCTGATCGCGGCGCTGGTCATCGGCCTGCTCAACGCCACCCTGGGACTGGTGTTGAAGATCGTTACCTTCCCCATCACCATCATCACGCTGGGCCTGTTTCTGCTGGTCATCAACGCGGCCATGATCCTGCTGGCTTCGCACCTCGTGGTTGGTTTCCACGTCAGCGGATGGATTCCGGCTTTGTGGGGAGCGGTGGCGCTGGCCCTGGTCGGCATCGCGGTCCATGCCGGCTCCAAGCGGGTATAAGCCCGCACTCGCAGCTCCTCATCCTGCCAAGCCTTGAGAGCCTCTATTTATGTCGAATGTATGCTGCTTTGAATGGGCACGGCTCAGCCGTGCCGTAAATGCTTGATACGAAACGACGGGCTTTAGCCCCTGAGGGATGGTTTTCGGGCGTTTCGGCCTTCACCACGGGCTCTTAGACCTCTACTGCACCGCGGGCGCAACCGGCGAAGCAACAGTTCTCTTCACCCCAGCGGACTTGTGCCCAGTCGCCGCGGCCTTCGCTGGAGTCTTCGGCTTGGTCGTCGCAGGCGGCGCAGGGACCGTCACCACCGGCCCCACCAGCGTCTGCGGGCGGCGCACGGCTCCGCCTTCGCTGAATCCGCCCGGCGCAGCCATCTGCGGCCCGGCAATCCCATGCGCCGGCTCGCTCGGCTGCACCCGCGAGTAGATCCCCCAGCCGCCCCCGGCAACCACAAACACAATCGCCGCCGCGGCCGCCGCCCGCAGCCATCCGGCCGCTGGCGAGAACGCCCCCGGCCAGGCCAGCACCCGTGCCCCTCGCCGGGCAGCGCCCGGAGCCGAGCGAAGACCGGCCTCGACCCGCTCCTCAAGCCCCTCGGGCGCGGGAAGCCGGGCGATCAGGCGCAACGTCTCTTCTGCCTCGCCCACGCCGGAATCGTTCGAGAATCCTTGTTGAACTCGGTAGTTCATTTCAATCTCCTGCCACTTCTCCCAGCACCGCCAACGAATCACTAACCACGAATCACTGCCTCGCATGATGCAGCAGCCCCGCCATCAGGTTGCGCGCCCGGAAGAGGCGTGACCGGACGCTCGACTCGGTAATGCCCAGCACCGTGGCAATCTCCACGCTGTTGAGCTCCTCGAAAGCCGAGAGCATCAGCACCTGGCGCTCCTTGGCGGGCAGCTTCTCCACGCAGCCAAGCACGTGCGCATGGTGCTGGGCGGCAGAGGCGCGCTGCTCGGCGCTCAAGCCTTCCGCGGGCAACACCCGGGCCAGGTCGGCCACGTCGTCGGTCTCCGGCCGGGTCTTCGAGCGGCGCTTGCGGTCCAGCACAATGTTCCACACAATGCGGATCAGCCACACCCGCGGGTCGCGCACCTCGCTGAGCGTGTGGCGATGCCGCAGCACCCGCACAAACGCCTCCTGCACCGCGTCTTCGGCGTCCGATGGGTTACGCAGCACCGAGAACGCCACCCGATAGAGGGTTCCCGCGTACTGGCTCACCAGCGCCGCCAGTGTCGCCTCATCCGCGTAGGCGGGGTCCGCGTGAGTACGGGCTCGTTGCTGCACAGCGCTTTCCGGAATCTCCATCCAACCTGAGAATACTGCCTGGCCGGCGCTCATACCGAACCAGACGCGGGCGGATGCGAAAATGCTCACGTTTGGCTCTGTTTCGGAGCACAATACAAAACTCGCGAAGCCTGGGGCTCCGCGAGTCGTCTGTTTCCCTTGGTTACCCTGCTATGGCTTGGGGCCGAGCTTCTGCGCGGCGATGGAGCCGGCGGCGCCATCCTTGTCCGCGTCCTTCACCGCGGCCCACAGGTCGCGCGCTTCCTTCTGCTTGCCTGCGGCGGCGTACAGGTTGGCCAGGTCCAGCTTGGCCACGTTGGCTGAAACCGTCTCCGAGGGCTTGGCAATCAGCTCATTGCAAAGTGCGATGGCCTGCGGGTCCCGCGCCGTCTGGTGATAAAGGTTCACCAGCGCTACCTTGGCCAGGTTGGAGAGATTGTGGTCCCACGCCCCGGCAGCGGCCTTCAACTCCGTCTCCGCCGGGCCATTCTGGCCCAGTTCCTGGTAGGTGATGCCGGCAAAGTAGTGCGCCTTGGAGCCTTGGGGCAGCCAGCCGTATTGCTGGGCGGCGGCCACAAACTGCTGGTTGGCCGCCCGCGAGCGATCGGCGGCCGTCGAGTAGGTGCCGGCTTCCGCCGGAGCGCCGGGCGTGGCCAGAGCCGCGTCGTAGGTGTCCAGGGCAGCGCCTAGGCCGCCATCGGCCGCCGCGGAGCGCAGAGTCCAGAAGATGAGCCCGCCGACGACGGCGGCAACAACGACTAGAGCAACAATGGCCCAGCGCAGAACGCCGGAGCGGTGGCCGCTCACCCAGCTGACGCTGCTGGCGGTGGCCTGGGCAAACTTGTCCTTTTTCAAGGCATGACGCGTTTGTGTGTCCACGGGGTTTTTCTTGTCCTTGGCCGATTAGGCGTGCAGGCGGGCTTGTACGGTTGAGAGCACTTCCACTGCAACCTTACCAGTCTAACAGCGCCCGAAGACGAGCGTCCACCGCCAGCCGGCATTTGCGCCCGCGCTGCATCCCTGAGCCGCGACCTGCGCCCCCTCAAAACTGGAGCCGCCGCACGCTGCGACTTGCCGTTCAGCAGCCGTAGCGATAGGCTGGTTCCATGTACGAAGACTTCCACGTCACCGACCGCTGGAGCGGCGAAGACCTGCACTGCCGCTGGAAGGGCACCCTGGTGGCCATCGCCACCCGCCACGCCGACGCCGTCGATGTCCGCTTCGACGTCAACGGCCGGCCCATGTGGATCGCCCTGCCCCTGCTTGCCTGGGAGGCCCAGAAGCAGCGCTCCGGCAAGGTCGTCACCGACCAGCTTGCCGTGCAGATCGCCGGCCGCTACCTCAAGCAGTTGATCGAAGAGGGCTACGACTCCCAACGCGAGATATACACCATGGCCGTCGCGCAAGTGCTGGAACACCTGGACGTGGTGGTGGACGAAGCCAGAGCCCTTGGCGCCATGCCCGCCCTGCCCGTAACCGGCTGAAGGCTGCAGAAGTCTGGGAACATCGGGGTTGAGCCATCAGGCCCCGATCCGCTCACTTGCCGGTAATCACCTTCTATACAGGGGAAAAAGCGCCCGCGGAAGTTCTGTTCCCTGTTCCCTGGTCCCTGGTCCTACAGCCCCATCACCGTGTGCCCCGGACAGGCGTTCTCCGCCTGCTGGCTGATCTCTTCCGCCAGTTCGAACCCATGGCGGGCGAAATAGTAGGCCGCCCCATGCACACGCTCCTGCAACACCCCGCCGGGGTAAAGCGCCTGGCAGATCGCCTCCGCGTGACGGGCGAGCGAAGCCTCCTGCTGCAACTGGAAGTTGGCCGCCAGCCGCCTGAGCCGGTTCATCTGGTAGCGCATCTTGCTGGCCGCCGTCCCGGCCGACCGTCCCAGCCCCGCGTCCAGCTTGCCCATCCACGCGAGAAGGGTCCCGAGCTCCGCATCCAGCGCCGTGCC
>JARLGE010000099.1 GCA_031296215.1 Occallatibacter sp.
GCAATTCCCAGCACCCGGTTCAAAAAGCCCACAACGTACTTCCACACCAGGTAGTAGCCGGCCATCGCCGCCAGGAACAGCGGCGCGATCAGGGTGTACGGCACATGGGCAATCTGGAACCAGGTGACGCCATGGGAGCCAATCGCCAGGATTCCCAGGCAGGTTGCCAGCGTCGCTCCCAGCGGCATCAGCAGAAGCGGCAGCACGGCTCCATGCAGGCCGATCGGCACGTGGGTGCGCGGGGCCGACCACAGCCAGAGCATGTTCCAGAGACCCCAGAGGAGGGGCACGACGGCCATGGGGAAGATGAGCGCCTGTTCGACGGGTATAGGCACCTGAAACACCAGCCGCGCCACGACGAAGGTCAGCAGCAGGGGCAGGACGAACGTGGGCACAAAGATGCCCGCCAGGTACGCGCGCAGGTAAGGATGGGTGTTCATAACAATCTCCTTCTCAAAAGCTTGGTTGTCGGGCTGACGCGCCCGGCCGGTTCATAGGTAGTAAAGAAGCACCGGGATCGCCGACGGAAACAGCGCCGCAAGCCCCACCAACCCGCCCAGCAGCGCCCAGTCGAACCAGGGCGGCATGGCCGGCTTTTCGTCCAGCCGCTTCAGCACCGCGGGCCACAAGTCGCGGCCGGGTTCGGGTTCTCCGTCGATTGTCGGCAGAGCCTCCCGCAACAGCTTCACCACTCGGTCCTCATCGTGTGCATTCATGGTCTGATCCCTTGCCTCTCCAGGTCCTTTCTCAGCAATCGCAGGGCGCGGAAGACGCGCAGTTTCACGGCCGCCACGGAGACTCCCAGCGCCTCGGCCACTTCTCTGTATGGCTGCTCTTCCACCACCGCCAGCAAGGCCGCAATTCGCAACTTGGGCGCAAGCCGCTGAAAGGCCAGCGCCGTCTTCTCGCGAATCTCCGCCGCAACAGCAGGGTCCCCAGCTTCCGGAGCAGCCGCCTCAAACGAAAACTCGGATCTCAACTCGTTCTCCGTCCGCGCGCTTCGCATCCAATCCAGCGCCGCGTGGGTGGCGATGCGCCTTGCCCAGCCCTCGAATCCCTGTGCGGGCTCAAACCGTGCGTGCGCCCGATAGATGCGCCAGAAGGTTTCCACAGTCAGCTCCTCGGCCGTGGCCGGGTTGCGCACCATGCGCAGAATCCAGCCGTAAACGGCGCGCTGATGCTGGCGGAAGAGCGTCTCGAAGGCGTCCATGTCGCCTTGCCGGAAGGCGAGCAGACGCTTCTGGCTTTCCCGCTCGTCCAAGCCCATCTGCGCGCTCCATGCCATCTCCCGCCTCTATTTGGCTTTACGAGGGAACTTTCGAAAAGGTTACACCGTAGGGAATCTATAATGGCTTAGCGCTGGTTTTGAACACAGCGCCTCACCCGGGCCGAACCAGGTCGCCTCAGCGGAGGTGTCGATCCATGTTCCACATTCCCATCTTCTTCTGTCTTCTCGCGCTCTACTTCCTGCCTTCCCTGATCGCAGGCGGACGCCACCTGCACGAGCGCACGGCCATCACCCTGCTCAACCTTTTTCTGGGCTGGACGTTCTTCGGCTGGATCGCGGCCCTCCTGTGGGCCATCACGGCCCCAGCGCCCCACGTGGTCTACGTGCAGCCGCCCTACCCGCCGTACTACCGATAACGCTCGATGAAGCGATTTACCTCAGCGGATTTCCCTGTCCGCGCCCTTGACATTCGCCTCTGCGCGCTTTAGCGTTGCCTTCCGTAGAGCGGGTCCGGAAAACTCCTGTCGCCAAATCCTCCAGGAGCCATCCCGACCGCCCATTTGGGGGATGCAATGAAAAACTTTCTAGGTCATCTGGCCGCGTTCGCATTGGTCTGCGCCGCGGGTCTTTCCGTCAGTGCAGCACAGGAGGCGCCGAAGCAGGAGGCGCCCAAGCCCGCCTATCTCGACACCGGCCTGCCGCCGGAGCAGCGCGCCGCCGACCTCGTCCAGCGCATGACGCTGGAAGAAAAGGCAACGCAACTGGTCAACCAGGCGCGCGCCATTCCCCGGCTCAACGTCCCCGGCTACGATTGGTGGAGCGAGTCGCTGCACGGCGTGTCGCGCGACGGCACCACGGAGTTTCCCGAACCCATCGGCCTGGCTGCGACCTTCGACGCTCCCGCCATCCACCAGATGGCCATTGTTATCGGCACCGAGGGACGCATCAAGCACGTGCAGGCCATGCGCGCCGGCCACAGCGATATCTTCGAGGGCCTCGACTTCTGGGCCCCCAACATCAACATCTTCCGCGATCCCCGCTGGGGCCGCGGCCAGGAGACCTACGGCGAAGACCCGTTCCTGACCGCCCGCATGGGCGTGGCCTTCGTCACCGGCATGCAGGGCGACGATCCGCGCTACTACCGCGTCATCTCCACCCCCAAGCACTTCGCCGTGCATAGCGGGCCCGAGCCCACGCGCC
The DNA here is from genome assembly GCA_031296215.1 of Occallatibacter sp. GTDB lineage: Bacteria > Acidobacteriota > Terriglobia > Terriglobales > Acidobacteriaceae > Telmatobacter. The sequence continues at coordinate 2,429 of JARLGE010000099.1, forward strand.
ACAACGCCGACGTCACCGTCAGCAAGCATGACGAACTCGACACGTATTTGCCCGCCTTCCGCGCTGCCGTCACCGAGGCCAAGGCCGGCTCCGTGATGTGCGCCTACAACCGCATCAACGGCCAGCCCGCCTGCGCCAACGAATTCCTGCTCCAGGATCAACTGCGCGGCTGGTGGAACTTCCAGGGCTACGTCGTCTCCGACTGCGGCGCTGTGCTCGACATTCATGCCGGCCACAAATTCAACGCTACCCAAGCCGAGTCTTCCGCGGTGAGTCTGCGGCGGGGCATGGACAACGAGTGTGTGGACTTCACCTTCAAGGTGAACGACGACCACGACTACAAGCCCTATCTTGACGCGGTCAAGGCGGGCTATCTGAAGGAGAGCGAGATCGACACGGCTGTCACGCGCCTGTTTACCGCGCGCATGAAGCTGGGCATGTTCGACCCGCCGGAGATGGTGCCTTACAACAAGATCGACGAGAAACTGCTGGACAGCGCCGGGCATCGAGCCATGGCCCGCAAGATGGCCAACGAAGCAATGGTGCTGCTCAAAAACGACGGCGTGCTGCCGTTGAAGACCGCGGGCGTGAAAATCGCGGTGATCGGTCCTTTGGCCGACCAGACCAAGGTGCTGTTGGGCAACTACAACGGCACGCCCAGCCACACCGTTTCGATTCTCGAAGGCATCCGCAACGAGTTTGGCGGCGCAACCGTCAACTACGTTGCCGGCACGCAGTTCCTCGGCAACGACGGCGTGCCCGTGCCCGCATCCGCGCTTACAGTGGACGGCAAGCCGGGCATCAAGGCGAGCTACGCGAAGCTGGACATGAGCAACCTGAACAACCCGGCCGCCGCCAAGCCGGTGGCCGTGCGCGTGGAAGCCACGATCGATGCTTCAGCCAGCAGCCTGCCGGCGGAAGCGGCGGCGGTGAAGCCTCTCACCATTCACTGGGAGGGGATGCTGACGGCCCCGAACACAGGCGACTACAACCTCGGTATGGCGGCTGCCGGCTATTTCCGGATGCAGCTCGACGGCAAGGACGTGACTTCCTCCTACGGCGGTGACGGCAAGGCTGCCAAGCTTGGCCGCGTGCACCTGGAAGGCGGCAAGCCGGCGAAGCTGCAGGTGGACTACGCTTTTGGATTCGGGGGCGATGAGATCGCCGCCAAGCTGATGTGGTCGAAGGTTGACCTGAAGCCTCAGCCTGCGGCCATTGACGCGGCCAAGGCGGCCGACGTTGTGGTCGCCGTCGTCGGAATTACCAGCGAACTCGAAGGCGAAGAGATGCAGGTGCAGGAAGAGGGCTTCAAGGGCGGCGACCGCACCTCACTCGACCTGCCCAAACCCGAGGAGGCGCTGCTTGAAGCCGTGGCTGCTACCGGCAAGCCGCTGGTGGTGGTGCTCACCAACGGCAGCGCCCTCGGCGTCAACTGGGCCAAGGCCCACGCCAACGCCATCCTCGACGCCTTCTACCCCGGCGAAGAGGGCGGCGCAGCCGTGGCCGAGACGCTCTCCGGCAAGAACAACCCAGCCGGCCGCCTGCCCGTTACGTTTTACAAGGATGTCAGCCAGCTTCCGCCCTTCGAGGACTACGCGATGAAGGGCCGCACCTACCGCTACTTCGAGGGCGAGCCGCTCTATCCGTTCGGCTACGGCCTCAGCTACACCAGCTTCTCCTACAGCAACCTCACCGGCCCCACCGATCCGGTCCAAGCCGGCAGTCCGGCCTCGTTCGATGTCACCGTCACCAACACCGGCAAGACCGCGGGCGATGAGGTGGCGCAGCTCTATCTCGAATTCCCCATAGTCCCCGGCGCGCCCTTGCGGGCCCTGCGCGGCTTCCAGCGCGTGCATCTCGATCCGGGCGCGTCGCAAACGGTTCACTTCCGCCTGCGCCCGCGCGACCTGAGCATGGTCACCGAGGCCGGAGAGCCCATCGTTGCCGAGGGTCAGTACACGATCTCGGTGGGCGGCGGCCAGCCCCACTCGGGCGCACAGGTGGTCAACAGTACGTTCACCATTAAAGGCCAGCAGATTTTGCCGGAATAGAAGACAAATCGAGCAGAGAAAAAGTGCGCATCCACTTCGTGGGTTGCGCACTTTTTCTTTCGCGGATGGTTTTTTGCCGATGCCTGGGCTACCTGGCCAGCCGATCCACCTCTGACCCGGCGAGCAGAAAGGCTCCGGTCCCGAAGACATAGTTTGCGGTTGCCGGGTAGTCGCCGGGCGCCGCGCCGATGGGCTGAATGCAGCCCAGCCGGCCATCTTCGTAGA
>JARLGE010000100.1 GCA_031296215.1 Occallatibacter sp.
AGTGAATTTCAATATCGTCGACTTTGGTGGCCTGACCGAGACCGAAGTGCGGCCGCGGATCGCTCGACGACATATAGCTTCCGCCGCTGATCACGTCGCCGCGCTGCTTCATGCCGTTGGCGGTGACGTAGACGGTCGCGCTTTCGATTTCCCAGTATCTTTTCTTGCCAATATTCAATGTTCGTCTTTGGGACTCGAAACCTCTGAGGATTGCCGTGCCAGAAGTCGTCAAGATTCGCACAGGACCATGGACGCGTAGGCCTTTCCTGCTTGTGATACAAAGCTAGTGGATGGAGAAGACCCCTGTGCCGAATCGCCTGCGTGCCTCATTCGCCGTCCTTGCCTTTTTCCTCCTGCTCTGTTCAGTGATGCTCGATGCCCAGCATCCGGGGAACAGCAACCCTTTGTACCAACAACTGCGCGGCCTTTTGCCGGGCGGCGAAGTGATCCAGGTGAACAACCTGGAGCTGCGCCGGGACGCGGCCACCTTCACCTTCCGCCGAGGCGACTTCGCCTTCTATGGGGAGGTGAACGGCAAGGTCACGGGCGCGGTTTTCAAGGGCGATGGCCATCTGCACATCGCGCCGCCGACCGCCGAAGAGCGGCACAGTCTGATGATTCTGAACAAGAGCGAGGAATTCGACGAGGACTTCGACCAGGTGGTGCTGCGCTTTACCGACGCGACAGCCGCGGAGTTGCACAAGGGCTCGGCGGGCAAGGGCGTGGCGGACAACGTCTACATCTCGGCTGCCCAGGAGTTCCAGCGTTTTGCGCGGCTCAAATTGCACGACAACTTCGATCTGCGGCTGCTCGAGGATGTGCTGAGCCCAGGCCCGGGCGGATATTTCATGGCGGCGGTTCATGGCCGCAAGGACGCGCACCTGTTGTTGATTCTTGACCCGCTGGGCGCCGAGGGCGTGGCGCCCGAAGAAGTGGAGCTGATGAACTGGAACGATTGGGGCCCGAGCGTTCCGCTCGCATTTCATCGCGCCAGCGAATATGGGAACGGAGTTGCCAATGGCAACGAGCTCAACGCACCCTACCGCATCCTGAGCGAGAACCTGGATGTCTCGATCGAGAAGAGCGGCTTTCTGAGCGGCGTGGCCAACGTGGAACTGCGCGCCGAGCAGGATGGCGTGGCGGTGGTCCCGCTGGATTTGTACCCGACGCTGAGGGTGAGCCGTACCGAGACCGAGAAAGGCGATCCGCTGGACTTTGTGCAGGAGAAGAAGGACGACGACCCGGACTTTGGAGTTGTGCTGGCGAAGACACTCAAGAAAGGCGAGACAGCAAACCTTCGCATTACCTATGCAGGCAAGGACGTGGTCAAGAACGAGGGCGGCGCGAACTACTATCCGGTTGCACGCGAGAGCTGGTATCCGAATGCGTCCAGCGGGCTGGGCAACTATGCCACATATCGCATGGCGTTCCACGTGCCCAAGGGCCTTCAGCTGATCGCCACAGGAACCAAGGTGAACGAGAGCACCGAAGGCAAGGTCACCACCACCGAGTGGAAGACGGATGTGCCGCTGGCGGTGGTGGGTTTCAACCTGGGCAATTTCACCATGAAAGAGGCAAAGGTGGCGGGCAAGCTGGGCGACGACCTGACCATCGACGCCTATGCCAACACCACGCCTCCGGATGATATGGCGCAGATGGCCGGAGGCGCGCTGGGAACGCTGAGCACCTCCTCGATGCTCCCCGGCCAACTGAGCCAGGGAGAAGTGGCAGCGCGGCTCTACACAAGTTATTTCGGTCCGCTGCCCTTTGCGCGCGTCGCGCTGACCCAGCAATACGCATGCAACTACGGCCAGAGCTGGCCGATGCTGGTCTATCTGCCCATTTGCGGCTTCCTGGATACAACGCAGCAGCACTTCATGGGCCTGCATCCGGAAGATATGTACTGGAAGGTGGTCACCCCGCACGAGGTGGCGCACCAATGGTGGGGCCAGACGGTGGGCTTCCGCAGCTATCGCGACCAGTGGATGAGCGAGGGCTTCGCGAATACTTCGGCCTCCATCTTTCTGCAGGCCACGCGGCCCAAGCCGGAGGAGTTTCGCGAGTTCTGGAAGCAGCAGAGGAAGCTCATCACGGAAAAGAACGCGCAGGGCTTCCGGCCCATCGACGTGGGGCCGGTGACCATGGGCTTCCGTCTTAGCACAGAAAAGACGGGATGGGATATTTACCAGGATCTGGTCTATCCCAAGGGCGCGTACATCCTGCACATGATCCGGATGATGATGTGGTCGCCCAAGGAGGGAGACGGCCGATTCATGGACACCATGCACGACTTTCTCTCCACCTATCGCCTGCAGGCAGCGACAACCGAGGACTTCAAGGCCATCGTGGAAAAACACATGAGCCCGGCGATGGATCTGGATCGAAATCACCGCATGGATTGGTTTTTTAACCAGTATGTTTACGGGACCGACCTGCCCAACTATCACTTCGAAGGCGAGATCACGCAAAGCGGCGACAAATCGAGCATGCACTTCAAGCTGGTGCAATCGGGAGTTCAAGCCAGCTTCAAAATGCTGGTGCAGATCTACGTGGAAACGACCGACGACAAGTTTTATCACCTGGGTTCGGTCTCGGTGCTCGGCCCCGTGACCGTCGACCAGACTGTGCCTTTGCCCAAGCTGCCGTCGGCGCCCAAGCGGGCGCTCATCGACTATAACTACGATGTCCTGTCGACGGAGAACTAGCGCCAGCGCGGCGGAGGGTGCGGTATACTCCAAGCGCAGTAGATAGAAGGAGGTTTCACGATGCGATTATCGGTAATTCTGAAGCTCATTGCGGCCGGAACCATGGCCGTGGCCATTCTGGCGGCGCCAAACGTGGCAACGGCGCAGGGTGGGGACACCGTGCTGAAGCCGGCCGACCTGCAGAAGCTGCTGCCGGCCAGCGTCTATTACAAGGGCCAGGCGGCCACCACGCAGTTGCGCAACTCCGGCGGCGTCAAGTTTGCCGACGGGCTCTATGTGCTGACCACGCTTGTGGATACAAGCGGATACTCGACCGATATTCAGGCCAAGTATTCGGCTTATTTCATCGCCGAAGCGCCCATCAAGGTGGGCGGCCAGAGCCTGCCGGCGGGCATCTACGGCGTGGGATTCATTGCCGGGGACAAGTTTGTGGTGACAGACGTAGGCGCGCACGACTTGCTGACCGTGAGTTCGGGAACCGACGCGGGGCTCAAGCGGCCCATGCCCTTGCAGGTAACCGCCGACCCGGCAGGCGGCTTCCGGCTCTATGCCGGGCGCCGTTATGTGACTTTCAGCCGCTAGGCATGGTTCCATGCCTTGCGTTCCCTCCAGGTCCATTGCATTTGAAAACTGCTTGAATCAGAGTTGACACTTACTCGGGGCCCTCCGGCAAGCGACTCTTGCCGGAGGGCCGAGCCATGCCGAAGTCTGCGTCCGGGGGAAGAAACTCTGGATCAACTCATGGCGTGTTGGGAGGGATTGGAGGACCCGCGCCGCGGCAATGCCGGTCTGCACGACTTTCATGAGATTCTTGTGATTGCGATGTGCACCGTGCTGTGCGGTGGTCAGGGCGCAGGGGACATGGCGTTGTTTGCCAAGGCCAAGGAACCTTTTCTGCGAAGCTTGCTGGAGTTGAACAACGGCGTGCCCAGCCACGATACCTTCAGCCGGCTGTTTCGCAACCTCGATCCGGATCAGTTCTGCGTCTCGTTTCAACAGTTTATGGCGCAGTTTTCCGCGCAAAGCCAGGGCGTGTTTGCCATTGATGGGAAGATTTTACTCCGCTCGTTTGATCGGGCCAGCGGCAAATCGACCTTGCACATGGTGAGCGCATGGGGATGCGAACAGCGCTTGGTGCTGGCGCAAATAGCCACCGACGCCAAGTCGAACGAGTTCACCGCCGTGCCCAAGCTGTTGGAAATGCTGACGCTAAAAGGCGCCATCGTGACCGCCGACGCGCTGAACTTCCAGCGCTCCATCGCCGGGCCGATCATCGAACAGGAGGGCGATCACGGGCGCGTGGAAACCCGCACGGCGACGGTTTCGACAGAAATCGGTTGGCTCCAGAAGCAGCTTCGAAGGCTCGGTTGGGCGGCCATCGGCAAGGTGGAACGGATACGCGAAACGGGGGAGAAAAGCAGCGCCGAAACCGCCTATTACCTGCTCAGCACGGCCTTGTCGCCCGAGCGATTCAACATCGAATTGGAAGTCCCCTTCATGGGGGCTCCTTCGATTCGTCGAATTCTACTCAGGAGAGAGTTCAAAGCGACGCGGCTTTGGCTGCGCCAGCTTACGCTGTTCCTCGGCGAGTGCCGCGTCCTTTGCTTCCAATGCCTTCAGAGCCTCGGCATTGTCGCCGGTCTTCGGATCTTCAGTCGCCAAAAGGAAGGGCACCTCGTCCAATCTGGTTCGTTCGATCCCGATTCCATCTACGCCCTTCGCCTGGCTCTCCATCGGGGTGGCATAGATGGCGAGATTGACACCGGCGGCGAGCTGTTCTAGCGCGAAGGAGGCGATCTTCGTCCCATCGATCTGGATTCTCGGGTCAAAATCCCAATTCGTTCGCCATAGCTGAACTTCGTCCTGGCCCATAGAGTGCGCAGGCACTACGATGCCTTCCAATCCGAAATCTGCAAACTGATGCAACATGCTCTCGATTAGAACCA
>JARLGE010000101.1 GCA_031296215.1 Occallatibacter sp.
GGTGAACAAATCTGTCTCGAAATTGGACACTTTGCCTTGGAGGACGGCGGCTACGCGTTCGAGGCCCATGCCGGTGTCGATGGAGGGCTTGGGCAGCGGGGTCAGCTTGTAGCTGGTGGTCTTGGTGGCGGGATCGACGATAGCCGAGCGGTCGAACTGCATGAAGACCAGGTTCCAGATCTCGACGTAGCGGGCATCATCCTGGCCAAACGGCAAGTCCACGCCAGGCGCTTCGGCGGCTTCCAGGCCCATGTCGTAGAAGATCTCCGAGCAGGGGCCGCAGGGGCCGGTTTCGCCCATCTGCCAGAAGTTGTCCTTGAGGCCGTACTCCCGGATGCGCTCCTTGGGCACGCCGGCCTCGATCCAGTAGCCTTCCGCCTCGTCGTCGCGGGGGACGCCGTTGGCAGGGTCGCCCTCGAAGATGGTTACGTAGAGGCGGTCCTTGGGGATGCCGTACCACTCCTCGCTGGTGACCAGCTCCCAGGCGAACTGGATGGCCTCGCGCTTGAAGTAGTCGCCGAAGCTGAAGTTGCCCAGCATTTCAAAAAAAGTGTGGTGGCGGCGGGTAAAGCCAACGTTCTCCAGGTCGTTGTGCTTGCCGCCGGCGCGCACGCACTTCTGGCTCGTGGTCGCGCGCAAGTATTCGCGCCGCTCCGCGCCCAGGAACAGGTCCTTGAACTGGTTCATCCCCGCGTTGGTGAACAGCAGCGTGGGGTCGTTGGCGGGCACCAGCGAGGAAGAGTGCACCCGGCGGTGCCCCTTCGACTCAAAAAAGCGCAGAAAAAGTTCGCGGATTTCGTTTCCAGTACGGGATTGCATGGCACTACCAGTGTACTTGGAGGGTGGCGCGATGGACAGAGCGGCTGCTGACTTGCTGTGAGACTGCCGATGAGAGAACCATGGCCGAGGAGAAAGCGCCGATCGCCGTCCGGTTGCCGGTCGCCCTGGCAAGGGAGATCGACGCCCTGGCCGGCCCGCGCAGGCGGAGCGCCTTTGTGGCCGCGGCGGTGGAGCAGGAGTTGCGGCGGAGGAAGCTGGCGGCGCGGAAGTCGGCGGAGATTCAAGCCCAGGAAGCATGGGAGCGGCTCTCTCTGAACTGAGCCGGCTCTCCATGCGCGAAAGGAATGCGGGGCGGCAGGCTCTAGTGCTTAGGCCGCATCAATTGGTAATTCATCGTGGACAAGCGTGGACCGGGAGGTCCACGCTACAGCCGGCCAGGAGGCCGGCGCCACATTCATTTGATTACGAAATCACGCGGTCACGGCACTAGTTGCGGGCCGGTTTCAGTGCGGGTTGGAAGGTAGTGGCGGGTTTGGAGGCCGCGGCGGTCTTCACCGGCTTGGTGACGGCTGCGCCCGGCGCTGGCGCTCGGTCGGCGACTCCCGGCTTGGCAGGCGGTTCCGGGGCGGTCTTCCGGGGCGGGTTGTCCTCGGAGTCGGAGAGGAATTCTTCTCCGTCCTTGCCGGCAATGGCAGCTTTCATGAAGGTCATCCAGATGGGCAGCGCGGCTTTGGCGCCGGTCTCTTTTTCTCCCAGCGACTGGCGGCTGTCGTAGCCCACCCACACGCCGCAGGTGATCGACGGAGAGAAGCCGAGGAACCAGGCGTCGGTGTAGTCGCTGGTGGTGCCGGTCTTGCCGCCCAGCGGATGATTCAACTGCTTGGCCACCGCACCGGTGCCATGCTGCGTGACTGCCTGGAGCAGCGTCATCATGGTGCGCGCGGTCTGCTGATCGATCACTTCATTGACTGCCGGGGTGTCTTCCCACAAGGTAATGTTGTCGGCGTTCGAGACCTTGCGGATGAGGCGCGGCGCGACGCGAACGCCGTCGTTGGGGAAGACCGAATAGGAGGCCACCTGCTCCTCGAGTGTGATTTCGACCGCGCCGATAGCCACGGGCAAATAGGCGGGAATGTTGGAGGTGACGCCGAAGCGATGGGCCACGTCGATGACTTTGTGAATGCCCACGCGGGCGGCCAGCTTGAGCGCCGGAATGTTGCGCGACTCGGCAAAGGCATTCTCGAGAGTCATCGCGCCCTTGTAGTCGTTCTCGTAGTTGTGCGGGGTGTAGCTTCCAAAGCTGACCGGGCCGTCGACGATGATGTCGGTGGGTTTGGCGCCGTCTTCGATGGCCGCCGTGTAGACGTAGGGCTTGAAGCTGGACCCGGTCTGGCGTTCGGACTGGGTGGCCCGGTTGAACTGCGACAGCGCATAGTCGCGCCCGCCGACCATGGCCAGCACGTCGCCGGTCGAGTTGTCGACGGCCATCAGCGAGCCCTCGGCGCCGGAATCCTGCTCGAGCGTGGCGCGGCGTGCCTTGCCCTCCAACGCGTCGGAAACGTGAACGTAAATCATGTCGCCGGGCTTGACGAGGTCGGTTCCATAGTGTTCTCCGGTCCACTTCCAGTCCTCGGAGAGAAGCACAATCCGCTGGTCGCCCACCCGCGCCTCGATCTCCAGGGGCAGGTCGCTGGTCACAAGGGCGTGAACGTAGTTGCCGGGCCGCACCTTCACCGTCCAATCCGGATGCTTGTAGTCATCGAGCGTCGATCCCGCGTCGAGCACGTTCTCCAGCTTTCCGGTCCATCCCTTGCGCCGCTCGTAGGCGGCCAGGCCGTCGGCCACGGCGACGTTGGCGGTCTTTTGCAGGTCGAGGTCGAGCGTGGTCTGCACCTTGAGGCCTGCCTCGTGCACCTGCTCGACGCCGAAGCGTTTTTCCAGCTCCCGCCGCACCTCCTCCTGAAACCACGGCGCCACCGACCCCTCCGGCTGGGCAACGTGCAAGCCCAGCGGCGCATTGCGCGCCTGTTCCGCCTGCTGGTGGGTGATGGCCTTGTCCTCTTCCATCTCCGTCAGCACCAGGTTGCGACGCCGGATGGCCTTCTCCGGGTTGAGGATGGGGGAAAAAGCCACCGGCCCCTTGGGCAGTCCGGCCAGCAGGGCCGCTTCAGTCAGGTTCAGGTCTTTGGCGTGCTTGGAGAAGTAATACTCGGATGCGGCCTCGAAGCCGTACATGCCGCTGCCCAGGTAGATCTGATTGCCGTAGAGGGTAAAAATCTGCTCCTTGGTGAAGGCGCGCTCAATCTGGATGGCCAGATAAGCCTCCTGGATCTTGCGCGTCGAGGTTCGCTCGGAGGAGAGAAAGAGGTTGCGCGCCAACTGCATGGTCAGCGTGGAAGCGCCCTGAGCGCGGCCGTGGCTGCGGATGTCGTGCCAGGCGGCGCCGGCGACACGGAAGACGTTGATGCCCCAGTGCGACGCGAAGCTCTTGTCTTCAATGGAGATGACGGCCTGGCGCAGGATGGGGGCAAAGCCGTTGTAGTCGACCACCTCGCGGCGCTCCAGCGCGAACGAGCCGACGATGCGGCCCTTCTGGTCGTAGAGTTCGGTGGTTGTGGAGGGCCGGTATTTTTCGAGGTCGTTGATTTGCGGAAGATCGACAGAGTAGACCAGCGTAAGCCCGGCCAGCGAGCCGGTAATTACGGCGAGGAGGAGCAGCACGGCCAGCGTGAACCGCCCGGCCAGCTTGCGCCGGTTGCGCGGCGGAACCGCCCTGAGCTGCGGCCGCCGGGGCCGCGCCAGAGTGCGCGGTTCCAAACGCTGGGTGGGGTAGACTGCCAAGCGATTCAAGCCTCGTCGGCATCTCGCGGTCGTGCCCTGGAAGAAGATGCTTCAGCCTAAGGCTAGCATTGCGGCGATGCAAAAGGGCGTACAGAACTGCGTTCATGCACCATGGAGTGCAAGGGCGGGAATGAATGAGCGTGCACCTTCTCCCAGGGAACGGTTTCCGCTTAGGAGCTTTTGGCTTTCAGCAGGTCAAGAGCTTTGGTAAGCGGCTCGTCGCCTTTGGCTGGGGCCGCTTCCTGGTCTTCGTCCACGGCGGGCGCTTCCACGGCCACGTTGGGGGTGACTGCGTCATCCTCGATCTTCTTGCCGGCGGGGCTCTGGTACTTGGCCACGGTCAACAGAAGCGCCGCGCCGTCAGGCAGCTCGATGGTCTTCTGCACCGAGCCTTCGCCGAAGGTGCGCTCGCCCACCACATCGCCGCGCCTGGCGTCGAGAATGGCGGCGGCTGCAAGCTCGGCGGCGCCGTAGGTTCCGCGGTTGACGAGCACGGCCAGCGGCGCGTCAGTCAGGAATTTTTGAGGATCAGCGGTGAAGGTCTGAGTGGGAAACTTCTGTCCTTCGAGCGTGGCCAGGGTTCCCTGCTTGAGGAAGAAGTTGGCCAGGCGGATGCCTTGCTCGGCATCGTCGCCCGAGGAGTCGCGCAGGTCGAGCAGCACCTTGCGCCCCTTGCCCGCGGCCTTGATTCTGGAGGCAATTTCGTCCACGCGCGCTTCGGTCAGCGCACCCGGCTTGAGATAAAGGATGGTCAGGCCTTCATACTCCTGCTCGGTTATCGGCACGGAAGCGGGGAGTATCCGGGTCAGGGTCAGCTTGTCGGGGTCGGGCTTGCGGGGGCGCACCACGGAGAGCGTCAACTGCGTTCCCGGCTTGCCGTCCAGCATCAGCCGGATCACGGCCAGGGAGAGCTCGCGGGTGGAGGTCTCGCCGATGGACTCGATGACGTCGCCGTCGGCGAAGTGTTCCTTGTCGGCCGGGGAACCGGGCGTCACACTGACCACCGTGGCGTAGCCGAAGCGCTTGGAGACGGTGATGCCCACCTGGGCCACGCCGGTTGTCGGACGATCCTTGTAGATCTTGTACTCGGTCGGCGTCAGGTAGCTCGAATCCGAGTCCAGCGACTCCAGCAGCCCGTGCAGCGCGCCGGTGGTCACGTCGGTAATGTTGGGTTCGGTGACGTAGTCGGTCTGGACCTTTTTCAGAACTTCGGCATAGACGCGCATCTGGCGATAGGCGCCATCCTGGTCTGCACCGGCATGAACGCCGAAGAGGCCAAACTCGCCCAGGCCAAAGCCCAGCCCGAGAGCCGCGAAGATCGCGACGGAGAGAACGAAGACGAAACGCTTGAAAAGTCGAGACACACACACCACCGGGGCAGCCCTTGGAGGGGAACAGGCCGCTCACTCTATAGACGCAATGATAGCGCAAGGGGCGAGTAACGGGGACTTCTTTGGGGTGTAAAGGGCAAACCCCGGCGCCGGAAGCGGCCGGCCGGCCGAAAAGCGGACGGTTTGGGCTCTCAGGGCGCGGGCAGGATCGAACTGCCAGCCTTCGAGGGGCGAGTCTCTTTGAAGATGTTGATTCTACAAGGGGTAATGGGCACGGTCCGGCGGAGATTCCGGCTGAGCCCGCAACCCTCCCCGGTTCCGCGCGCCATTGCAGCGCTTGGCCGCGGAAGTCGAGACGCCGCAACGCTGGTGATGCAGTATTGGCTCCAATGCGCGCGCCCCAATTGGCTGCGAAAGGCCGAATGGATTGACGAGGGATAGGCGGATGGTTTCCCATGGCCTGTTTCCAGGCGCGGGATGCATGCGGTTTTGCACGGGTCTGAAGACGTGCACGGGTTGAAGAGTTCGAGGCGGGAAGTCGAGCGCCTGCAAGGCGGTAGAGAACGCCGACCGATTTGGGTCTGATTTTGGAGGCAGTCATGAAGAGAAGTTCTTTTCCCGGAGAAATGCGGAAGTCTTCGCCGCAATTGTTTTGCGTGCTTGTGCTCGCATGCCTGATGGCGATGCCGGCCATGGTTTTTGGCCAGAGCTATTTCGGAACCGTCACAGGTGTGTTGACCGACCCCACCGGCGCCGTGATTCCGGGGGTGAAGGTGACCTTGACCGATCAAGAGAAGGGCTACGCGTTCAACTCCATCTCGGACGGCGCGGGCCGCTATCTTTACCGCTCCATTCCGCCGGGTATCTATTCTGTGACTGCGGAGATGCAAGGCTTCGAGAAGACGGTGCACACGGGCGTCCGGGTGGACGTGAACCAGAATGCGACGGCCAACCTGAGCCTCAAGGTTTCCGGCGCCACGCAGACTGTGGAGGTCACTGCGCAGGGCCAGGTGCTCGACGCGCAAGACGCAACCACCGGGCTGGTGGTCGATCGGAAGTTCATCAACGATCTGCCGCTGATTGACCGGAACGTGATGGACTTGACCATGCTGACGCCGGGGGTTACCGAGGCGGACGATCAATGTGTAGGCTGCGGGGGCACCAACTTTGTTTCCAATGGCAGCCGCAACGCCACGGCCGACGTTCTGATGGATGGAGCCACGCTGACCAACTACGAGCCCAACGGCGGCGTCACGCAAATGACCTACACTCCTTCCTCGGAGGCGGTGGACGAATTGCGCGTGGAGCAGTCGAATTTCAGCGCGGAGTATGGATTCTCCGGTGCGTCGGTGGTCAACATGATCACCCGCTCCGGATCGAACGCCTTCCATGGCAGCGGGTACGATTTCGTCCGCAACAAGATTGCCGACTCCAACAACTGGTTCAACAACCTGAATGGAAACCCGCTTCCCTCCGTGCATCGCCACAACTTCGGCGGCACGGCCGGCGGTCCGATCTTCAAGAACAGGACCTTCTTCTTCTTCGATTACGATGGGACGCGGGCCAGCAATTTGGGCACATACCAGGCCGGAGTTCCTTCCGACGCCGAGCGCAACGACGGCGACTTCGGCGAAGTATGCACGGCGCAGGGCGGAGCCTTTGACAACACGGGCATGTGCACGGTGGCCGCGGGACAGATCTGGGATCCGTATACCGGGATTTATGTCGCCAACGAGCAAGGCGCCGGAGCGGTGCGCAGCGCGTTCATCCCGTACAACAAAGTGGGCGCATATGCGAGCCCCGGAAACCCCAAGCTGGCGGGGACGCCTTACCAATTGCCAGGGGGGCCTGGCAACCTGATCGATCCAGTGGCCCAGGGGATGATGAAGTTGTTTCCGGAGCCCTCGGCGACCATGGCCAATCCGACCATCTACGATAACTGGTCCGCGTCGGGGGCCAGCCGATCTCCCAACGATCAATACGACATCAAGATCGATCACCGCTTCAGCCCGAAGAACCTGTTAAGCGGAAAGTACTCGCGCGAGTGGAACACGAACGTATCGTATAACTGTTTCGGCAACTTCGCCGATCCCTGCGCCGGCGGCCCCAATTGGGGCGGGGCGCACCTGCTAACACTCAACGACACGCATACCTTCACCTCGACCCTGTTGCTGACCGCCGTGCTGGGATTCACGCGGGCCGCGATGCGCATCTCGGCTTACAACGGCGACGGCGGGGTCACCGATCCGCTGGCCAAACTTGGATTCCCGGAATACTTGAATTCAAATGCGATCATGGGCGTTCCCTCGATGTTCATTGGGTCTTCGTACTATTCCGCCGGTTATACCAGCATCGGAGGCGACCCCTACGGGAATTACAAGCAGGGGCAGGACGCGGGACAACTGACGGTGGCGCTGAACAAAGTGCATGGCGGCCACGAGATGAAGTTCGGTTTCGAGGGACGGCAGCACCAGCAGAACTACATTCAGACCAATGCGCCCAACGGGACATTTGGATTCGACCGGTCCGGCACATCGGCCTGCCCGTACGATTTTGCGACCTGCGGCGGAGACGGAATGGCCAGCTTCATGATGGGCCAGACCAATGGAATCGGCTACGAGATCCAGGACCAGCCCGCCACCGAAGACCACCAGTACGCCTGGTATGCGCAGGACAACTGGAAAGTGAACCATAAACTGACGCTGAACCTGGGCTTGCGCTACGACATATCGATGCCCAGGACCGATCGCCACAACCGGCAGAACTGGCTTGATCTGAGCGTGCAGTCGCCACTCCAGGTTGCAGGCTTCAAAACGATGTATGGTGGCGAGGTGTTTGCCAGCCCCAGCCAGCGCACCATTGTGAACGGCGACTGGAAGGACATTCAGCCGCGTTTTGGCTTTGCTTATCAGCTCACGCCGCTGACCGTGGTGCGCGGCGGATACGGCATCTACTACTCGCAGCCGCGCTCCGGCGTGACGGGCGTGGCGCCTTACGGCTCGCAGGGCTTCAACCAGTACACCAGCGCGGTGACCACCTATCAGAGCGACGGCGCGACGCCCTACCTGCACTTGAGCAATCCGTTCCCCGATCTGAACAATCCCGGGAGCACCGGCACCAACGGACTGATTCAACCGCCGGGAAACAAGCTGGGCCTGATGAACGACATAGGATATGGGGCGAACGGGCCGCTGCGCGACGTGACCAATACCCCGTACGAACAGAGCTGGAGCTTCGGCTTGGAACGGCAACTGCCGGCCAACGTTCTGGTTAGCGCCATCTACGCGGGAAAGAAAGGCACGCATCTCTATTACTCGGGCGCCAACTACATCAACCACCTGGGACCGGAGATCGAGGGCTACTCCCTGGCGCAGATCAACGACCTTACCAATCTGGTGGATAATCCCTTCGCCAGCGCCATTACGGACGCGGGCAGCTACCTTTCGGCCCCGCAGGTGCAGGCGCTGTTCCTGCAGCTTCCCTACCCGCAGTTTCCCAATGGCGTGACGATCGACGCGCCGCCGATTGCCAACTCGACCTATCACTCTCTGCAACTTACGGCGGAAAAGCGCTACTCCAACGGCTTGCAGTTCCTGG
Organism: Occallatibacter sp.; assembly: GCA_031296215.1. Classification (GTDB taxonomy): domain Bacteria; phylum Acidobacteriota; class Terriglobia; order Terriglobales; family Acidobacteriaceae; genus Telmatobacter. The sequence continues at coordinate 8,550 of JARLGE010000101.1, forward strand.
CCAGCTACGTCTGGTCGAAATCGATCGACGACGCCTCGGTTCCGGACGACAACACCACCTGGCTGGGCAGCTTTACCAGCCTGGTTGACCCCAACAAACCGTGGCTGGAGCGGAGTCTCTCCACCTTCGACATTCCCAATGTCTTTCAGTTCAGCTACACCTACGACCTGCCGTTGGGGCGCGGCAAGAGATTCCTGAACAAGATGCCGCGCGTGCTGGATGAATTCGTGGGGGGGTGGAAGACCAACGGCGTCTGGCGGGTTGCCGGGGGCCGGCCGCTGCCGTTCTTCACGTATGACGGCACCTCGCTGCCCACCTATGGCGGACAGCGGCCCAACATTGTCGGCAGGGTAAGACGCCACAGAGAGGCGCCTGACTCGGTCTGGATCAACAGCTACTTCGCCAATCCCGAAGCGGTCCGCCTGCCGCCCGTTTACACCTTTGGCAATGCGCCCCGGGCCACGGGGATGATCCGGTCGCCGGAGGCGTTCAACACCAACATGTCGATGGAGAAGGAGTTTTCTCTCTCTCGCTTGCATGAGGGGATGAACTTCGAGCTGCGGCTGGAAGCCGAGAATGCGCTCAACCATCCCGTCTTCGGTACGCCGGATACTTCTGTGGACGATCCGAACTTCGGGGTCGTCGGCTACACCTCGAACGGCCCGCGGCAGGTGCAACTGGGAGGAAAGATCACATTCTGAAGGCCGGCAGGACTGCTCGCCGAGCGCCCGGACGCCGATGCGCGCCCCGATCGAGCGGATCGCGGGCGAAAAACTCCCGCGAATCGGTCCGAATAGAGCCAGAAGATTGATGGGGGAGAATCTGGTGGCGGAGGACGGGATCGAACCGTCGACCTATGGGTTATGAATCCATCGCTCTAACCATCTGAGCTACTCCGCCGCAGGGTGCCGTGGAAGGCGAATCCGGCACAGAATCCCTTTCCCGATGATACTTGCCGTGCGGATTCGCGGTCAAACCTGGGCGATGCCACTTTTGGGGCGCGGAAGGGCCGCGGTCGACTGCGGGCTTTGAGGATTTGCCGCCCGGCCGGCAGGTGATTCATCGCTGCCCGCTGCTGTAGACTCGGCTGCATGAGTACGTTGCGCATTGCCGCCGTGATTCCGGCGCGGCTCGGTTCTACGCGGCTGAGCCGCAAGGTGTTGCGGGAGATTGCCGGGCGGCCGATGGTGGATTGGGTGTGGCGCGCGGCCCATGCGAGCGGCCTGATGGACCCGGTGGTGGTGGCTACGGACGCCGAGGAAGTGGCCGCGGTTTGCCGCGAGCGCGGCATTCCCGCGGTGATGACGTCGACCGATTGCGCCAGCGGGACTGATCGAGTGAGGGAAGTGGCCCGGCAGATCGAGGCCGACATCTACGTCAACATTCAAGGCGATGAGCCGACGCTCTCGGCTGATTTTTTCCCGCCGCTGCTGAAGCTGTTCGAGCGGGCCGAGGTCGAGGTGGCGACGCTTGCCGTCCGCTGCCCGGCGCACGAGATCGACAACCCCAACGCGGTGAAGGTGGTCACGGCGCTCGACGGGCGGGCGCTCTACTTCTCGCGCGCCACAATTCCCTTCGACCGTGATGCAGGGGGCTTTGCCGGCTATCGCAAGCACCTGGGGATCTATGCCTACCGCAAGGCGGCCCTGGAGCGCTTTGCGGCGCTCCCTCCCTCCTGGATCGAGCAGGTGGAGCGGCTGGAGCAACTGCGGCTGCTGGACAACGGCATCGACATTTACGTGGCCGCCGCGCCGCGCGACACCATCGGCGTGGATACGGAAGAGGACTTGGCGCGGGCGGAGGCGATGCTGCTGCGCGTGAAGGACGGTCAGGCGCGGGGAGATTGAGTATTCATTTCCCAGGTCTCAAAATCGAGACTCTTCGACTGGCTCAGGGCAGGCTCTGGGTCACCCGGCGATGCTGTGGGGGATGAGGGACGGCGAGACGGGGCTGGATTGAGGTTTGTGCTTTCCCACCCTTGAATCAAAGAGCGATTCAAGGATGGGGCACCCAGGCGGTGGGCGGACAGCCAGAGAATCGGAATTGCGCGCAAGAA
>JARLGE010000102.1 GCA_031296215.1 Occallatibacter sp.
AACGGGCTGCCGCAGAACACGGTGCAGGCGCTGGTGCAGACGCAGGACGGTTTCGTCTGGCTGGGAACCGAGGTTGGCCTCGTCCGATTCGACGGCAACAGCTTCCAGGTCTTCGACAAGAACTCGTCACCGGCGCTGCCGGGAAACGACGTGCGGTGTTTGCTGGAGACCAGCGACGGGGCGCTGTGGATTGGGACCAGCGAAGGGCTGGCGCGGTGGAAGGACGGGGTGGTTACGAACTTCGGCGCAGGAGACGGTTTGCCGGTCGGCGCAATACGTGGCCTCCACCAGACCGGAGACGGGATCGTTTGGGTCTGGACCACCGAGACTATTGAAAGGTTCGACGGAAAACGATTTTCGACCCTCGACGAAGAGTGGTTCCGCGGCCAGCGCGATTTCTCCGTAAGAGGCGCCGGCCCCGACCTAATCGTTGAGACGCCTTCATCCGAATCCGTTTACCAAGCCGGAACATGGGATCGAGCGATCTATGATCGCAACGGAGACCGGGCCGGCCAGCTTGCTGCGGAGCTTTCGCAGGGGACGACCTCGGCGCGGGCCGACAACACCTCCCTCCACATCTTCGAGCGGGGTAAACCTCAGGCCGAGATGCGCGTTGGCCGCGAATTACCCGGCACACGTATTCAGACCCTCCACGCAGACCGCGAAAACGCCCTCTGGATCGGCACCAACGGCGGGCTGGCTCGGTGGGTGGACGGGAAAGTGCAGCGCCTGCCAGTCACCGATCCGTTGGCGTCGGCATCGGTACTCTCGCTGATGGAAGACCGCGAAGGGAACATCTGGGTGGGGACGGAGGCCGATGGGCTGCACATTCTGCGCGATCAGCGATTCCGGACGCTGGGCGCTCGGGAAGGACTCTCTTCCGATGCGACGACCACCGTAGTCGAAGATGCGGCGGGGACGCTGTGGGTGGGAACAAGCGGCGGCGGCCTCAACGCCATCGGCAAAGGACCGGGCGGAACGGGCACGGGCCCGGGAATGAGCGAGATCAAGAGCTACACGGTGCGCCAGGGCCTGGTGAGCGACGTGATTCTGTCGCTGGCCGCGGCGCCGAACGGAGACCTGTGGGTGGGCACACCCGATGGGCTGAACCGGATTCGCGCCGGGTCGATCACCGCGTTCACTTCCGCGGACGGGCTGCCGGACGACTTTATCCGCTCGCTGCTGGTGGACGCCGACGGGTCGCTGTGGATTGGCACGCGGCGCGGGCTGACACACTGGGCGGGCGCGGGCGGTTCCGGCGGAAAGATGGAGACCTTCACCCAGGCCAACGGCCTCGGCAGCGACCTGGTGGGCGCCATGGCGCGGGACGCGCACGGCGATTTATGGGTGGCCACGCTGGCCGGATTATCGCGGCTGCATGGGGGAAAGATCGAGAACTTCACCACTGCGAATGGGCTGAGCAGCAACGTGGTGACGGCGCTGCTGGCGCGCACCAACGGGACGCTGCTGATTGGCACCCAGGACCACGGCTGGAACCAGTGGGACGGGATGCGCTTCTCCACAGCCATGGGCAACGGCCTGGCGCAGACCACGATTCACGCAATTCTGGAAGACGGCGGCGAGCACCTGTGGTTCGCCACGGGCGACGGAATCGCCCGCTGCGACTGCACCGCAATGGGCGGCGCGATGCAGGGCGCAGGCTGCTCGCACTGGATGGAGTTTGGCGCGGCGGACGGCCTGCGCAGCCGGGAGACGGCCACCAATAGCCATCCCTCGGCGTGGCGCTCGCGCGACGGACGCTTGTGGTTTGCCACCCCCAAGGGGTTGGTGGAGGTGGACCCGGCGCACTTCCTGGTGAACGCAACGCCGCCGCCGGTTGCTCTGGAGCGCTTCGCCGTCGACGACGCGGCAATCGCGCTGCATGGACCCGATTCGGGCCTGAGGCTTGCGGCCGGCCACGTCCACTTCGAGTTCGACTACGCGGGGTTGAGCTTTGTTGCGCCGCAGAAGGTGCGCTACCGCTATATGCTGGAGGGCTTCGATCACGACTGGACTGAGGCCGGGGCGCGGCGGACGGCTTACTACACCAACATCCCGGCAGGCGCCTACACATTCCGCGTGCAGGCGGCCAACAACGATGGCGTGTGGAACACGGAGGGCGCGGCGCTCGCCTTCGAGCTGCGGCCGCATTTCTATCAAACTCTCTGGTTTTACGCGCTGCTGATTCTCTGCGCGGTGGGCCTGGTGGTGCTGGTGCAGCGGATGCGGCTTGCGCGCGCGGAGCGGGAGTTCAACGCCGTGCTGGGCGAGCGCAACCGCATTGCGCGTGAGATTCACGACACCCTGGCGCAGGGGTACGTGGGCGTCTCTGTGCAGTTGGAACTGCTGGCGGAACTGCTGCGCCTGAGCAAGGTGGAAGCGGCGGCCAAGCACCTTGACCTGACGCGGGGCTATGTGCGCGAGGGACTGGCCGACGCGCGGCAGTCGATCTGGGCGCTGCGTTCGCAGGACTCGGGCGAGACCACGCTGCCGGTAAACCTGAGACGCATGGTGGAGGCGGAACAGGGCGCAGGCCTCGCGGCGCGGTTCAGCATCTTCGGCGCATACCGGCCGTTGCCGCCGGGCACGGAGCGCGAAATCCTCCGCGTGGCGCAGGAGGCAATCCATAATGTGAAGAAGCACGCCGGTGCGCGACAGCTCGACGTCCAGCTCGAGTATGGGCCCGGCGAGATTGCGCTTGAAGTGCGCGACGATGGGCAGGGATTTGCAACCGGCGAGGAGCCCGCGCCAGGGCATTACGGGATGACCGGCATGCGCGAACGCGCCGCCATGGTTGGCGGGACGCTGGAAGTGACCAGCGAACCCGGCGGCGGGACGACGGTAAGACTGCGCGTGCGGGCGCGCAAGGCGACGCAAGGCGATTGAGGTTTGTGGTTTCCCACTCTTCGGTCGCCGCGGCGGCCGCGAAGGATGGGGCCGCAGTGTTAGTGCGGCGATTGGCCAAGGCTTTGTAACAGGGCACGACTTCAGTCGTGCCGAAAAGGCCGCATAAAACCAGGGGCTTTAGCCCCTGGGGGAATAGGAGCAAGCGTGACAATGGAATCGATTCGCGTGCTGGTTGTCGAGGATCACCACGTAGTGCGGCAGGGGCTGGTGGCGCTGCTCAACGTGGTGGAAGGCCTGGAGGTGGTGGCCGAGGCCGCCGACGGCGTGGAAGCCATCACGCAGTTCCGCAAGCATCAGCCGGACATTACGCTGATGGACCTGCGCCTCCCCCGCATGGGCGGGGTTGACGTGATTCAGCGCCTGCGGATGGAGACGCCGGGCGCGCGCTTCATTGTGCTCACCACCTATGACGGCGACGAGGACATCTATCGCGCGCTGCAGGCCGGGGCGCGGGCTTATCTGCTGAAGGGCATGACCAGCGAGGAGCTGATTGCGACCATCCACGCGGTGCATGCGGGCAAGTCGCATATCCCTCCGGCCATCGCCGAAAAGCTGGCCGAGCGCATGGGCACCGAGGAGCTGACGCCGCGCGAGTTCGACGTGCTGGAACAGATTGTGATGGGCAAGAGCAACAAGGAGATCGCCACCGAGCTCGGAATCTCCGAAGCCACGGTCAAGACCCACATCAATAGTCTGCTGAGCAAGCTGGGCGTCACCGACCGCACGCAGGCGGCCACGGCTGCCATTCAACGCGGAATTGTTCCGCTCGAGACTTTAAGGAAACCAAAACCATGAGGAAGCTGATTCTTTCTGCACTCATTCTGCTTTTGTCGTGCTCTCTTCTGACTGCCCAAAAGACCGCGTGGCGGCAGGCGTCCGACGCTGAGCTTGCGTCGCTGCTGCCGGCGCGCGCTCCGGTCGAGAAGGAGCACATCGAGACAGAGCTGCGCACGGCGTCCGGCATCGTGAACAGCAAGGGCCATTACATCGCCGGCGTGGTCCTGCTCACCGCCGGCTACTCCGCTGACGGCAAGTACTCGCACTACCTGCTGGTACAGGCTCCCATCCGCATTGGGGGAGTCGCGCTCAAGCCCGGCGAGTATGTCTTCGGCTGGACGCGCTCCAGCGGCGGCGATGCGCTCCGGGTGCACTTCCACGAGGCCGCAACGGGAGCGCTCGTCGGGACGGCCGATGCGCGCCGCATCGCCGGGCCGGGGAAAGTGGAGAGCCTGCACATCTGGCCTCCGGGCGATAAGGCAACCATTCAGATTGGCCGCTTTGCCATTCCTTACGAGATCGGCGAGGAATAGAACGGCAAGACAACGGATCGACAGGTTTCGCGCGTAATGTTGCCCCCGCTACACCTGCCCCATCGACTGTAACAGAGCAACGCGTCGCTGATGCTGAGCGGCGAATTCGACGGCATAAGCCTGCAACTGCGCTGCCGCTTTTTCCGATGACCGGATCTTCGTCAGGTTGGCTGCGGCCTCGCTCAGCACCGCGGAGTTGAGCATCTCCGACGCGGGAATGTCGGCCCCGGGAGCGGAAGCTTTTGCCAGCAGCGCGAGGTCGTTCAACACCCCTCCAATGCGGCTCTGCATCTCCTGCTCCGCGCCGTGCGTATCGAGAAGGTCGAGCACCTTCTCCTCGGCCCGCAGGGTTGCCGCACGCCCATCCTGCATCTGCCGGATCATGAATTGGTTTGTGCCCTCGACGGTCCCATCCGACCACAGCGCCGCGACCACCTCCACGTGAACTTCAACCGGTCCGCTCGCCTCGGTGTCCGGGGGAACGTTGGCGGGAATGGTGTCAGTGTGCGCGTCTCCCGGCCGGATCGCCCCTTCCCAGGAATCCGCTGCGCCTTTCTTGCTGCGCGCGTTCAGGATCAGATTCAGAAGGTCGGCGCCATAGCCGGTATGAGCGATCGTCTTGCCGCCCGCCGTCACCGTGATGTCCAGGCCATAGGCGGTCAGCGGCCTCTGGGTGTCGTTGGCCAGCTCGACGACGACCGTATTGGCGTCGGCGCTGTAGGCGGCACTGCGCACCGAGAGCCCGGTGGCGCCTTCTTCCGCGGCGCTCTGCGCCGGCAAGGCGGGGCAGAGCAACGCGGCCAGCACTCCTGCGGCGCAGGCGAATGGGATGCGGAATCGGCGAACGAGTTGCCGGGGCATGGGGAATCTCCTCCGCAACGATTGTAGCGCCGCCAGGCCTCCATCCGCGGCGTAAGCAGGGCCTTCTTTCCTGCCCGCCCGGGCCTTTGAAGTTGGCCGGGAAGCGCTTCCTCCACCTTTCGACCGATACTGCGACCCACCCGGCCCCGTATACTTGCTGCCATGTTTACGGCTCTTCGCGCGACTATCTTTCTGGCGCTGCTGGCGGCAGGATTTCCCGCCCTTCTCTTTGGACAAGGCCCAGCTCCCGGCGCTCTTCCCCCAGCCGAACAAACCGGCAAAACGACTGCGACAGCGCCCGTCGGCGGCCAGGACACCGCAGGATCGCACCCTCCGCTTCTCGACGCCCAGCATCGCCCCATCACCGCGGGCGGCTTTGTGAAGACCGGCCCCATCGTCTTTGAAGACGTGAGCGAAAAGGCCGGCCTGACCCACTGGTCCCACAAGATGGGCGCTCCGGCCAAGGACTACATCGTCGAGACCAAGGGCTCGGGCGTCGGCCTGATCGACTACGACAACTCGGGCTGGCTTTCGATCTACGTGGTCAACGGCTCCACGGTGGATGCGCTCACCGGCAAAGCCGCGCCGCCGCACGCGGCTTTGTTCCGCAACAACCACGACGGCACCTTTACCGACGTGGCCGCCAAGGCCGGCGTCACCAACGACCGCTGGGGCACGGGCGTGGCCATTGCCGACTACGACAACGACGGCTGGCCCGACATCTTTGTCTCCAACGTCGGCAAGAACCGGCTCTACCACAACAACCACGACGGCACCTTTACCGACGTGGCCGAGAAGGCCGGCGTGCAGTTGGGCAATTGGTCCTCGGGCGCCACCTGGGGTGACTACGACGGCGACGGCCGCCTCGACCTGTTTGTGGCCGGCTACATCCACTGGGACTGGAACAACCTGCCTTCGAGCAAGGAGAACGGCGGCAACAACGCCTTCTGCACCTTCCGCGGCGAGAAAGTGGCCTGCGGGCCGAGGGGGCTGAAGGGCGAGCCCGATCATCTCTTTCACTCGAACGGCGACGGCACCTTCACCGATGTCAGCGAAAAGGCAGGCGTGGACGACAAGCCCGGCTACTACGGCCTGGGCGCGGTCTTTGTCGACATTAACAACGACGGCAAGGTCGATCTTCTGGTGGGCGACGACTCGACTCCCAACTACATGTACCTGAACAAGGGCGACGGCACGTTTGAAGATGTGAGCTACGCCTCCGGCTTTGCGCTCAACGAGCAGGGCCGCGAAACCGCGTCGATGGGCATCGCGGTGGGCGACTACCAGAACAACGGCCAGTTGGCCATCTTCGACACCACCTTCTCCGACGACTACAAGCCCTTCTACCGCAACGAGGGCGACGGCAACCTGACCGACATCAGCTACCAGTTGGGCATCGCCGAGATTTCCGTTCCCTTCCTCAGTTGGGGCGACGCGTTCATCGACTACGACAACGACGGCTGGAAAGATCTGCTGATGGACGATGGGCATGTGTATCCGGAGGCGGATAAATACGCCTGGGGCACAAGCTGGGCCGAGCGTCCCATGCTCTTCCGCAACGTCGAGGGCAAGAGGTTTGAGAACGTGCCGGCGGTCGAAGGTACGGGGCTTGCAGACGTGATCGCCGGGCGCGGCATGGCGGTGGGCGATCTGTTCAACGACGGCAAGATCGACGCGGTCATCAACGTCATGGACGGCCACCCGGTGCTGCTGCGCAATGTGGACCCCGACCACAACCACTGGCTGGAGCTGAAGCTGGTGGGTTCATGCAAATCCCGCACCCCCCCGTGCAGTCCGGTGGACGCCGTCGGCGCGACCGTCTACGTCACCGCCAACGGCATGAAGCAGCGCGGCGACGTGATCAGCGGCGGAAGCTATATGTCGTCGAGCGATCCGCGGCCGCACTTCGGTCTCGGTCAGGCCACCAAAGTCGACGATATTGAAATTCACT
>JARLGE010000103.1 GCA_031296215.1 Occallatibacter sp.
CTTCCCTCTGTCGACTTATGCAAAAGGAAAACGTTGCAAACCTCCGGGTTCGGCGATTCCGGCTCTTAGGGCCTGTTAACACTACCAGGGCGGATGGCGTTGCGCGCGAAAATCGGGCCAGACGAGGCCGAGCCCGAAGGCTGTGGCGACCCCACTGTCGAGGGCGAGAACGAAGTATGGCCCGATTTTCGCCGCAACCCGAATGGACGGGGCCAATTCTCTCGATTTCGTTGTCGCTCGTCGCTTCAGTAATTGACTACAGCGCGCTCCTCGCTCCTAGAACTCGGGAGAATTGGCTCCCGTCGCCACCGTACTGGTAGTGCTAACAGGCCCTAGTTGGCACGGGGCAACGGCAGTTTCGATTCGCCGGCCTGGTAAATCTCTGAACCGTCACCTTAGTGGTTGTCAGCAAGCGGTAATTCGCCACATCACTCGACGACAGCAGGTTAGTCCTCAATAGTAGGCAAATGGGAAGCGTGCAACTGGGCGGCGGGGTTTGAGTGCGGCTCACGCCGCGTCGACGATTATTCAGAAGTTTGGGGCGGACTGGTGCCGGGGTTGAAACCCCGGCATACAGTGCCGTAATGGCTGGCCCGTGAGCGGTTGGAGTTCGTGGTCTCCCGACGGTTAGGCGATTAAAGGCCCGGGGCTGAAGCCCCTTTGTTTTGGGGATGGGATTCAGGAGCATGAATGCCCCTGCTCCCTCCGATTGACTGCCGCTACTTGTTCCGAGTAACTACCCCTGATCCCTCCAAATGGTCCGTTCATGGGCGAGACGACGGATGCGCGGCTCAATCCATGAGCTTCATCATGAGGTAGGTGTAGTACTCGGCGCGGGTGCGGGCTTCCTGCTTGTTGTCCGCGCCGGCGCCGTGGCCGCCTTCGGTGATCTCGTCGTAGAAGAACGGCTGGTGGAACTCCTCCATGCGGGCGGCAAACTTGCGCGCATGGACCGGGCCTACGCGATCGTCCTTGGTGGTGGTGAAGATCAGCGGCTCGGGATAATGCACATCGGGCTTCAACTGGTTATAGGGTGAGATCGAGGCCAGGAAGGCGCGCTCCTCGGGGACCGAGACCGAGCCGTACTCGCCTACCCAGGATGCGCCGGCGGAGAGATGCTCGAAGGCCAGCATGTCGAGCAGCGGCACCTGGATGACCACCGCGCGCCACATTTCGGGGTGCTGGATGAACTCGACGCCCATGAGCAGGCCGCCGTTGGAGCCGCCGATAATCCCCAGCCTGCGCGAGGAGGTGATCTTGCGCGCGACCAGGTCTTGAGCGACAGCGTAGAAGTCGTCGTAGATGCGCTGGCGATGGGTCTTGAGGCCGGCTTCGTGCCAGGCGGGGCCGAACTCGCCGCCGCCGCGGATGTTGGCCAGCGCATACACGCCGCCGCGCTCGAGCCACAGCTTGCCCGAAACGGCCAGGTAGCCGGGCGTATTGGAGACCTGGAATCCGCCGTAGGCCGTCAGCAGCGTGGGGTTTGAACCGTCATAGGGCATATCTTTGCGATGCACGACAAAGTAAGGGACCTTGGTTCCGTCCTTGGATGTCGCCTGCAACTGCTCGACGACCTCGCGGCTGGCGTCGAACTGCGGCTTCTGGGACTTGGCCAGGCGAAGCGATCCATCGGCCGCATCGCCCAGAGTGAGGGAGGGCGGGGTGAGGAAGCCCGACAAGCTGAGGAAGAAGCGGTCGTCGGTGCGGCTGGCGGTGACAATCCCGACCGTCTGGTTATCCGGAACCGGCAGCGCCTTGCGCGTCCATTGCCCGTCGCGGCCCATCGTGTAGACATAGGCGCGGCCCTGCACATGGTTGAGCGTGGTCAGCAGCAGGTGGTTTTTGGTGGTCGCAAGGTCCTGCTCAAACTCCTCAGCCGTGGGCGCAAACACCACGGTTGGCCTCAGGCGGGTCTGATCGTTCTCGACCGCGGCCAGCGCAAGCGAAACCACGGAGCCCTGGGCGAAACTTGTTGTTTGTCCGTCGGGCGTCCAGTCTTCGTTCAATGTGACCAGCAACTGGCCATCGAGGAGCCCGCCGATCTCGGCCTTCCGCGGCAGGCCCAGCTTCTTGAATCCGCCCGGCAGCATGAGGTAGTACTCACTCTCAAAGGTGGTCAGGTCCCTTTCCACGAGCACCGCCCGGTGGCCTTGCGCGTCTTTGTACACGGACGGATTGTCGCCATATCCGTTGTCCTTCACATCTCCGCGAAACACTTCTCTGGCATTCTCCAGCGGCTGGCCGCGCTTCCACTCGCGAATGGTGATGGGATAACCGGCCTCGCTCATGGTGCCGGGGCCCCACTCGCGCCCCACCAGCAAGGTATCTTTGTCGACCCACGCCGCCCGCAGCTTGCCGCGCGGAATCATGAAGCCGCCCTCGACAAACTTGCCCGTCTTCAGATCCATCTCGCGCAGGGTTGCCGCGTCCTCGCCGCCGGCCGACAACGCGGCCAGGCAAAGCTCCTCTTCGGGTTGCAGGCAAATTGTTCCATGGCCCACCCAGCTCTGCTTGTCGGTTTTCGACAGCGCATCGTAGTCCAGCACCGTCTCCCATTTCGGTTCCGCGGTCAGATAGTCGCTGAGCGTGGTGCGGCGCACGATTCCGCGCACATGGTCGGCGTCCTGCCAGGTGTTGTAGACGGCGCCGTTGTGGAACTCCGGGTCCGGCAGGCGCTCCGGAGAGTCCAGAACCTTGAGGGCTTCGGCCTTGAGAGCGGCAAAGCGGCTGTCCTTTTCCAGAATCGCCGCGGTGCGGGCATTCTCCGCCTTCACCCAGGCCATTTGCCGCTCGCCGTGAATGTCTTCGAGCCAGGTGTAGTTGTCGGGCCGGTCGGCAACGGGCGGCTGGGGACCGGATTGCGGAGCGGCTACGGGCAGCAGGCCGAAGGCCATGGTTGCGGCCGCAATGGCCCTGAGGGTCGGGCAAATCACTGGTTGTATCAAGGGCATTTTCATCTCCCACTCCCGGACGGGCCTTCGCTCGCGGCTCTCATTGGACGCCGGTTCGAACGCACGGAATCCTTTCTGGTTCTGAGCAGTATCGCACCGGCAGACGGGCCGCGTCACCGAGGAAGGGGAAGACGGCCCTCATCGGCCGCGGATTGGCCGGTGCGCCCGCGCCCCGGCGTTTTCGAGGACAGGCCGGTATGGCGGGCGAGCCCGCGCTGCCGAGGAGCGGCTCATCGAGGCGCCGGAGATTGACCTTGGGGCGGGAAAACCGGTACACTACTCTAGTTTGGCGATTCCTGCCTGTCGCCGTGGAGCGAGACGCTCGCCGTTCAGTACGAGGGGCTTGAGCGAATCTGGACCACGGACCGGAAGTTTCCGCCCGAGCTATTTTGGTTGAAGTTGTGAGCGCACCCGCCGCGGCGGGGCCTGAGCGCTGGAGGGTTTATGTACGCAGTGATTCGAACCGGGGGCAAGCAGTACCGGGTTGCTCCGGGGGACGTGGTGAAGATTGAGAGCGTGGTTTCCCAGGAAAACGGGGACCAGGCCAAGACGATCGAGTTCAGCGACGTACTGGCTGTATCCGCCGAAGCCGGCACGGTGGCCAAGCCGGCCACCGCCAAGGTGACGGCCGAGGTGCTAGGCGAAGGCCGCGGCGACAAGATTCTGGTTTTCCACCTGAAGCGGAAGAAGCAGTACAAGAAGCTGCAGGGACACCGGCAGAACTTTACCGAGGTGCGCATCAAGGCCATCGAGGCCGACGGCGTGACCTACACCGCGGCGAGCTAGCTCGCCGTTAGCTGCTAGCCTCTAGCTTTTAGCTGCTAGCTTTTTCAAGTTTGATCAATATCTCGGGTTTCCGGCCGGAGAAGAGCTAGAAGCTAGCGGCTATAAGCTGGAAGCTGAGTTTTGAGAAGGAGATTGGGCAATGGCACATAAGAAGGGTGGAGGCAGCTCCACAAACGGACGCGACTCGAATGCACAGCGGCTGGGCGTCAAGGCCTTTGCCGGCCAACTGATCAGCGGCGGATCGATCATCATGCGCCAGCGCGGCACGCGGATCAAGCCGGGCGTCAACGTGGGCATCGGGTCAGACGACACGCTGTTCGCCAAGGTCACGGGCCGGGTGAAGTTCCAGGACCGCGGCAACCGCGGGCGGTTTGCTTCGATCGATCCCGTCGCCAGCGAGTAATCGGGCTCAGACACAAGCAAAAAGGCCATCCGCCGCGGCGGATGGCCTTTTTGTCGATCCCAGTTCCCTAATCCCTGCCTTTATAACTCCGATTCGCGGCCTTTGAGATTCCTCTTCAGCACCTTCTCCACCAAGTTCTCGACGTCGGTAAGGAAGAAGCTGGTGGCCTGCTGCGGCACGGCGACCTGGGTTCCGGTGTGGCCCAGCGCGGACGCGATCTCGTTCCAGCGGTAGATGGTGGAGTTGACGGGAATGACCAGAGGCTTGCGAACGGGCTCGGGCAGGGCGCAATAGGCAACCCAGGTGCCGAGCGAGAGCAGGATCACCGACTCGTAGACGAACTGCAGCGGGGCAATGAGCGAGGCGAGGCGCGCGGTCAACGAGGAGAAGACGAAGTCGTTGGCCGACATCACACCCAGGCCGAGCGATATGCCGAAGGCCATGTCGCGCACGGAAAGCCGCAGAGCGTTCATGGAGAGGCAGAGGAAAGCCAGAAGGCAGAGCTCCAGCAGGCTGACCGAACGCATGAGGCCGATACCGATGTCGGGCAGGATGAGAAGGCCGCGATTGGCGAAGGAGATGGTGGAAAGCGTAACGATGACCGAGACCAGTACGGCCCAGCGGAAGATGACCAGACCGAACCTCGACAGGCCGGGGACCGAGGCCAGAGCGGAGCGGAAAACTTCCATGCAGATGAAGTAGAGCAGCACGGCGCTGGCGATGTAGACCGGCCAATAGGTGAAGAAGTAGGCCTGCGCGCACGCGCGCTCGAAGTGATAGGCAGCGGCCAAGGGGCCGGTCATGCCGAGATAGAAGATGGCCAGGACCGGAGTGGAAGCAATCCGCAGGGCCAGGTACGCGCCCAGGGCCGGAAAGCGCCGCTGCAACCCTTTCTTCCAAAACACAATTCCGAGCACCGCTGAGAGCAGAAACTCCGCCACGCCCATCATCGTCATTGCGAGTTGTGATGACATAAGGGACCGCTCTCCCATTCTGAGACTCTTCTCAGCATAGAGCGAACTCGCGCAACCCACAATGGAAAAAACGACAAACTACCTACACTTTTGGGTTATTACCTTAGTATTTAACCGTAGGGATGGTGTTCGGGCAGGTTGGCAAGCCCGGAGCGCAGAGCGGAACCGGCATTCTGGCGGTGGCCGATTGGGAGCTGGAAACAGCCTGGGTCCTGGAAGATGGGACGGAAGCGGCAGCGACGCCTGCCAGGACAACGGTGAAAGCAACGATGCGGATGGCGAGTTTCATAAAGGTAACCTCTTTGAATTCTGAATTGGCCGTAGGCTGGTTTCCCAGGATGCAAATAGAGTACCTTGTCTGCGTCTCTAAGTCCAGCACTTTCATTGATATGAATTATCAGAAAGAAAACAAGTAACTAAAGTAATTTTAGGTACACGAAAGTTCTCTAAGGCGCCCCTCCAAGATGCTTCTACGTTCTCCTTCCGCGAACCCCGCGGCGTGGTAAAATCAAGACAGGAAAAATCGCGTAAAACCCCCGTGTTTCAAGCGGTTAGTGCTTGGAACCGGACCCCGGAAAAGATCACGCGGGACGGCGATCCCGGATGGAACTCAAAGCGAAAGCCTTGCGAACGGAATCTTATGGCGACTGAAGTACCTGACGACTTCCCTCTCCCCGAAGACAACGGCAACTACACGGGGGAGAGCATCAAAATTCTGGAAGGCCTGGAGGCGGTTCGCCTGCGGCCGGCCATGTATATCGGCTCGACCGGCGAGATGGGCCTGCACCACCTGGTCTACGAAGTGGTGGACAACTCGGTGGACGAAGCGCTGGCCGGCTACGCCAAAAAGATCGAGGTCGTGATCCACGTGGACAACTCGATCACGGTGGTCGATGACGGGCGCGGCATTCCCGTGGACCTGATGGCGCTTCCGAATGGCCAGATGATGCCCGCGGTGCAAGTGGTGCTGACCAAGCTGCACGCCGGCGGCAAGTTCGACGCGTCTACCTACAAAGTGTCAGGCGGCCTGCACGGCGTGGGCGTGAGCTGCGTGAACGGGCTCTCGCAGGAATTCAACGTGGAGATCTGGCGCGACGGCCATACCTGGGAGATGGTGTTCAGTTGCGGCGCGCCCACCAGCGAGCTGCGCCAGGCGGGGACCAGCAAGCGGCGCGGGACCAAGGTGCATTTTCTTCCCGACAAGTCGATCTTCACGGTTACCGAATTCAACTACGACACGCTGGCGCAGCGGCTGCGCGAGATGGCCTTCCTGAACAAGGGCCTGGAGATTACGCTCACCGACGAGCGCACCGCCGACGCCAAGACCGGCGAGGCGCGGAGGGCGGAGTTCAAGTATGCCGGGGGCATTGCGGAATTTGTGAAGCACCTGAACCGCGGCAAGCAGGTGCTGCACGAGAAGCCGATCGTGATGGAGGCGATGCGCGACGCGGTGGAGATCGACATCGCGCTGCAGTACAACGACAGCTACTCGGAGACGGTGTTCAGCTTCGCCAACAACATCAACACGGTGGACGGGGGCTCGCATCTTTCCGGCTTCCGCACCTCGCTGACGCGGACCATCAACGCCATCGGCCAGCAACTGGGCCTGTTCAAGGACATGAAGGAAAACCTGAGCGGCGACGATGTGCGCGAGGGCCTGGTGGCGGTGGTGAGCGTGAAGCTGTCGCAACCGCAGTTCGAAGGGCAGACCAAGGGCAAGCTCAACTCCGACATCGCCGGCACGGTGCAGGCGTTCGTGAACGAGCGGCTGGGCGGATTCCTGGAGCAGAATCCTTCCATCGCGAAGAAGATCATCAACAAGGCGATTGAAGCGGCGCGGGCCCGCGAGGCGGCGCGCAAGGCTCGCGACCTGACGCGGCGCAAAGGCGCGCTGGACGGCGGCGGATTGCCCGGCAAGCTGGCCGACTGCTCGGAACGCAATCCGGACCGCTGCGAGCTCTACCTGGTCGAGGGCGAGAGCGCCGGCGGCACCGCCAAGCAGGGCCGCGACCGCAGATTCCAGGCGATTCTGCCGCTCAAGGGCAAGATTCTGAACGTGGAGAAGGCGCGCTACGACAAGATGCTGGGGCATGAGGAAATCCGCGCCATGATTACGGCGCTGGGGTGCGGCATCGGCAAGGACGACTTCGACGCGACCAAGATCCGCTACGGCAAAGTTATCCTCATGACCGACGCCGACGTGGATGGCTCGCACATCCGCACGCTGCTGCTTACGTTTTTCTTCCGCCACATGACGGAGCTGATCAAGCGCGACAACATCTACATTGCGCAGCCTCCTCTCTACAAGATCAAGAAGGGCCGATTCGAGCAGTACATCAAGGATGACCGCGAGTTTGTGAAGGTGATGGTGAACCGCGCGTCGGAGGGCATGGTGGTGCGCCACGGCGAGACGGCCAGCCGCATCGAGGGCTCCGAGCTGACCCGCTTCATGGGCACGCTGAAAGAGTACCTCGACTTTGTCGACAAGGTGGACAAGCGCATCCGCAACGAAAAGCTGACCGAGCTTCTGGCTCGTGTTGAGTTTGTGCATCGCGCCGATTTCGCATCCAAAGCCGAGAGCGACGTTCCACCCAAGCTGGTCGCGCTCCACGAGCAACTGGCCGAACTGAAGGACGAGTTCCAGTTCAAATCGATCAGCGAGCCGGTCGAGGACGAAGAGCACCACACCTGGTCGATAAGCTTTACCGACTCGCAAGGCGCTCACCGCTCGATCGACTGGGCGCTGGCCTCCAGCCCCGAGTTCAAAGGGATGATGTCGAAGTACATGCTGATCAAGGAATTTCTGGAGCCGCCGTTCCTGATCGAATTCGCCGCCAAGGCCGCAGCCGCCGAGACCCCGGTGGAAGAAGCGGAAGGGGCCGAGGGCGAGGGCGCCGAGGCGAAGGCGGAGGCCACGCAGGCCCGCCGCACCGCGCGCCTGCTGCGCGAGCCGGTGGAGAAGCAGACCGCGCGCGAGCTATTCACCTACATTGTGGAGCAAGGCAAGAAGGACTACTCGGTGCAGCGCTACAAGGGCCTGGGCGAGATGACGGCAACGCAACTGTGGGAGACCACCATGGACCCCGAGCACCGCACGCTGCTCTCGGTCAAGCTGGAAGACATTGCCGAGACCGAAGCCATCTTCACCACGCTGATGGGCGAGGACGTGGAAGCGCGGCGGAAGTTCATCGAGGACAATGCGCTGGACGTGAAGAACCTCGATATTTGACGCGGAGAGATTGCCGCCGCACAGTTGGCGCATTTCCGGACAGGCACTTTCATCACGTTACATCGGTTCGTGGCGCATTGCTTGCTGTTGTCGTAGAGTTACGCCATGCTGCTCGATCGGGAAGACGTGCGCAGGGCCTTTGGCGAAGATGAGTTCTTTCCTCTCTTCCAGCCACAGGTGAATCTCAAGACCGGGCGGCTGGCGGGTTTTGAAGTTCTTGCGCGGTGGCGTCATGCGCGGCTGGGATCGATTCCGCCGGACGCCTTCATCCCCCTGGTGCTGCGGCACGGATTCATCAATTCCCTGACCCAGAGGCTGCTGGGAAAGACCTTTGCCGCCTCGTCCCTGCTCCCCAATGCGCTGCGCCTGTCGATCAACATTGCGCCGATCCAGCTTCTGGACACAACCATTCCGGGCCGGATTGCGGAGGCAGCTGGCGAGGGCGGGTTTCCGCTGGAACGGCTCACCATCGAGTTGACCGAGTGCGCGCTGTTTGAAGATCTTTCTCTGGCGCAGTCGGTGGCTGGCGAGTTGAAGGCTCTCGGCTGCAGGCTGTCGCTGGACGACTTCGGCAATGGGGAATCCAGCCTGTTCCACCTGGAGAAGTTGCCCTTCGACGAGCTGAAGGTGGATCGCAGCTTCATCGCCGCCATGACGGGAAGCCCGGGGAGCCGAAAGATTGTGGCCGCGGTGATTGGCCTGGGAAAGAGCCTGGGGATGACGACGGTGGCCGAGGGAGTGGAGAACGAGACGCAGGCCGCGGCGATGCGCGCGATGGGCTGCGCACTGGCGCAGGGCTGGCATTTCGGCAGGCCCGCGCCGGCCGAGGAGATTCCGCGCATGGTTGCCGCTGCGCGCGGCACGTGCGCCCGGGTGCTGACTTTCGTCGAGGACGAATCGGTGGACGCAGAGGCAGCCTGCACTGTCGAGGCGTGATTCTCAGCCTATTCGCCCGCCTCCGGGCGGCAGTTTCTCCTGCCCCTTCCTGGCCCGCCCCACGCTGACCTTTCCTGCTCAACCCTTTCCTGCTCCACCCTGCGGTGATAGCCTTCCCGTGAAGTGAAAACAGGAGGGATTTGTGCGTTCTTTCTTTGCAAGACTTGCCGCAATCGGAATCGTAATCGGACTGAGTGTTGGATTAACGGCGCAGACGGCTGCGCCCGCTGCTGGAGGGGCTGTGAAGGCCACGGCAGCGAAACCTGCGCCGGCGGTTGCACGCGCAATGGGAGAGGCGGACAATCCGGTCGCCGATTCGAAGGCCGTGGTGACGGTGGGCAATGCACGGTTTACGGTGCTGACGCCGGAGTTGATTCGCATGGAGTGGGCGGCCGACGGAAAGTTTGAGGATCATGCTTCTTTTGTGTTTTTGAATCGACGGCTGCCGGTGCCGAAGTTTGAGCAGGTGATTGACAGAACCGGCCCAACGGGCGACCCACAGGTTGCACTTACCATCAAGACCAGCGCGCTCACTCTCACCTATTCGCCATCGGGCGATGGGCGGTTTACTTCGGACAGTCTTTCCATTGCCTTGACCGTCGACAGCAAGCAGGTAACCTGGCATCCGGGGATGACGGACGCGGACAACCTGCTGGGCACCACGCGAACGCTGGACGGGGCGGTGGGATCGAAGACGGCGGAGCCGATTGAGCAGGGGCTGGTTTCGCGGTCGGGATGGACGGTGGTGGACGACTCGACGCGCCCCTTGTTCGACTCGGCGGACTTCAGCTTCAAGCAGGGCGAGAAGAGCCCGTGGCCGTGGGTGATGGAGCGGCCGGCCGGCGAGCGGCAGGACCTCTACTTCTTCGGCTACGGGCACGACTACAGGAAGGCGCTGGGCGACTATGTGCGCGTGGCGGGGCGGATTCCGCTGCCGCCGCGGTTTGCCTTTGGGGCGTGGTGGTCGCGCTACTGGGACTACACCGACCAGGAACTCGATCAACTGGTCAAGGAATTCCACGAGAACGATGTGCCGCTGGATGTGTTTGTGATTGACATGGGCTGGCACATCAGCCAGGCGCAGTTGCAGGCTCAAAAAGAGGAGGATCAATCGCACCACGACCTGGGCTGGAGCGGCTACTCGTGGAACAAAACGCTGTTTCCCGACCCCGACGACTTTCTGGCCAAGCTGAAGGCGGAGGGCCTGAAGGTGACCTTGAATCTGCATCCGGCCTCGGGCATTGAGCCGTGGGAGACGGCGTACCCGGCCATGGCGAAGGCGATGGGGATCGATCCGGCTACACGGACATACGTGCCGTTCCACATTACCGACAAGAAATTTGCGACCAACTACATGGACTTGGTGCACCATCCGCTGGAGAAGCAGGGCATCGATTTCTGGTGGCTGGACTGGCAGCAGGAGCAGAAGACAGAGATGCCGGGAGTGATGCCCACCTGGTGGCTGAACTACGTTCACTTTACCGACCAGCAGCGCGAGGGCAAGCGGCCGCTCTTGTTCCATCGCTGGGGCGGGTTGGGCAACCATCGCTACCAGATCGGATTCTCGGGCGACTCGGTTTCGGTGTGGGAGTCGCTCCAGTTTCAACCGTGGTTCACGGCCACGGCAGCCAACGTGGGCTACGCCTACTGGAGCCACGACATCGGCGGGCACATGCCGGGCCCCGTGGAGCCGGAGCTCTACACGCGCTGGGTGCAGTTCGGCGCCTTCAGCCCCATCCTGCGCACGCACACCACCAAGAATCCTGAAACCGAGCGGCGCATCTGGGCTTATCCGGAGCCGTATTCCTCGATCCTGCGCGCAACGTTCCAACTGCGCTATGCGCTGGAGCCGTATCTCTATACCGAGGCGCGGCGGACGTACGACACCGGCGTTGCGTTCTTCCGGCCGCTCTACTACGACTCCCCCGAAGATGCGGAGGCCTACGAGAGCAAGGGCGAGTATGTCTTCGGCGATCAGATGCTCGTCAGCCCGGTGACCGCGCCGGTGGACAAGAGCAGCGGGCTGGCGACGGAGAGCGTGTGGCTGCCCAAGGGCGAATGGATCGAGTGGCCGACGGGCAAGCACCTGGCGGGTCCGGCGACGGCGGCGCGCAGCTTCGGGATCGAGCAGACGCCGGTTTATGTGCGCGCCGGGGCGATTGTGCCCATGCAGCCACCGATGCGCTACACAGGCGAGAAACCAGTCGATCCGCTGATTGTGAACGTGTGGCCGCTGGCGCCAGGCGCGAGTTCGAGCTACTCGGTCTACGAGGACTCGGGCCGTTCGGTCGACTACCAGCACGGCGCGTATGCGCGCACGCCGATCAAGGCAACGCAAAACGGCGACACGCTGAAGGTGGAGATTGGGCCGGTGGAGGGCGGCTACGCGGGGATGCTGAAGACGCGCGGGTTTGAGGTGAGGCTGCCGGCGGATTGGCCTCCGTTGGCCGTCACGGTGAATGGCGTTGCGGTGAAGCGCGCCGGGCCGACAGGCAAGGGAGGATGGATTTTTGAGGGCAACACGCTGACCACGGTGATTCCGGCGCCGAGCCTGGGCACGGCGGCGAAGGTGACGGTGGAGGTGCGGCGGGCGGCGGGGCTGACGGCGCGGCGCGCAGAGCTCGATGGATTCGCGGGAACCATGACGCGGCTGCGCGGGGCCTACGATGCGATGAACCGGACGACTCCCATCTCCGAGCCGCCCGATGTGCTGACCGAGGCCATGCAGACGGGCGACCGGCTGAGCTACCAGCCGGAGACCGCGACCGAGGAGATGGCGCATCTGCGCGAGCTTCTGCCTAAGGCGCAGGCCGCGGTGGCGGCGATCGACGCGAGCTTTCCGGCGCGGCTAGAGGCTTCGATCCAGTGGATGAAGACCCACCCCTGGGTTCCCATCCCCATCGATTATGAGGCGGA
>JARLGE010000104.1 GCA_031296215.1 Occallatibacter sp.
CGTAAGATGCCGCTGAAATGCGCACGACTTTGGCGGCCTCAATTGCCTCAGCAAATGCCCGCGCCTCTGGCTCATTCTTGATAATTGCGATGATCGCCGACGTGTCCACGATCATACGGGCAGGCCGGTTTCCGGATCGTAAAGCTCGTCCATAAGTTCCTTCGAAGTCTTGCCATCATTCATCATTGGCCCGGTCTCTTTGGCGATTTCCATGAGCCAGTCCGCCATAAGTTTTTTCCTGCGCTGGCTTTCCTTCTCTCGCTGAATCCCCTGCTCCACCGCCTCGTCGACTGCGGTCACAAGGTTCACCCCTCGCAGCGTTGCGAGTTCACGGATGCGCGTTTCAACTGCAACGTTCTTGATGTTGATCCCCATGAATCTACCTTTCTACCATTTCATTCTACCATTCTACCATTTATGGGTCAATCCATCCCCAAAGCCAGTTGCCTCCCACGGAATCTCCGCTATGGCCTAAGCTATAGCCATGAACGACTTGAATCGGGAAGCGCAGGCTGTGGCGGCTGCGGCGGACGAAGTCTTCGATTTGCTGGTGGTGGGGGCGGGGCCTACGGGGCTGGCTTGCGCGATCGAAGCGCAGAAGGCCGGTTTGCGTGTGGTGGTGGTGGACAAGGGCTGCGTGTGCAACTCGCTGTTTCACTACCCGGCGCACATGACGTTTTTCACGACGCCGGAACTCCTGGAGATCGGCGACATTCCCTTTCCCAGCCCCAACCCCAAGCCCACGCGGAACGAGGCGCTGCAGTACTACCGTCTGGTGACGGCCTATTACAAACTGGACGTGCGGCAGTACCACCGCGTGGAGCGTGTGATGGGCGCCGATGGGGAATTCACGGTGCATGCGGAAGACCGCTTTGGGCGTCCGAGCGCGTTCAAGGCGCGCAAGCTGGCGCTGTCTACCGGCTACTACGACCTGCCCAACTACCTGCGCGTCCCCGGCGAGAGCCTGAGCAAGGTGCATCACTACTACAACGATCCCCACCCCTATTTCGGGATGGACGTGGCGGTGATCGGTGGCAAGAACTCGGCGGCGATCGCGGCCCTGGAGTTGTGGCGCTCGGGCGCGCGCGTCACCCTCGTTCATCGCGACCCCGAGCTGCACCGCCATGTGAAGTACTGGATCAAGCCGGACATTGAGAACCGCATCAAAGCCGGCGAGATCAAGGCCTGGTTCAGTTCCCAGGTGGTCGAGATTACCCAGGACGCGGTTCTTCTGAAGACCGCCATCGGGCCCAAGACGCTGAAGAACGATTTCGTCTTCGCCATGACCGGCTACCATCCGGACTTCGATTTCCTGGAGCGCCTGGGGGTGCAGTTCAAGGGCGAGGACCGGCGGCCGGTATGCGACGCAAAGACGCTGGAGAGCAACGTGGCCGGCATCTATCTGGCCGGGGTGATCGTGGCCGGCTCGCGCACCAATGAAATATTTATTGAAAACGGGCGTTTTCACGGGCGGCAGATTGCCCAGGCACTGGCATCGAAGTTGAGAGCATCAAGCAAATAGGAAGGGCCGGTTGCGCGGGTGAGCCGGCAGGAATTGAATGCAGGGCGGGCCGAACCATTTGTTGGGCTGTGCCTGGGGGCTCTCACGATGCGGTGGTGGCCGCGAACAATTCGGTGGCAGATGCTGGCTGGCCTGGTGCTGCTGGAGGCGCTGTCGATTGGGCTGTTTGCGGTGTTGATGATTCGCCAGCAGGCCCGCGAAGCCGAGCAGCGCGCGCAGCGGCGGTTGGAGTTCGAGGCCGAATCGCTGGCAGTGCAGTCGCAAGAGGCCCTGCTTGAGGAGCGGCCGGGCTGGGTGGGCCTGTCGGTAAAGACGATGGGCGAGGGGCCTACGGTGGCGCTGGCCAAGGTGACCGACCCGGCCGGGAATGCGCTCTTCGTCAGCAAGGGGGATACGGATGAGGCACAGTTGGAGGCCACCGAGCTGGCTGCGATTCCGCAGGCGGGGCGCGAGGGCTCCGCATTCCTGATCCTGCCGGGGAATCGCTGGGAGGCCGTTCACGCCATTCGCACGGGCGGCGAGCTGCGGGGCTTTGCCTGGGTCGAATTCGACAAGAGCTGGGCCCGTGAGCAGCTTAACTCCCTGCTCGGCGACACCGCCATCTTCGGCGTCATCTGGATCCCGGCCTCGGCCCTGTTGGTGCTGCTGATGGGCCGCTCCATCTCCCGGCCACTGAAGGTTCTGCACCGGGGCACGCGGGCGCTAATGAATGCGCCCGAGCAGAGCGGCAGCTTTCCCTTGCCGGTGGCGGTGAACAACGAGATCGGCGACCTGATCGAGGCATTCAACCGCATGGTGGCTTCGATCGCGGAGCAGCGCGCGGGGCTCAACGACACGCTGTCTCTGCTGGATTCGATGCTGGCCAACGCGCCGATCGGCCTGGCCTTCTTTGACCGCCGCTGCCGGTTGGTGCGCGTGAACCAGGTGTTTGCGGATATGACCGGCGTGGGCCTGGGCCGATCCCTAGGGCGGACGCTGCCGGAGCTGCTGCCGCAGCCGGCGGCGCAGGAGCTGGAGAACACGGTGCTGCGCGTCTTTGCCGCGGAGGAGCCGGTGGGGAACCTGGAGTTGAGCGGGCCGGGCGGGGCGCTCCGGCGGCCCTGGACCTGGCTGGCCAGCGCCTACCCGGTCAGGACCAACCCGCAGCAGGTGCGCTGGGTGGGCGTGATTGTGCTGGACGCGAGCGACCGCAAGCGCAATGAAGAAGCCCTGCGCAGGACCGAGAAGCTGGCAGCCACGGGACGCCTGGCCGCTTCAATCGCCCACGAGATCAACAACCCCCTGGAGGCCATCACCAATCTGCTTTTCCTGTTGCATAATTTTTGCGAGCTTGACGTGACAGCGGCGAATTACGTAGCCATGGCCCAGCACGAGGCCACGCGCATTGCCGAGATTACCCAGCAGACGCTGCGCTTCTATCGGCAATCGACTTTGCCCACCCGCGCCAACCTGGGCGAACTGCTTGACTCCGTGCTCAGCATCTACAACGGGCGCCTGAATGCCCTCAACATTCAGGCAGAGCGGGAGTACGACGCGGCGCTGGACCTCTACTGCTTTGCCGGGGAGCTGCGCCAGGTGTTCGCCAACCTGGTGGGTAACGCCCTGGACGCGAGCTCCGCCGGGGGACGGCTGGCGATTCGCGCACGGCGTTCGCGCAACTGGAAGAACCCAGCCCAGAGCGGAGTTCGCTTTGCGGTGGCCGATACCGGAACGGGGATGGAGCCGGAGGTGCGCGAGCGCGCCTTCGAGGCCTTCTTCACCACCAAGGAAACGACCGGAACCGGTCTGGGGCTGTGGGTGAGCCAAGAGATCGTGGCGAAGCACCGCGGCCTGGTGCATTTGCGCAGCCGGACAGGGCTCGGAGGCAGGCCCGGCGGCACCGTGTTCCAGATTTTCATTCCCGACGACGCCAGCCTGACGGCACCTGC
>JARLGE010000105.1 GCA_031296215.1 Occallatibacter sp.
AAAACGGACACAACCATGTCGATGCGCCCGTTGTTGTCGAGATCGCCAAAGGCCACGCCGCGATGCGCCGCCTCCTTCTGGAAATCCGGCCCAGCTGTGGCGCTCACGTCCCGAAACTTGCCCTGTCCCAGGTTCCTGAAGATGGTGTTGGGTTCCGGGTAGTGACGGGCAAGATTGACTTCGCCGATGTTGTCCATCACGTTGGCGCGCGCGACGAACAAATCCTTCCACCCGTCGTTGTCGAAGTCGGCCATGCCGTTGCCCCAGCCGGACATATCGGTCGTTGTTGCCAGGCCGTTGGCCACAGTCATGTCCACAAAGTCGCCCTTGCCGGTGCCGAGGTTCAGAGGAAATCCTTCGCGATCGACAGCGGTGTACCAAATGTCCGGCCGCCCGTCGTTGTTGATGTCGCGAAAATCCGCGCCCATGCTCGACAGCGCCCCTCCGTCGGCCGAGTAAGCCACGCCGGCCTGTGCTCCAACCTCTTCGAACCGCTTGCCGTGCAGATTGTGAAAGAGAAAATTCGGCGTCGTGTCATTGGTCACGAAGGCATCCAGATAGCCGTCGCCGTCGTAGTCCGCAAAGGTCACGGCCATGCCTTTGCCGGCGTGTTGCGCGATCCCCGTCTCCACCGAGACATCGGTAAAGGTTCCATCGCCGTTGTTGCGGTAGAGCGTGTTGTGCAGGGGCTTGTAGAGATTGGGATGGCAGAAGCCGCGCACGCCGTCCTTCAGCATGCACACCGGGTCCTTGTTCGGTTCCCAGTCGCAGTAGTTCACCACAAACAGGTCAAGATAGCCATCATTGTTGTAGTCGAACCATCCGGCGCCAACCGACCACATCTTCTTCCCGTTCAGTTTGGCTCCCGATAATCCCGCCTTGGCCGTCACGTCGGTGAAGGTGCCATCGCCGTTGTTGTGGAAGAGCTGATTGCCGGTGACGTTGGCCAGGAAAATATCCGGCCAGCCGTCATTGTCGTAGTCGCCCACGGCCACGCCGCTGCCGTAGCCCGCTCCCGCGAGCCCGGCCTTTTCCGTAACGTCGGTAAACGTGCCGTCGCGATTGTTGTGAAAGAGACGATTCCAGTAGACAGGCGAGTCCTTGATGAGGGAGGGAATCGATGCGCCGCCCACCAGGTAGACATCCAGATAGCCATCCCCGTCGTAGTCCAGCAGCGCCACGCCGGCCACCATCGTCTGCGGCTGATTCTTGTTTTTCGTGCTGTCCGTCGCAGTAACGTAATTGAGGCCGGACTTGGCGGCGATCTCTTCAAAGCGGATGAGGCCTGCATTCGTTGCGTTCTGCGGCGCCGGGGCCGAAGCGCTCTGGCCGTTTGCAGCCGCGGTCAGAAGCGCCATCAGGATCATGCGCCCCCATGCCGGCGTGAACACGGTGCGAATCCGGCTTTCGTGTGGAATCAATTGCACGGGAATTCCTGTCGTACCTGTTCTATGGGACGATTTTGCTCATACCCGTCTGGGTGTCTCAGTTCTTCGGGCCTTGCTCTGCTGTGTCCGTCATTTTGATGGGCGCGTCCGGAGATTCGCCGGCGTTTGCGCCAGCAACGTCACCCCCCTCTTGCTGCGCCGATTTGCGAGAAAGACGGGCAACCTCGGCGCGCGCTCTGGCTGCGTCCTGCGCTCGGCCCACGCGCGCGTAGGCGGTCGCGAGGGACCAGTAGACTTTCGTGTCTTGCGGGAACGCCCTGCGCGCGGTCTCAAGTTCGGGAATTGCTTTGTCCTCGGCGCCTGTATTCGCCAGCAGCAGTCCCAGCAGATAGTGTGCGAAGGGCAACTGCGGCGCCAGAGCAACGGCCTGCTCGGCGTAGGGCAATCCCGCGGCTGGGTCTACCTTGTAATCGGCGGCCGCAATTTGCAGCATCGGCAGCACGCGGTCGTGTCCTTCGTCGATCTCGCGCTTGAACTCGGCAACCGCTCCGGGAATATCGCGCGCGTCGAGCAGCACTCTGCCGAATGCGTAGTGCAGGTAGGGAAAGTGCGGATAAGCGTCGGCGACAAGCGTCAACTGTCGGCGGGCAGAGTCGATGTCTTTTTGCGCGGCGGAGCAGGCCGCGCGGCCCACCTGCTCCGCAACCGTTGCGGTCTCGCTGCCGGGCGCGGGAAACTGCCTGTCGCGCATGCGCAGGGCCGCCATGCCAAGGCCGCGCGTCACTTCGCCGCCTCCCCCATTGTCCAGGCACAGCGAGGCGAAAGGCTTCTCGGCGGCTACGAACCGGCCCGCGCGTTGCAGCAATACGCCCTCGTGATAGAACACCACGTCGCGCAATTGCGGATCTATGTTGGTTCCCAGGTCCTTGCTGGCTTCGATGTCGCGCAGTGCTGCCTGGTCGTCGCCGAGTTCGAACTCGCACAGTCCAAGCAAAGCATGCGCGGTGCCATGCTTGGGATCGATAGCCACGACGTGCTGAAAGGCCAGCTCGGCTTCCGCGTAACTTTCCTGATCGTAGTAGGCGGTGCCCAGCGCCCACCAGCCCTCAACCCAGCCTGGGTTCAGGGTCAGAGCCTTGCGAAACAGCGGAATCGCCTCTTGCAGCTTGTCTGCGTCCAACGCCTCCATGGCGCGCTTGGAGAGCGATTGAAACTGGGCGGAAGGCTTTGTGTTTGCGGGCGCCGGCCGGGCTGCCGGGGGAGCCGGCTGCGGCCGGGCCATTGCAGAAGAGCCGCCAATCAAAACAATTGCCGTGATGACTCCAAGGATGAGCCTGGCGTCCGGCAGGCTGAAGCGAGTTTTCCGGAATGCTGCCATGAGGGTCGAAAGAGAACTCTTCTGCTCCGAGGGGAGCGAATCCATCATAAAAGAAAAACACCGGCGATAGGCCGATCGTGCTGGCCATCGCCGGCTGCAAAAGGAGACAAGACGATTAAACCCTGCGCCCAAGCGAAAAGCCTGGGCGCAGGTGGGTTGATCGAAGGCTAGAACTTGAAGTGGAACTCGCCTTCGATGGTGCGTGAGCCGAGCGCGCTGTTGGCGCGGCCGAAGCCCGAGTCGGTGACGTTATTGTCGACGCCGGAAAGGTTCAGCTTGTTGAAAAGGTTGAAGGCATTGGCGCGGATCTCAACCCTCGCGCCTTCGCCCAGAACCTTCATCGTTGGAAGTCCGAAGGATTTGGTCAGCGCCATGTCCAGATCCGAGTACCGCGGTCCGATGAACGCGTTGCGGCCGATACCCGGCGTACCAGGCAGTGGTCCCGGCGTGGGCGCCACCTGACCGTTCCATCCACCGGCGTCAATCTCGGCCGGCTTGGTAAAGTACGCCGCGCCGCCCTTGGAGAAGTTCGGGCCTGGCTGCCCTGAGACAGACTTGAAATCGTTGGTTTTCTGGCTCACGCCCCCGCCGCCCAGGTAAGAAGCTGGCCGCAGATTGCCGGTTCCTCCATTGCCGCAGCTCCCATTGAAGAAGGCGTTGCAGCCCAGACCGCCATAGACCGGTTCCCAGGGGAAGCCGGAGTGATAGTTGAAGATGGGGCTAAGCGTCCAGCCGCCTACCACCTTCTCCGCCCAGGTGTTGCCGTGGAAGATCGTCGGCGACCAAAGCGCAAACATCTTGATCATGTTGCGCGAGTCGAAGTCCGAGGACCCCCTGTTGTATCCCGGCAGGTACTCATAGTCCGACGTTGAATAGGGGCCGGAGCCATCGTCCAGCGAGTGCGCCCAGCGGTACTGCACATCGGCCTCAAACGTGTGCGCAAACTGGTGGCGCAATTCCGCCAGCATGGAGTTGAAGTTCGATGTGCCCGTATCTTCGTACCAGTCAATTCCAGTGACAATCGGGTTGAAGGTCATCTGGCCGGCGAGGATCTGAGCGGCGTACTTGTCGTAGAGGTTGTACTGCAAGGGCAGGTGACGGCCCGAGCTGCCCGAGTATCCCAGCGTCGCCACCCAGTCGTGGCCCACGTCGTACTGGGCTTCCAGCGAGTAGCGGAGGGCATAGCTGGTGGGCAGCTTGTTGTCGACGCCGGTGATGCTGATGTTGCCGTTGACGGGCAGGTTGGCGGAGTTGAATTGCGAGATCAGCGCCGGGTTTCCGGGAAGCCCGCCATACTGATAGATGTTGGACGCGGTGCCATAGAGAATGTTCTCTCCGGTCAGCGTATTGCTGTTGGTGGCAAACGGCGGATCGAAGCGGGTGTTGGTGGTGATGGCTTCTTCCAGGCCGTTGAAGCCGACGCCGAAGCCGCCGCGCACAACCAGTTTGCCGCCATCGCGCACCGGGCTCCAGGCAAAGCCGATTTGCGGCCCGAAGTTGCCCTTCTGCGCATCCGCTTGCGGCTGCTTCAGAACGATGGCAAGGTCCGTGAACATGTTGGCGCCGCTGCCAAGATTGAGCCGCGGGTTGTTGCCGCTCTTCTCGGTCATGCCGGCGTAGTACTCCCAGCGCAGACCCAGATTGACGGTGAGATTCGGCTTGAGCTTCCAGTCGTCCTGCGCGAAGAACGACGGAATGTACTGCCGGTCGTCCTTGCGCGAGTCGGTCGGCACGCCGGTCAGCGGATCGGCGCCGCTGATCGACTCCGTCTGCGGAGCATCGTTCAGGAAATCCCAGTAGTTGTTGAAGTAGTAGTTGGCGCTGGCCGCCCAGGTGGCCGAGTCAAGATACGCCAGCCGCGTATACTGCCCGCCGAACTTCAGGTTGTGGCTCTTGTAGACCTTGGTGACCACGTCCTTGAAGTTCAGTGTCCACTGGTCGAAGATGCTGCCGATGCTGGGACCGAACCCCGCCGGGTTGACCGAGGAGAAGGAATTGCTGCCGTTTTGCTGATAGATGTTGGCGAAGGGCAGGCCCAGCGGCGCCTGCGGGTTATCCTTCAGCTCGTTCCACTTCCAGCCGGCCATGTCGGCGCGCGCCTCATTGAGCATGGAGCTGGAGAAGGTGTGATTGTAGAGCAGGCCCGTCGAGTAGTTCGTCGCGTTGTGGTAGAAGATGTTCTGCGGACGGTCCGAGTAGCTGACG
Organism: Occallatibacter sp.; assembly: GCA_031296215.1. Lineage (GTDB taxonomy): Bacteria > Acidobacteriota > Terriglobia > Terriglobales > Acidobacteriaceae > Telmatobacter. The sequence goes on from JARLGE010000105.1 coordinate 4,972, forward strand.
TTGTTCACCGGAACATAGTAGATATCCCCGGCAATCAGATCGTTGGGAGTCAACTGGAAGTCCAGGCGGCCGTTGTACTGCGTATTGATGTTGTTGTTCGGGCCCGTAGTTTCCACAAAGAACATGTCGGCATTGCCGTCCAGGTTTGATACGTTTCCTGTGCCGTCGCCGCCCAGGCCGGGAGTGAAGACTTTCTCGTTGGCATCATTGACGAAGGGGGCAGTGTAAGAAGGATCTTGCAGACCAGCGCCGATGGTGAGCGGCTTGCCCAGGTCAAGACCCGCCCCTTGAATCCAGTTGCAATTCACGCCCTGAACCAGACCCGCCGAGGTGCAGTCGTGCCCATCCGCAGCCCCCTCAAGAATCGCCTTGTAGGCTACGCTTACGCCTTTCACGGTCAGGAATTTGTTGGCGATGGAGCCGGATGTGGACTCTCCATCCAGGCTTGCTGTGTCATACCAGCCGGAGCCGTTGTTTGTTCCGTGGTTGCGAATGGTGTCGTATCCGAAAAACGCAAAAAGTCGGTTGTGGAGGATGGGTCCGCCCACCGTCCCGCCGTATTCGTTGTATAGAGCGGTATCGCGCTGGTGGGCCGCGGGATTGGAGCCGTTCGGACTCCAGCGTTGAGTTGCGTTCAGCCCTGGGCGGTCCAGCTTGTACAGTGCGGTGCCGTGGTACTGGTTGGTGCCGTTCTGCGAGATGATCTGAATCTGCGCGCCGCTGAAGCGCCCGTACTCGGCGTCGTAGGGGTTGGTGACGACCTTCATCTCCTTGATCGTGTCCGGGTTCGGCGTTACCACCGCTGCCGATCCCCAGGTGACGCTGGTCGATTGCACGCCGTCGATCATGATCCCGTTGGTGTCGTTGCGTCCGCCGTTGCCGAAAACCTGCGGCTTGTTCTCTGTCATGTACGGCCCGGTCGAAGCGCCGGCTGAACCGTCGCCCTGGTTGCCAGGGAGGCTGGCGGTGCCGCCGCCGCCGTTCTGCGAACTGTCCCCAAACATGCCGGGGGCAAGCTGCGCCAGTTGCAACGGATCGCGGCCGAAGTCCGGCATCTTGGCGAAATCGTTCTGGTCGATGGTGCCGCTCACGTTCCCCGTTTCGGTGTCCATCGCAGCCCCTATCGAGGCATTGACCGTAACCGTTTCGGCCGTGCCGCCAACGTCCAGTGTCACGTTGAGTGCGTTGGATTGCTCGCCGAGGATCTTCACCTCGTCAAGCACCTTCGACTTGAAGCCGTCTCGCGAGACTTCAAGCTTGTAGACGCTGGGCGCCAGCGCGTTGAAGGCGTAGTCGCCGGCGCTGTTGCTGGTGGTCTCGAGCTTGCGGTTGGTTTCCTTGTCGGTCAGGATAAGGGCGGCGCCGGGAATCAGCGCGCCCTGGGTATCGGCCACATTGCCCTGCAAGCTGGCGCTGTACTGCGCGTGCGCGGGGACGGCCAGGAAGGCAAGCAGAAACAGCGCAGCCATCCACCCGGCGACTCTCACGGAAAGGGTCATTTTCCCCTTCCCAATCTGGCTCAAATTGGTTTTCAAATCAATCACTTGCATGCTGGGCTCCTGAGGATTTCGGTTACCGTGTTGCGTTTGGCTCTTCAGCTTTTCGGGAAGCTTGGTTTCTGGTTAGCGCAGGTTGCACAATCGTTTGCGCAACGGTTTATTGTTACCACCGCCAAGATTCCATTGTCAACTGGGTTGTTTTTGCACCCCCGCCACGCTCTCCCAGGCGCGGTGTATGCTGGTCAGCGTGTGGGCCCATTCCGCACACAGAGTGAGGGAAGTGTACCCGTGAAAATATCGTCCTTGCTGATCAAAATGAAGCACTTTCGCTCTTTAGCTTTGGGGCTTTTGCTTCTCCTGTGCGCCCCCCTGTTGTCCGCTGCCGGCGCCGCCCGCCGCGTCCCCGTTGCGCTCCAGGCCGGCGACGTTCTCCCCACCGGCAACGAGTGGATCTCCCTGCCCGACATCGCCGCCGCCGATGGCTCGCTGCAGAGCTTCAACGTGATCTCCATGCGTCACCGCGGCCTGCTCCAGGTGACCGGCCAGGGCGCCGGCCCGGTTCTTCAGCCCTACTTCATGGCCGGCGACAAGCCACTGGCCTTTCGCAACCCGTCCTGGGAGCTGATCGAGTACTGGATTCCCACCGCCCATCTGACCGTCGACGGCCTGGACGCCACGCTGACCTGGTGCGCGCCGCCGGGCTCGCGGGCTGCCTTTCTGCGCCTTACGCTGACCAACCGGCGCGCTGCACCGGCGCCGGTGACCATGGGCCTCAGGGCGTCATTCGGCATGTTGAGCCGCGTGACCTATGTGCCGGTCCAGCTCCGCGGGGAGCGGACCGTTGGCGAAGCGCCGTGGGTTGCCCCCGGCGAGGCCTTCAGCTTCATCACCCAGGACACCGAATTTGCCTGGTCGGTAATTCACCCTGGCTCACAGGCCGAGGTCACAGCGCCGCCGCTCACCGCTACCCCCGCAGTGGATGCAAAGCGCCAGGTGACTCTGGCCCCCGGCGAGACCGCCGAGGCCCTGTTCATTCTGGGGGTGGGCGTGGAAGAATTCTCGGCCGCGCATGCCGGCAGGGCGCTGAAGGAACTGCTGGAGCGCATCGGCGCCGACGGAATGCTGGAGCAGGCGGCGGCCTGGGCCAAAGCCCGCACCCGCTCCACCGGCCAGCCGGACCTCGATCTGCTGATGAACCGCAACTTCCTCTTCACCGAGCTCTATGCCTGGGGCAGGACCATCGACACCGAACAACTGGTCGGAGTTACCTCGCGCAGTCCGCGCTATTACGTTTCGGCCGCCTACTGGGATCGCGACGCCATGCTGTGGAGCTTCCCGGCCCTGCTCGACATCGACAAGCCGATGGCCCGCGAGGCGCTCGAATACGCCCTCACCGCGCAGTTGCGCAATGCCGGAACGCACAGCCGCTTCATCGACGGCATTGTGCTGGAAGACGGCTTTCAGTTGGATGAGGCGGTCGCTCCCATTCTGGCTCTGGCCAGTTATGTGAAGCAAACTGGCGACGATAACTTCCTGCGCGCGCATCGCGAAGCAATCATAACTCTCCGCGACCGTCTCTTATCCCGCTACGACGCGGAGACCGGCCTCTATTCCTCGCTGCAGGACTCGCAGGACGAATTCCAGCCGCTGCCCTTCATCACCTACGACAATGTGCTTGGTTGGCGTGCCCTGCTCGATCTTGCCGCGCTCTTCAACCGGCTGAATGAGCCGGCGGCGGCCCAGGACCTGAGCGCGCGCGCAACTTCGCTGCACGCCGCGGTCCTGGCCCGCTGCCTCTCCAGCGGCGCTCCCGGCGCCGAGGGGTCCATCTTCGCCTCGGCCACCGACGGCAAAAGCTTTGTATTTACCGAGATTCCTCCCGGATCGCTGATGAAACTCCCCGCGCTTGGATTTGTCCCCCAGGATGATCCGGCATTTATCCGAACTTATAAGTGGATGCATTCCCCGAGTTACAAATACTCTTACTTTGACAAGCCATACGGGTTACCAGGGAGTTATCGCCTGCTCTTCACCACCTCCTGGAGCATCGCCGACCACTTATCCCTTTCGGCGGGCCGCGAGCAGGCGCTGAAGGTGCTCCGCGCCAGCGGATGGGACGGCGGCATCGTCACCGAGGGCGTGGATGCGGAGACCGGCCGCATGGACCAGCAGGGTCGGGCCTTCGCCACGGCTGCCGGTTACGTGGCCCACGCCATCTGCCAGATGTCCTGTACCGGCCAGCCGCACTGAATTGCCGCGTGGCCCTGTCGCGCGGATCACTCTGGCCCGATCCGCCGTTCTGTTCCGGTTCGGCCCGATCGGCCGTTGCTTCAGGGAAGGGTTCTTCAGGATGAGTTTCAGTTCCTCGGGCATTCCTGTGCTCCAATGCGATAATGGAGCTAAACCGGGGCGCGCTTGCCCGGCCGCGCCCAAACAGCATGAATCTGCCCAACTCCATCACGATGAGCCGGATTGTCATGATCCCGCTGCTGCTGTGGATCCTGTCCACGCACTTTCCCTGGCGCGGTCCGGGCGGCGCGCAGGAACTGCTGGCCGCGCTCCTGTTCGTGCTGGCCTCCATCACCGACGGCCTGGACGGCTACCTGGCCCGCAAGAGGGCGCAGATTACCACCATGGGCATGCTGCTCGACCCCATCGCAGACAAGATCATGGTGACCGGCGCGCTAATCGCCCTGGTGGCCTACAACCCGCAAGTAGTCAAGGTGTGGATCGTGGTGGTGATCATCGGCCGTGAGTTCCTCATCTCCGGGCTGCGCTCCATCGCCTCGTCCGAGGGCTTCACCATCCAGGCCAGCGACCTGGGCAAGCTCAAAACCGTCACCCAGATCGTCGCCGTGGTCGCCGCCATCCTGGCCCACCGGTGGGATCAATGGCAGTTCGGCTTCGTCGTCATTCCCGTGAATTGGATCGCCGTGGGCGCCATCTACTTCACCGTGCTGGTCTCGATCATCTCGGCCATCGATTACTTTGTCGGCTTCTGGAAGCAGATCGACCACGCCTCCAAGGATCGCCGCAAGGCCTTCGTGCTGGGCCGCCGCAAGAGCCCCAGCATCTCTTGAGGGGGAAGAACCGAACCGACTACAGAACCAGCTTGCAGGTCTCCCAGGCCTTAGAAGCGAGACCCCCCTTCGACAGGCTCAGGGCAGGCATTCGGCAAGCTCAGGGCAGGCTCTGGTGTCCGGCATTTCTCCCATAGGTCCAGTCCGAGTCAAGTGCGCCCGTCACAGACCAATGTTCATAGCACACAGGCCAATGTTCATCGTGACGTTGCAACCGAAGGAACATGTGCGGTTTGAAGGGCATGCCTCCATCTTTGGGTTGAGGCGCTGGGCAGGCAAGAGCGGTACTCTGGTGCTTCCGCTTCCCCAGAAACGGAGCGCGCAAGGTGCGCGAGACCTGGCACGAACGATTTATCGATTCCCCCGGCGTTTTGAAGGGCGCGGCGCGCGAGCAGACCATCGTGCGGGTGCTTGATTTTCACGTCGGCGGTAATGAATTCATCACCATGGCGGGGCCCTGCTCGGTAGAGACCGAGTTCCAGCTGATGGCCACGGCCAACCATGTGCGGCGGGCAGGGGCCCGCATTCTTCGCGGCGGAGCCTTCAAGCCGCGCAGCTCTCCTTATGCATTTCAAGGTCATGGCCTCGAGGGCCTGAAGATGCTGGCGCGGGCGCGCGAAGAGAGCGGCCTGGCCATTGTGACCGAAGTGATGAGCGAGGACGACGTGCCGATGGTGGCCGAGTATGCTGACATTCTCCAGATCGGCACACGGAACATGGAGAACTACTCGCTGCTTGAGGCCGCGGCGCGGAGTGGACGGCCCATCCTGCTGAAACGCGGCATGGCGGCTACGATCGCCGATTGGCTGCGCTCGGCGCAACTGATTCTGAACAACGGGAATCCCAACGTAATCCTGTGCGAGCGCGGCATTCGCACGTTTGAGACGGCGACGCGCAACACCTTCGATGTGTCGGCCATTGCGCTGCTCAAGCAGATTTCGCATCTGCCGGTGATTGCCGATCCCAGCCACGCGGCAGGGCATCGCGAACTGGTGCCGGTGCTGGCGCGCATTGCGGTTGCCTCGGGCGCGGACGGGCTGCTGGTCGAGGTGCATCCCAATCCTGAAAAGGCGTGGAGCGATGGCGAGCAGTCGCTGGACTTCGCCGGTTTCGACGCGATGATGTACGACCTGGAGCCTTGGCTGGAGTTGCGCGGACGGGAGCTGGAGCGGCGCGAAGGAGACGGCGCATTGCCCATGGAGGCCGTGGGATGAGGCTTCCCCTGCGCCTGGCGGCGGCTGCCGCGGGGATCGTGCTGCTGGTTCCAGTTTGCGGGTTTGGGCCCGATGCAGCCGCGAACAAGGACGCGGCCGAAGGCGCTAGGGCTGCAGACATCCTTGTCACCGCCGCGCCCGTATACGCGCCGCTGGCTGCCCTCCAGGGCGGGGAGCGATTTCCCAAAGGCGCACAACTACTATTGATTCACGCGGGCAAGGCCGAGCCGCTGGTGGCGGGCTTCTGGGCCGCCGCGGACGCGAACGTTTCTTTCGATGGCGAGCGCGTGTTGTTTGCGGGCAAGCAGGCTGCGGGCGATCCCTGGCAAATTTGGGAGATGACGCTGAAGGATCGAGCCGTGCGCAAGATTGTTGCTGGCGAGGGCGATGCGATTCGGCCGCTTTATCTTCCTGCCGGGCGGCTGCTGTATGCGCGGCGCACAGCGCACGGGTTTCAGTTGCAGACGGCAGGGAAAGATGCGGCGTACGCAATGGCGCCGATTGATGCAGAGGCCGGTGCGACAGTGCTGCCGCTGAGCTATCTGCCGGGCAGCGCGATTCCCGCGGATGTATTGCTCGATGGGCGCATTCTTTTCGAGTCTGGATTTCCCCTCGGCACAGGATCGACGCCGGAACTCTATCTGGTTTATTCCGACGGCTCGGGCGTGGAGTCGTACCGCTGCGATCACGGACGGGCGCGCTGGGGCGGCAAGCAGTTGGCGTCGGGCGATGTGGTCTTCACGCACGGCGGCGCGCTGGCGCGCTTCACTTCGCCGCTGGCGCACGAAGCTGCGATTGCAGCGCCGCATGCCGAGTACGCGGGATCGATTGCGGAGACGGCGGAGGGGGATTGGCTGGTGAGCACCCGGCCCGCGCCCGGCGCACATTACGCGCTGCGCGATTGGAAGCCGGGAGCGGCGGCGATGCAGACGGTGCTGGCGGTGAGCGGCGAGGACCTGGTGGAACCGGTGGTGGCGGCGCCGCGCCCGAGGCCCAAGCGGCATCCCTCCGCTCTGCATCCGTGGAGCTATGCGAACCTGCTGGCGCTCGATGCGCGGTTGTCGCGCGAGGGCGACTTGAAGGCTGTGCCGGCCGCGGTGCGCCTGGAAACGATGGACGCCGAAGGCCGCGCGGTGGTGACCGGCGCCTCGCCGGTGGAAGCGGACGGATCGTTCTTCGTGCAGGTGCCGGGGGACAAGCCAATTCGCTTTGCGCTGCTCGACGAAAAGGGCAAGGTGGTGCGCGCGGAGCAGGGATGGTTCTGGATTCGCGCCGGCGAGCAGCGCTACTGCGTCGGCTGCCACACGGGGCCGGAGCGGTCGAGCGAAAATCATGTGCCGGCGGTGCTGCTGCGCACCACCACGCCAGTGGACTTGACCGGTGCGGCGAAGACCGGCGGCGAGAGCAGTGCGGCGGGAGGCAAGTGAGATGAGGTTGGGCTTTATCTTCTTTTTGAGCGTCGCGTCCATGGCGGCAGCGCAGAGCGTGCCCGGCGCGCCGGGTGCCCAGGCTGCGCCCGTAGCCGCGGCTGCTGCGTCGACGGCTGTACCCCAATCTTCGATTCAATTCGAAGATGCGAGCGACAAAGCGGGCATCGAATTCACACACAGCTTCGGGTCGCGGCAGCTTGGTTCTCTGCTGGAAGGAACGGGCGCGGGGTGCGTGTGGTTCGACTACGACAACTCCGGATTTCCTTCGCTCTACGTGGTGAATGGACGGCCGCTGGATGACTCGATGCATCCCTATCCGCTCAAGGAAAAGCCGGCCACGCCTCCGCACAATCATCTCTATCGCAACGAAGGAAACGGCCACTTTACCGATGTGACAGACAAGGCCGGCTTGAATCCGGATATGTACTCCGACGCGGTGGTGGTGGCGGACTACGACAACGACGGCAACGAAGACCTGCTCGTCACCGGCTACGGCAAGGTGATTCTCTACCACAACGACGGCAACGGCCACTTCACCGATGTGACGGAAAAGGCCGGCATCAAGGTCAACGGGTGGGCGATCAGCTCCACCTGGCTGGACTACGACAAAGACGGCTGCGTGGACCTGCTGGTGGGCCGCTACGTGAAGTTCGATCCGAAGTATCGCGCCTACTATGCGGCAGACAACTATCCGGGGCCGCTGGACTACGAGGGCGAGACCAACAAGCTGTTCCACAACAACTGCGACGGAACGTTTACCGACGTGAGCGAGAAATCGGGCATCGCCGCGTATGTTGGACGCACCATGGGCGTGACGGCGGCGGACTTCGACGGCGACGGCTGGGACGACATCTACGTGGCCAACGACCGGACCGAAAATTTCTTGTTTCACAACAAGCACGACGGAACCTTTGAAGAGATTGCCAACGACACGGGCACGGCTTTCGGGCAGAACGGAGAATCGACCTCGTCGATGGGGCCGGTGTTTGCCGACTTCGAGGGCCGCGGCGTTTTAGATTTGTGGGTGACGGACGGGCACTACAACCGCTATCTGCGCAACGTCGGCAAGCAGGGATTCGAGGATATGGGCGCGTCCAACGGCGTATCGCAGACCAACGCGCAATACGTGAGCTGGGGCACGGGCGTCTACGACTTCGACAATGACGGGTTTCTCGACATTCTCATCTTTCATGGCGGGCTCATTCATCTGATTCCGCAGGAGCACACGCTGTTCAAGGGGCTGGGCGGCGGAAAGTTTGCAGACGTTTCGCGCCAGGCCGGGCCGGTCTTAAGCCAGCGCACGACGGCGCGCGGGGCTTGCTTTGCGGACTACATGAACGACGGCAAGGTGGATGCGTTTGAAGTGAATCTGGGCGCCAGGGGTACGCTGCTGCACAACGTTTCGACGAACACCGGCCACTGGATTGAGGTGAAGCTGAAAGGGACGAAGAGCAATCGCGACGGATTTGGCGCGAAGGTCGAGGTGGATGCAGCGGGCAAGCGCTGGACCGCGGAGCGCGTGGCGGGATCGGGCTACCTGTCGCAGAACGATGGGCGGATGCACTTCGGCTTGGGTGCGGCGCCCGTGATCGACAAGCTGCTGGTGCATTGGCCAAGCGGGCGCGAGCAGACGCTGGAGAAGCTGACCGTGGACCGCGTATTGACGGTGGAGGAGCCCAAGTGAGGAGGCGGGACACACAACCCGATGTCGCAGATGGGACTGTGCTCTCCCACCCTTTCTCCGCCGCGGCGGACAGGAAGGACGGGTCGCACAGCATCTTTCGTCGGTGCGGGTTTGTTTCCGCGTTGGTCACGGCACTCTCGCTCCTGGGCGGGGCGTCGCTTGCTCCCGCACAGTGGAATGGGCGGGCCGTTCTTGGCGGCCAGGAGCGGCGGTCGGTTGAGAGTGTGCCTTATGCATCGCCGCTGGAGGTTCTGCCTTCGCTGGACGGCTCGCTGCTTTATGTGCTCTGCCAGGGCAGCGAGGAGATCAGGGTGCTGGATGCGGCTAGCTATGCGGTGATCGGGAAGATTCCAGTGGGCCGCGTGCCGCGCGGGTTTTCGCTTTCGCCGGATGGCTCGCGGCTGTTTGTGGCCAACACCTGGGACGATACGCTTTCGGTCATTGACACCAAGGCGCTGGCGGTGGTGGCCACGTGGAAGGTGGGTGCGGAGCCATCGAGCGTGGTGGAGGATCGCGAAGGCAAGCGGCTGTTTGTGGCCAATCGGATCTCTAGCGACGTGGCCGTGCTCGATGCCGCTACCGGCGCGGAGGAGAAGCGTCTGTTGGCCGGGCGCGGCGCGAGCTACCTGACAATGTCGCCGGATGGCGCGAAGATCTACGCGACGCATGTGTACCCCAATCTGTCGCCGCACCGGACGGCCCCGGAGTCGGAGATCACGGTGATCGATGCGCGGCGCGCGGTGGTCACCGAGCGGATTCCGCTGCATGGGATTGCGGGCGTGTTTCACACCGCGTTTTCAGCCGATGGCCGGTTGGGCGCGGTGGCCCAATACCACCCCAAGAACCTTGTGCCGCTGGCGCATCTCGAACACGGCGGAGCCTTCGAGGATACGCTCACGGTGTTTGGCGCGGATGTGGGCAAGACGGTTGAAGTGCCGATCGATGAGCTGGAGCGCTACGCATCGCAACCCTTCGGCGTGGCGATTGCGCCGGACAAGTCCCGCATCTATGTGACCAGCGGCGGATCGGAACTGGTCACGGTGATCGACGTGCCGCGCCTGCTGGCTTACCTTCGTGCGCACCCGGCGTCTTTCGTGCAGGATCTTTCGGCAAGCGCGCATTATGTGGCGGCGCGCATCGCGGTGGGCATGAATCCGCGCGGGCTGGCGCTTACGCGCGATGGGCGCAGGCTGTTTGTTGCTAACCGGCTGGACGATACGCTGAGCGTGATCGACACGCGGACCAACCGGGTGACGGTGACGATCAAGCTGGACGGGCCGACGAAGGTCTCCGCGATCCGGCACGGGGAGCAATATTTTTATTCGGCGCGCCAGTCGTTTCAGGGGCAGATTGGCTGCGCCAGTTGCCACATCGATTCGACCTTCGACGGGCTGACCTGGGACCTGGAGCCGGATGGATTCGGGCGCGACATTGTGGACAACAAGATGCTGGAGGGCGTGAAGGACACGGAGCCCTACAAGTGGAACGGCGGCAATCCCAACCTTCCCACCGAGTGCGGGCCGCGGACAGAAAAGTACTTCTGGCGCTCGGAGCAGTGGGACAACCTGACGCTGACCGATTTGACCATCTACGTCCGCGATATGCCTACGCGGCTTAACCGCTGGAAGCTGCCTGGATACGAGTTGACGCCGGCGCAGGAGCGGGGCAAGGCGATCTTCGAGCGGGCGGTGGACAAGTTCGGCAAGCCGATTCCGGAGTCGAACCGCTGCTCATATTGCCACAGCGGGCCCAAGGGAACCAATCAGAAATTGTTTGACGTGGGAACGAAGAAGGCGACGGACAACGGCGCTCTGTTGAAGTCGCCGCCGCTGACTGAGATTGCGCAGACGGCACCCTACTTGCACGACGGCTCGGCGCGCACCCTGGAAGAGATTTGGACTGTCTTTAACCCGGAAGACAAGCATGGCCGGACCAACGACCTGACCAAAGACGAACTCAACGACCTGATTGAGTATTTGAGGACGCGATGAAGAAGTCACCGAAGATGACGATGCTGCTGGCGGCCGGGATGTTGTCGGTTGGCGCGGTCGCATCTGCCGCGTCAGCGGCGGCTGCCCCACCGCAGGTGGCGCAGGTGCTGCCAAAATACCGGTTCGAGAATTTCACTACGGCCAACGGGTTGCCGAACAATCACGTCTTCAGCGTGCTGGTGGATGGGGACCGTGTATGGGCAGGGACCGAGGATGGCCTCGCGGTCTACGAGAATCACGCGTGGAAGACCTACACCACGAAAGACGGCCTGGCCCATCGCGCGGTGCTCTCGCTGGCGCTGGACAAAAAGACCGGGGACGTGTGGGCTGGAACGATGGCGGGGTTGAGCCGCATCTCCGGCGGGCGCATCGACAGCTTCACGCAGTTGAACTCCGGGCTGAGCAACGACGTGGTGTATGGCGTGAGCGTGGAGGGCGAAGATGTGTGGGTGGCCACGGCGGCCGGCGGCTGCAAGCTGAACCTGCGCACCGGCCAGTGGACGCTCTACAACGAGCGCAACACGCCCATGAACGAGATCTGGGTTTATGGAGTGTCGGCGACGCCGGCCAAGGTCTACTACGCGGTGTGGGGCAGCGGGGTGCTCGAATACGATCAGAAGACGGGCCGCTGGGACAAGTACGACGATCCGGACGGCGAAACCGAGATGGTGCTGTTCAAGGATCAGGGACTGATCCACGAGATTGTCACATCCGTCAGTTATGTAGACAATATTCTTTGGGCCGCCACATACTTTGGGGCCAGCCGGTACGATGGACGCTACTGGCACAACTTTTTGACGAAAGACAGCGGACTTCCCTCGAACTTTATCAACTCAATCAAGGGCGTAGACGGCACGCACGCCTGGTTCTGCACCGACAAGGGTCTGGCTTACTACGATGGAGCGGACTGGGCTGTGTATCGGCCCTCGCTCAAGGATGGCAAGCCGGAGATGACAGTGCGCGACGCGCAAGGCAAGGTAACGTCTGTTCCGGTAGCCACCGCGCCGGCGCACAATTATGTACTTGGAATCGACTTTGAGGGCAACGACATATGGGTAGCAACCGCCAAGGGGTTGAGCCACGGAATTCGACAAAAGGAATAAGGAGAACCACCACCATGAATGCATTCGCAGATATTCTGGAAGCCATTGCACACGCACCGATTGAAAAGCGCGCCATGACCAACCACGGCGTGCTCAACGAAGCCTATGCCTACGCCAAGCCGAGCTCGTTTTCGCGCGGCATGCGGATTGACATCGGCGGGGTATGCATCCTGCTGATCTCGGGGACGGCCTCGATCGATGAACGCGGCGTCAGCGTGCACGTCGGCGATTTTTCCGCGCAACTGCGCCGCACCTTCGACAACATTACCGGGTTGCTGGAGAGCGAGGGCGCAACCTGGCACGACATCGTGCGCACCAGCTGCTACCTGCGCGACATCGACCGCGACTACGACGTGTTCAACGCCGGGCGCACTGCCTTCTTCAAGGAGCAGGGACTCGATCCGCTGCCGGCCTCGACCGGCATCCAGGCACATCTGTGCCGGCCGGAGTTGCTGATCGAGATTGAAGCCATCGCGATGTTCCGCACGGACAAGAAGGAAGAGAACCAGAGGTAGTTCCGATGCGTACGCGATGGATAGTTGCCACGGTCTGCATGGCGGGCGTGGCTTGCGCAGGCACTGCTATTGCGCAGGACGCGGTCGGCACAAGCCTTCATGTCTGCGAGTGCGGCGCGCATCCGCCGGGGCCGCCCAAGGACCGCGTGGTTACGCCGTATGCCGGCGAGCCCGCGGACCTGAGCCCCTATGCGAAGTTCGCCGCGCCCTACGATCTGAATTACGTTCATCCCAATATTTATTCGGGAGCGGGGCGCGACGTTCCCGAGCCGAGGAATCTGACCGAGGTGCGGATCGGATTCTTCGGGCCGGTTGCGCCGAATCCGGAGTCGGTGTTTGGCGCGCGCATGCTGCACGGCGCGCAACTGGCGGTCGAAGAGGCCAACGCGCGCGGCGGCTACGGGGGCAAGCCCTTCCGGTTGATGGAGCACAACGACTACGACAACTGGCAGGCGAATACTGTCTACGGCGACGACCGTCCGACCGACCCGGCCATCTGGGGATCGGCGTCGAACGAAGCGGTGAAGATGGTCTACGACGATCAGGACTGGGCGATCTTCGGATCGATCAGCTCCGAGTCGACGCACATTGCGCTGCGCGTGGCGCTGCGGGCGGAGATTCCGATTGTGAACTCGGCGTCAACCGATCCCACGATTCCCGAGACCTACATTCCGTGGTTTTTTACCGATCTGCAGGACGATCGCGTGCAGAGCCTGACGCTGGCGCGGCGCATTTTTACCGAGCTGGGCCTCAAGCGCGTGGCGATTCTCCGCGTCAACAACCGTTACGGGCGCTTCGGCGTGCCCAAGTTTCGCGATGCGTCGCGGCGGCTTGGCCATCCGGTTGTGATCGAGCAGAAGTATCTTCCGGGGGACAAGGATTTTTCCAAGCAGTTGCAGGTCATCCAGTCGTCACGGGCCGACGCGATTGTGCTGTGGGCCGACCAGGCGCAGACCGCGGCGATTCTGAAACAGATGCGCGCCGCGGGGATGAAGCAGCGCGTCTTTGGCGCTTATCGCACGCTGGGGCCGGAGATGCTGGCCGCGGCCGGCGACGCGGCCGAAGGGTACGAGGCTGTCTTTCCTTATGATCCAACGCGGCAGGACCAGCGGTGGCTGGAGTTCAACAAGCAGTTTGCGGCGCGCTTCCATGAGGAACCGGAGCAGTTTGCCTCGCTGGCCTACGACGCGATGAACATGCTGCTGGATTCGATCTGCAAGGCGGGCCTGAACCGGGCGCGGATTCACGATGCGCTGGCCGATATCGAGCAATACGACGGCGTGACCGGGCACATGGTCTTCGATCCGAACCAGAAGAATGTGGCGCCGATGTACCTGGGCACGGTGCACAACGGGACGATCAGCTACAGAGTCGCGACGATGGAGAAGCCGCCCCAGGCTCCTGCGGCGCAAGCCGCACCGGCCGCACCGCAGCCACCTGCGGTGGGGCAGACGGCGCTGACGCGCCCAGACGCCTCGTCGTCTTCCAAACCCTATGCGATTGTCGGTGAGGATGGGGTGGGCTACGCGGGGCCGCATACACGCGACGTTCCAGTTGGCGCCGTGAAGCTGGTGCTGTTCGGGCCGCGGGCGGCGGAGATTGCCCAGTCGTCTGAAGTTGCGGCGGCGCTGGCCGCAGGCTCGGCGCAGGGTCCGAAATGGATCCTCGAGCCCGTGGAGAGCGCACAGAACTGGGGCGTGGCCTCGACTGCGCTGGTGCATGCGCTGATGGACGAGCATGCGCTCGCCATTGTCGCGCTCGATCGCGATGCCAGCCACCTCGCCGAGCAACTGGCCCTGAAGAGCTTTGTCCCGGTCTTGGCGCTGAGCAACGACAAGGCGCTGACGTCGACCAACATTCCGTGGATCTTCCGGCTTCCGGCCGGGACCACGCCGGCCAGCGCGGTGCGGCTGCTGCAAACGGCCGAGGCGCGGAGCGGCGCCAATCCGGAGCGGCTGCGCGATGTGCTTGCTTCAGGCAACGCGATGGACGGCGTTGCGTTCTTGCCCACCGGCGAGCCGCGCGTGCGGTAGCGGCATCCCTCCGCGGGGCCAGAGGGCCGACTCATTCATCCATAAGCTCAACGCGCATTCTTTTGCGCCGATTCAACGCGCCCGATCCAGTGTCGATGCGTCCCGCCCCTCGCCTTGCGCACGAGCGACTTTCTGGATAGAGTTTGACCTGAAGGAAATCGATGAAGAATCGGAAAATCTTGGTGTTTGGCCGGGTGGGCCAGGTGGGCTGGGAGCTGCGCCACAAGCTGGCCTGCCTGGGCGAAGTGGTGAGCGTCGATTACCCTGAGATCGATTTCTCCAAGCCCGAAACGATTCGCGCGGCGGTGCGCGCGGCCGCGCCGACGGTGATTGTGAACGCGGCAGCCTACACGGCGGTGGATAAGGCGGAGAGCGCGCCGGAGCCGGCCTGGGCCCTCAACGCGGCTGGGCCAGGCGTGATTGCGGAAGAGGCCAAGCGTCTGGGCGCCCTGATGGTGCACTACTCGACCGATTATGTCTACGATGGCAGCAAGCTGGGCGCATGGGTTGAGACGGATGTGCCGCACCCGTTGAACGTGTATGGGCAGACGAAGCTGGCTGGGGATGAGGCGATTGCGGCGGTGGGGGGCGACTATCTGATCCTGCGCACCAGTTGGGTCTACGGGGCGCGCGGCGGCAATTTTCTGTTAACCATGCTGCGCCTGGCCAAGGAGCGGACGGAACTGCGCATTGTGGACGACCAGACAGGCAGCCCGACCACCAGCGAATGCATTGCGCAGGCCACGGCGCAGATTCTGGCGCAAGTGACTGCGCCGGGCGCAGGCGGGCTCGGCGGGCGGAGCGGCGTCTATCACCTGACTTGCTCTGGAGCGGCCACGTGGTTCGGATTTGCCAAGGCGTTTCTCAGCAGGCAGGCAGCCTGTCCCACGCTCACTCCGATTGCCAGCAGCGAGTACCCTTTGCCGGCGCAGCGGCCGGTGAACTCGGTGCTTAACTGTGAGCGCGTAGCCCAGACCTTCGGGGTGCGGATGCCGGCCTGGGAGGACGCGCTGGAGCTGGTCCTGGAGACGCTGTCCGAGGGCGCGCCGCGGGTGTGACAGGGGGATTTGTGCGGAAAGAAGATAGGGCAGCCCGGATCGCGGGCTGCCCTATCTTGCCTTAGCCGCAGGTTTGCGGTTTAGGGCAGGTAGTAGCGGAACGAGGTCCAGAACATGTTGTCGATGCCCTTGGCGCCGATTCCGGGGGTGCCGGCTCCGGACCAGCCCTCGCGGACTGCGTAGCCATACTGGATGCTCTGGCGCAGGCGGCCGCGGTCGCCCTTGTAGATGTCATACCAGTAGCCGCCGGTGATCTCCTGTACGTCGCGGGTTTGCGCGCCGCAAGAGCCGCCGGAAGCATAGCCGGTGGAAGCGCCGCCGTTGTAACCGGGGTTGGTGTTGGTGTTGCAGCCGGAGTTGGAGAGCATTCGCGAGCCGTAGCCCACCGCCGCATTGCTGGGAGCAGCCCAGGACCCGCCCCACTTGCCGCCCAAGGCAAAGTCCGCGGCAGTTGGGGACTTGGTGCAAGCGAATGCGCCCGCCGTGGCCGGGCAGAAGAAGGCGCTCGGTCCACCCAGCGAGGTGGTGACGCCGGCCGAGCCCCAATCGTCACGGCCGGCGTAATCGCCGCCATAGTTCAGATAGATCGCCATGCGTGGACTTGGGTTGGCCTCAATGGTAACCAGGCCGGATGCGTTGTGCAGGGGAGAGAATGCGCCATTCGCGTTGGTTGTCAGGTCAGGCAGGGTAGAGTTGCCGTAGCGGCCCAGGCCGGTTCCATACATGCCCTTCGCGCCGATAAGCAGCTTATTTGCGATCAGCGGAACGCGCAGGCTGGCGCCGCCGCCGCCCTCGAAAATGCTGTTGGTGGCAAAGCCGGCGGAGGTCAAGGCGGGAGCTACCGCCGTGCCCGTGACGATATCGGTCAGCCCACCGTACAGGTTGCTGTTCGTTGTTTCTCCGGGATAGATGGCCTCGTGGGCAAAGCGTCCGATGCCGAACAGCTCATAGTGGCCCCAGCCCGGATCGAATGCGACCTTGGCGATGATGTCGGGCGCCTCATTGAAGGAGAGGTTGGCGACGTTTCCGCAGCCATTGACCGTTTTATAGACAGGAACCGCAATCTGCACCGTGTTGCCGGCGTTGTCGATTTCGGTCTGGTTGGAGTAGTTGACGATGGATGTCGAGGGCGAGCAGGCGTTGATGGCGGCATTGAAGTTGCCGCCGTTGTTTCCCTGGCTGCCAATGACGGCGTAGGGCGTGTTGCCGGCCAGCGAGGCAGTGTAGAGAACCTGCGGGTTCTCTGCCGCAATGCCGAAGGCGGCATATTTGCCGGTCTTGGTTACCCTGAAGCCGTACTGCCGTGTCCAGACAAAGCCCGTGACGTAATTCGGGTCGATGGTCTGTGGCGTCATGATGTCGCCGGACAGGTTGGAGATGCCTTTCTTGTCCTCCGTGGCCAGAGACCACAGTTGGCCGCCGGTAAAGGCCCAGTGATTATTCGTCTCCGCCTGTCCCCAGAGGACGCGCTGGCGCAGCACATAGCTGTTCGACTGGTTGTTGTTGGACGAGATGCCGGTGCCCAGCCAGTCAGCCTCGTAGTAGCCGCGCAGCGTACCCCAGGGCACTTTGCCTTCCGCCATCAGGGTTACGCGCGACTGGCGGGCGTCTCCGTAGAACTCACTCAGCGAATAAGCGTCTGCATGCTCATAGGGAATGGCGCTGAACGCGGTGGGTATATCGCCGCCGGTTGCCTTCGAGCGCCAAACGGTTTCACCCGCCACATAGCCGCCCGGCGTAAGGGTGATGCCCTTGTAGTGAAGCGACGCGGGGTTGGCTATCGACTTCTTGATAGCTGCCGTCTCGTCCGACACGGTGGTGGCCAGCGAGACGCTGTTGGCCTTCAGATCGGTCACGGTGGACTGCAGCGTGGTGACGGCCGCGGCGTTCTGGCCGACAGCCTCGTTCTCCGCCGAAGCAGCAGCTGCCGCCTTGTCTGCCGCCGCGCGGGCCTCGGCGGCCTCATGACGTGCGCTCTTCAACTCCTCGTCCTTGGTGGCGAGGTCGGTTCTCAGGCTGTTGATCTGGCCTTGCATCTCCTGGCGCAGGGCCTGGATCTGCTCCTCCACCGTGGGCCCCGGCGGCATCTTGGGCTTGGCCGCCTTCTTGGAGACGGAGTGCTTCTCGGCCGGCGGCAGCGGGTCGCTGGCATGGGCTGACAAAGCAACTAGGCAGACCGCCAGCATGGCGGCGGCGGCATGTTTCAGCTTGAAGTTCATTGGGCCTCTCATCTTCCTCTCGAATCGGATTGGATCGTGGCAGCGTCCGCGGGGGATGCGAGCGCCGTGTGCTCCCGCACGGCGAACAACTGAAGCATGAAGCCGGGTTGGGTATCTCGAGTCATGCGGGAGATAGATGGAAGGCCTGGAAAAGCACTCGCGCAAGCGCAGCGTTCCTCGGTTGCTTCCACTAACAAGAGTGGCAGAGGCAGGTTAATATTTGACGAATTCACGTGCTTTTAACATGCCTAAGGCTTTTCAATTAACGAAGCTGTAACATTCATGAGATTGTAACCATGCGGGTGTGGCCGATCGGATGATCGACGCCGCGGAAAGGTCGAACGGGTAGGAGGGTGGATTCACCTTGATTCGACACATGATTGCGGGTTGCGGAGGACGGCGGCGCAATCCGGCAAGTTATGTTCGGAGTTAGTCATGAAGTAGCGCTATGAAAGGATGATGGGCGGCGAGGAGTTACTGCTCCGGTTCCGGCGCCAGCCATATAAGTTAGTTGGTCATCGGATTTGCCGAGAATGCCGGGACTCAGCACCGGCTTGGCTCGCGCCATCGACAAAGGGCAGAGAAGCCGAAAGGGACGGGCCGAAGCCCGCCCCTTTCGGTGCATTGCCTGCCTTCGTCGTTCTAGAAGCTGACCCGCGCGCTGAGCTGGATCTCGCGTCCCGGTGTGGCGACCTCGGTAATGCTGCCGAAGCTGGATGTATTCACGAAGCGGTTGGGGGTTCCCAGGTTGGTGTGGTTGAGCCCGTTGAAGAACTCGGCGCGGGTCTCGAGTCTGGCCTTTTCTGCCAGGCTGAAGCTGCGCACCAGGGCCAGGTCCATAGTCTGCAATCCGGGGCCATAGACCGTGTTGCGGCCCACGTTGCCGTAGGTGTATGCGGGCGGTGCGGTGAAGGCGCCGGGGTTGAACCACGTGGTCGAGTTGCGGGTGCCGGAAGCGAAAACCGGCTTGCCGGTGGAATTGGCGCGAATGGGGTTCTCGCCCACCACGGTTCCTGCATTGGCCGTATCGCCAAAGACGGACATGGTGATGGGAAAGCCGGTTTGGACCTGGTACTCGACCGAGCCGCGCCAGTCGCGGGTCAGGTCCCTGACCAGGCGGTTGGCGCCGATGCTGGGCGAGTTGTATACGGCGCTTGCGGCCACGCGCTGGCGGATGTCGCAGCCGGGTCCTTTCTCTGCATTCAAGTCGTCGTTGTTCTGCGGAGTAGCCGCCTCGAACATGGGCGAGCGGAAGTCCGGCGCGTTCTCCAGCGCCTTGGCGAAGGTGTAGTTGGCCAGGAAGCTGAGGCGGTTGCTGGAGCGGCGGCGCACGTTCACATAGCCCGCGTCGTACCAGCTCTGCGACGTGTTCTCCAGCAGGTTGATGGTGCTCACCGGGAACGTGGAACTGGTCATGGTGCTGGCCACGGCGGCGGGAAAGACCGTGTTGGCCACGAAGTTGATCTTCGGGGTAGGGCGGCGGGGCTGAATCAGGCCGGGGCCGGGCTGGGCGTTGTTGATGAGGTGGGAGCGCTGCAGGTGGAACCCGCCGGCCCCCAGGTAGCCGATTTCGACGGTGGTCTCCGCGCCCAACTGTTTCTCCAGCGAGGCGCTCCATTGCTGGACGTATTGCGCCGGCGCGTGCAACTGAAGTGCGGTAAAACTGACCGCCGTGGTGCCCAGCACGGGCGTGGGAAAGTTGAGCGTCTTGATGCTGGGAATGTACGGATCGCTCTGCGCCGTCTCCGGGAAGACATAGGGCACGTTGTGGCGCTGATTGCACCAGGTGTTCATGTCTACCGGGGTGTAGAAGATGCCGTAGGCGATGTGCGCCACCACGCCCAGCCTGGGGAAGCTCTGCGCCAGTCCGAGCCGCGGGGCAAAGTTGGTGTGGTTGGCATACATCAGTCCGCGCGGGTAGCCATTCTGCCCGCCGATGAAGACCTGGGGCGTGCCGCTGGAGAGGTCCAGGTTGCTGTTGGCGTAGTCGACGTCGATCAGCGGGCTCATGAACTCGTAGCGGAGTCCGTAGGTAAGCGTGGTGGTTGAAGTGAGCCGCCATGCGTCTTGCCCGAAGCCGTCGGCATACCACTGGTGAAGGTTCATCTGGGGTACGCCGGCCTGCCCCTGCCGGGCCGCCGGCAGGCCCAGCAGGAAGCTGGCCAGGGCCGACCCGGTGCTGTGGTCGTTGAGCGCGTATTCGGTGGTGTAGCCGTTGGTGTACTGGTAGTAGCCGCGATTCTGGAAGAAACCCCACATGGGCCAGATGAACTTCTGGTAAGCTCCGCCGAACTTGGCGCTGTGCCGGCCGATCTGCCAATTGAGCGAATCGCGGCCCTCGATCACGGTGTCCCAGGCCTTCATGGGCGTGGCCAGGTAGTTGTCGCCCAGCGGCGAATAGCCCTGCACATTGAAGTAGGGTGCGCCCCAGGCTCTTGGGCCGCCGAAGCCGGTTCCGGTGATGCCCAGTTCATCGACGATGTCGTTTACGCCCGCGCTCTCTGTGGTGTGGGACATGGCCAGGCGCGAGACCGCGACCGTTGCCATGTTGACCAAGTGCGTGGAGAGGACGCGGTTCCATGCGGCCGTCCCTTGTTGCGAGAAATTGTCGTGATGCAAGCCGAAGCCGGGCAGTCCCTCGGGCATGAACCCATACTCACTGGCGGCGGAGTAGCGGATGAAAGCCGTATCGCCGTTGGCAAAGCTGTGATCCGCCCGAACCGTACCCTGGTCGTCGGTCATGTGTTCCTTGCGGGTGTCGAGGAAGTTGTTCGCATCGTTGCCCGCGCCGATCACAGTGGGCTGGCCCATCATGGTCATGCTGCCCATGTCCATGGTGTTGGGCTGCGGGGTGTACTTGTTCAGCATGATGGACGCCGCGTTCGGCGACCCGTCCGCATTCAACAGCCTGCTCGGCGGAATCACATTGAGCACGCCGTTCGACTCGAACTGCTGGCGGATGTATTGAGGGTTCGTCTTGCTGACCGGTTGGCCGGGGTTGTAACCAGGATTCGGAGCGGTGGTCGCGGGGTCGTAGATGTCCACCCCGCTCTGGCTGAAGTCGCCGGAGTCCTCGGCCGCAGTGGGAACCGTGGCCACCATCGCATCAATCTGGACGTGCCGCAGCGCTTCGTAGTTGAGGAAGAAGAAGGTCTTGCCGGTGTGCTTGACGGGGCCGCCCAGCGAAGCGCCGAAGTTGTTCTGCACCAGGAAATTCGAGGTGCCCATCTGGTTGAAGGAGTGCGCGTCCATGTCGCCGTTGCGCAGGAACTCGTAGGCCGTGCCGTGGAAGCGGCTTGAACCGCTCCGGGTGACGATGTTGATCTGACCGCCTCCGGCGCCGCCCATCTCGGCCGAGTAACTGCCCGTCTGGACTTCAAACTCCTGTACCGCGTCCGGGGAGGGGCTGAGGTTCTGGGTGCTGAAGGTCGGGTCCGTGTTGGTCGCGCCGTCAAGGAGAAAGTAATTCGCGTTCGGGCGGCTTCCGCCGATGCTTACCGCCGAACGCTGCCCCGGCCTCCAATAAAGGGAGCTCATGTCGCCGACCGATGCGCCGTGGCTGATATGCGCTCCCGGAACTGTCAGGATCAGGTCGATCAGCATGCGGCCGTTCAGCGGAAGAGAATCCACCGACCGCTGATCTACCACCTCGCCCACGCTCGCATCCTGTGTCTTGAGCAACTCGCGCGCGGCCTGGACGGTAACGGTTTGAGAGTCTGACCCGAGGCGCAGTTGCAGGTCGAGCGTGGCCTGCTGGCCCACCTCCAGGTCGATGGCCTGCGTCTCCCGCTTGAAGCCGGGATTGTCGACGGCCAGCGTGTAGGCGCCGGGCTGCAAGCCGGCAATCTCGTAGAGTCCGGTGGCGTTGGAGGCGACTTCCCGCTCAGCGCCCGTGCTGCTGGCCGTGATGTGGATGTGCGCCCCGGCGATGGGGCGATGCTGCGGATCAAGCACCGATCCGCGCACGACAGCGTAGTTGCTTTGTGCATGGGCTGCGACCAGTGCGACGGCAAGGCAAAAGACAACGGACACGATTCTGCGGATCATGGCTCTCCTTGAAACAAGGACTTCAGTTAAAAGAACTTGCGGTATGTGGCGGGCTTATGGGGCCGCATTCAAGAAGTGGGTCCTTGCGGGCGTTGTTGGCGCGCCGCTATCGGCTTGCGGATGGGTGCGTAAGCACACTGATTACTCCGCCATCAGTTATCAAGAGTGTAGGATCTGACCGTGCGCGCGTCTTCACCCCGTGGATGGGGATCGGACTCATCATTTCGATGGAGGCCCAAATCGCGCAAGGCAGCAAGCAAATCGATAAGGGGTTTTGGGCCCGGGCTCGGGCCGCAAACGCTGGCGTTACTTTCCGGCGCTGAGCAGGTTCGCCAGGATGCGGTAAGCGCCGGGAACCAACGCGGGGAGCTGGCGATAAAGGGCGTAGGAGACGTAGATGTAGGTCCCTTTGCCGGGATGGGCGACCACCAGGCCACCGCGCTGGGGGTCCTGGCCAGGATCGGCGGTCTCGGTGAGGGCGGTATAGGCGGGGTCCCAGGAGGCCAGGAAAGAGTGGCCACGCTCTTCTACCCAATCGTTAAAGTCATTTGAAGTAATTGAATTAGGGTAAGTTATTAAAGTATTTTCGAGGTTTAGAAGCTTGACTGGGGCCGACTCGTCGACGACGCGCTCCGGGTTGCGGCCCAGCTTCAGGGGGAACGGGGCGGGGAAGTCGGAGCTCTGGTACTGGACGATGAGGGTTCCGCCGCGCCGGACGAACTCGTCCAGGCTCGCTTGGGCGCGGGCAAGTTCGGGCCGGGCGGAGTAAGCACGAATTCCAACAACAAGAATGTTCCACGTGGAAAACTCGCCCGAAACTATTTCTGCCGACGAAAGCAGGTGGGGGGGGACGCCTAGGGCCTCCAGGGCGTCGGGTACCTGGTCGCCGGTGCCCATGATGTAGCCGACCTTGAGCCCTGGAGCCAGCTTCACCTCCACCTTGCGCGTAAGCAACTGGCTTGGTTTGTAAAGGTTATAGGGGTTGAGGCCGGGGTAGCCGACGGCCTGCCAGCCGGTCTGATAGCTGTGGCCGGCGGAATGGGCGACGGCCTGGATGGCGGAGGGGACAGCCGGGGCTGGGGCCTCGGCGGCTCCCGGCGAAACCAGGAACTGGATGGGCTCGGTGTCGCCGGCGGAGGCCAGCTTGAACGGCGCAGAGGCGGGTTGGGACCTCCAACCCGCGGGGAGGGTGAGCTCGACCGTGCCTTCGGCCGCGGCCTGGGCATGAACGGTGACCCGAACCGGGAGCGGCGAGCCGTCCAGAGGAAGGATGCGGGCCTCGGGCTCCATGCGCACGCCGAGGGTGGGGGTGACCGCAAGGGGCTCGTAAATGCCGCCGGGGCCGAGCGTGCGCTGCATAGTCTGGACCACCTGGCCGACGCGGATGGGCAGGCCGTCGAAGCTGAACTCGGCCCACGCGGCGAGCGGCCAGGGGGCGAAGGAGCGCCCGCGGTACTCGGGGTGGGTCAGGTCGTAGTAGGGCTGCTCGATCGAGGGGCGGGTGAAGTAGGGTTGGGTGGGCTTGGTGTTTTCCGGGACTTTCAGCGTGAATATCTGGTCGGCTGCGGGCGCTGCCGGTTCTGCTTCGCGATTCGGCCAGGATTCTTCGGGATTTGGGGTGGTTAGCCAGGTCCGGACCAGGTGCGCTTCGGGCGAGGCGGCGGTCGCGTGGATGCGGACGTTGACCTCTTCGCCGGGCGAGACGCTACGCGGAGTCTCGTCGGGTCCATTGCCGCGAAAGCCGCCGTCCTCGACCTTGGTGGCGTGGGTGGTGAAGGCGATCAGGTCTAGGCCGAGGAGGTTTCTGAGCGCAGATTGGATCTGGTCGATCTTGGCGTCGAGTTCGAGGAGCAAGCTTGTCATCGCCTGCCCGCCGAGGCTACTCTCGGCCACTGCGGTACGGAAATCGAGTGTTTGACGATAAATGGGTGCGAGCTCATGCGCGACAGGGGAGGCTGCATTGCACGGGCATTTCGACTCGACTCGGCTG
The DNA here is from genome assembly GCA_031296215.1 of Occallatibacter sp. GTDB lineage: Bacteria > Acidobacteriota > Terriglobia > Terriglobales > Acidobacteriaceae > Telmatobacter. The sequence continues at coordinate 28,835 of JARLGE010000105.1, forward strand.
ATCGAGGCATCAATCTCGCGGAGGGTTCCAGCCAAGTCACTGGGCACGTCTGGGCCCACCAGGCGTGCGAGGCCGGCGACGGTGGTGTCGATGCCGACCCTGCTGTTGTGGAACAGGTCGCTGTTGGTCGTGATTGCGCCGGGTTTGGCAACGGCTTGCGGGGCCACGGCCCACAAGTGGTAGTGCGTATCCGCCGGGCCGCTGAGCGTGGGGTTAGCGCCCCCGTTCTGCGACTTCTGCATCCCCCATCCCTCGCGGGCGATCTGGACGTAACTGCGGCCGAGGACCGGATTGCGCGTGCCCACAGCGATCGATACATCGGTGGAGGGGACGCCGGTAATCCACTCACCCGTCGCGTAGTTCTTGAACTTGGCAGGGGCCCATTTGCCAGTGGCGTAGTCGAACATGCCCTTGTCGGTGACCGGGGCGAAGGGAACCATGCCGTAGACGGCCAGCGGCTGCCAGACGGTGAGGCCAAGCCCGCCTTCGCTGACCGGCTTGAGCTGCTCGGGGAAGACGGTGGGGTCTGCGGCGGCTTTGAAAGCCTCTTGGGCGATTTCGCCCGAGACCTGG
>JARLGE010000106.1 GCA_031296215.1 Occallatibacter sp.
CGCCCACCGCTTCGCGGATGATGCCGAGGCCGATGCGCTGCGCCTCGAGCGCCGTGGTGTTGGGGCGATAGTAGGCGCCTTCGACGGCCGAGTCGTCCATGAAATCCATCTTAATGAAGCGGACGCCCCAGTCGCGGAGGGTGCTGTAGGTCTGGCGCAAGTAAGCCTGCGCGCCGGGATGGGTGACATCGAGGGCGTAGAGGGGATCGTTCTTTTCCGTCACATAGCCAATGTGAATCAAATCGCCGGCGGCGTTGTGCAGGAGCCAGTCCTTGTGATCGCGGTAAACGGAGGCGCGCTGGGAAACTTCGAAAGGCGCGGTCCAGACTCCGAAGGTGAGACCGTTCCGACGCGCCTGGGCGGCGGTGTGTTGCAGGCCCAGCGGAAAGAGATTGGCATCGGGAGTTGTGTATTCGCCGCGGGCGTACTGGTAGCCCTCATCGGCTTGAAAGTAGGTGTAGCCGAGAGACTTCAGATTCTCGGCAAGCCACTCGATATTCGTGCCTGCCGTAGCCTGGCTGAGGCCAAAGTAATATGCGGTCCAGCTCCACCAGCCGATAGGAGTGGGCGCGCTGACGCGGCCGTGATGCAGGCTGCGAACGGCTTCGCCGTACTGCTCAAGCAGAGCGTGGTAGTCGCTGCCGGCTGCAATCATGAGGCGTTCGGAGGAAAGGCTCTCGCCGGGACTGACGGGCAGAGCCAGATCCACTTGCTCGGCGGCAGGCGATTCGTGCAGGGATTCGCCGCGCAGGATCTCGGTCGTTCCTTCCGCCACGGCTTCAAAGGAAACAATGGCGGGCGAGCCCGCAATGGTCAGCTCTTTGAGGTGAAAGACGGTGAGGAACTTTTCCGAAGTTAACGCCGCGACGAAGAGACTCTGGCCGCTTTGCCGGTTGAAGATGAGCTGGCTGCCGACGGCGCGATGGAGACCTCCGGGCGCGGAGCCCAAATCGCGGATGGCAAGTTGCGGGCGGTCTTCGCTGTAGCTGTCGGAAAGAATGCGGTCCGCGCTGGGCGGGCCGTTGAGGTTGATGACCGGAGCGTCTTCAGCGCGGATGGCGCGGATTGCGGTGACCGAAACCGGGCGCGGCGTGGTATTGGCAACCCGGACCTCGACGTCCCCCCACGCCCGATCGCTGTAGAGCCGGAAAACGCAGACGAGATCGGGGCGGCCTTGGAGGCCGGTGTGGGTAACAGTGAGAGCCGTCCCTGTCCCGAACAAATCAGTGAACTGCGATTGCGCGACGGTGTGGCGGGGATAGTCAGGGGAACGAAGCAGGTGGGCATCGACTTCGGCTTCGACGGTGGCGCGCAGCACCGGGCTCAACGAGCCTGCACTGAGAACTGTGTACGCGCCATCGGAGCTCGCGGCGATGGTGAGGTTCTTGCCTGAGATCGAGCCCAGTTCCCGCGCGGCATTGCGCGGAGCCGCATGGGCCTGGCCTGCCGCCGTGCAGAGGAGCGCAAGAGAAGTCAACAACGCCGCCAGGCAGTTTTTCCGCGTTGTAATCACCAATTTTTTCCTTTTTCTGTTGCCGACTGACGATCACCGGCGCCGCCCGGCGAAATGGCATGGGTTGCGCCGGCGATCATCTGTTTAATAGAAGAGCTTCAATCCAAGCTGAAGCTGCCTGGGTGAGAGGGCTCCGGTGAGATAGCCGAAGGTTGCCGTGCCCATGACCGTGGAGTTGATGGAGTTCTGCGGTCCGGGGGCCGCGAACTGGAAGTTGGGATGGTTGAAGGTGTTGAAAGCTTCGGCGCGGAACTCGAGGTGGCGGGACTCACCGAGCGGAATGGTCTTCAAGAGAGCAAAGTCAACGTTCTTGTCGCCGGGCCCCTCGAGAGTGTTGAGGCCGACGTTGCCGAGCGAACCCTCCGCGGGGTTTTGAAAGGCGCAGGTGTTGAAGAAGGTGGGCGCGGCGCCAGGGCCAACGGAACAAGGCTTGTCAGTAGCCTTGACACCGGGAACGACGTCGGGACGCTGCTGGCCATCCGAGTTGGCGAAACTCGCATTTCCATCGGTGACCGTGAACCAGGTGCCGTTGGAGAGGGTGACGATTCCGGACCACTGCCAGCGTCCGAGGGCCGCATCGACGGGGCGAAGATGGGTGGCGAAGCGTTGCCCGGAACCGAAGGGTAGATCGTAGACGTAGCTGGCGACGAAGCGATTGCGGACGTCGAAGTCCAGCGGCCCGTATTCCTTGTTGGGGTAAAGGCTGTTGCGGAACCCGTCGTTGTTCTGCGAGCCCAGATCGGCGCTGCTTGCGTTGCCGAGCGCCTTGCTGTAGGTGTAGTTGACGATGAACTCGAGACCCGCGCTCAGGCGCTGCTGGAGCGAGGTCTGGAGGCCGTGGTACTCGGACGACCCGGAAGATTTCAGATAGCCGATGGATGCATCGACATAGGGGAACGGGCGGCGCGGCGCGGTGGGCGCGGAGGAGTCTGCCGTAGGCTGCGCCTGGTTGAGATTCAGGTAGATGTAGGCGCGATCGCTCTTGGAACCGATGTACGCGATTTCAAGCATGGTCTTCGCGGTGAATTGATACTGCGTGGCCAGATGCCACTGGATGACGTAGGGCATCTTGAGCTTGGTGTCGAGCGAAAACAGGATTGGCGTGTTGGGGTCGGTGAGCGCAGAGGAGGGAAAGCCATTCGCCAGCGTGCTGATTCCCGGCACCGAACAATCCCCGGCGGCCGCGGAGTAGGAAGGCGTCGAACAGCCCGCCGGGAAGCTCTCGCTGATGAAGTAGGGGGGATTGAAGCCGGGGCTGGGATTGCTGTAGGGTCCGGCCTCGTCGCCATTGAAGAAGATGCCGAATGCGCTATGGACGACCAGGCGCTTGGTGGGGCTAAAAGAAAGGCCGATGCGGGGAGAGAGGTCCTTGTAGTCGGCGGGGATGAGTGCGCCCGAGGCGGCGTGATTGACGGGCAGGATCGAGGCCAATATCGGAGTCAGGGCGACATTGCTGTCCGCCGGTATATCGAGATTGCCGGTAATGGGATTGAAATTGGCCTGGGCATCGTGCGCGGAATAGACGGGCGAGAAGTATTCATAGCGCATACCCATATTGAGGGTGAGGTTTTGCAGGACGCGCCAATCGTCCTGCAGGAACAGCGCAAAGGTATGGCGGTAGTAGTCGATGTTGTTGAGGTTGTTGATGCTGCCGCCGTCCGGCTGACCGGTGAGCAGGGCCGCCAGGCTGTTGCCGCCGGTGCCGATAGCGCCGGCGTTATCAGTGAATTGATGGGAGAAGTTCATGGTGCCACGGGGGTCCGCGGGCTCATAAATGGAGAAATGCTCGGGGCGAACCTCGCCGCCAAACTTCCAAGTATTGCTGCCGGCAATCAGCGTGAAGGTGTTGGAGAACTGGAGGGTCTTCTGCTTCTCGACGGCGGGAAGAAACGTGGGACTGCCCAGGTTGGAGGCGTCGGAGAAGGTGAGCTGCGGCAATCCGCCGTTGTCGGTTCCCGCCACATAAGGCACGCCCGGAAAGCCCACCTGGGATGAAATGTCGGTGTTGTAGTTCATCTGGTAGCGGCTGGTCTTGAGCCAGTTGAAGCCGGCGCGGAATTCGTTGATCTTGTGCGGGGAGAAGATATGCACTTCGCTAGCGGCGGCGGCATAGGCCGTGATCTGCTGAATGCCGTCAAAGAAGCCTCCGCCATCGGCCAGGCCGGTGAACGGCGATCCGATGACTTCAGGACTGTTGCTTTCGCTGAAGCGGTAGAAGGCGTTGTCGGATTTGCCGATGACCTGATCGACGCGCACATCGCCCTGATCGACAGTCTGGGTGGTCACCGGGTCGGAAATGTAGTTGTATCCAGACGCGGTGGCGTTGGCAGCGGGAAAGAGATCGATCAGCTTCTTGCCCAGCGAATCCGTGCTGGTTGGCGGAATCACGTTGCTGGGCGCGCCGTTCGAGTAGGCGAAGGGAACGCCGCAGTAGGTTTGTGGGCCCGTCTTCTGGGTTTGGCGGGTATCGAAGATTTCGCCCGCATAGGTGGCAACGCCGTTGCAGTCCAAGACTCCGGTGGGAGAGGTGAGATCGAGCTGGCTGGAGAAATCGCCCGAGCGCTCGTCATCGGTGGGCACCACCGAGGTGGTGGTCTGCGCTTCGCTGGTCCGCAAGCCTTGATAGTCGACGAAGAAGAGCAGCTTGTCGCGGACGATTCGTCCCCCCAGCGTGGCGCCGAACTGATTCTGATGATACGGCTGCTGGGCGGAATCAAAGTAATTCAAGGCATCGAAGTCCTGGTTGCGCAGGAACTCGTAGAGCACGCCGCGGAACTGGTTGGAGCCGGACTTGGTGGTGGCGTTGACAATGGCGCCGGTGGCGCGGCCGAACTCCGCATCGTAGTTGCCGGTCTCGATCTTGAATTCCTCCAGGGCATCGGGAGGCGGCATGACCACGTAGTTGGCTTCATTGAGCAGGTCGGGAAGATTGGAGTTGTTGTCGACGCCATCAAGCAGGAAGTTGTTATCCAGCGAGCGCGCTCCGCTGGCGCTGAAGCCGTAACCGCCGGAATCGCGCGCGCCGGGCTCACTGGTGGTGACACCGACCGTGAGCTGGGCAAGCTGCACGGGGTTGCGGCCATTGAGCGGAAAGGCGACCATCGATTCGCTGTCGACGACCTGGCCAGTCTCGGAGGAGTCAGTCTCGAGAAGCGGGGCGGTGTCGCGGACTTCCACGTGCTCATGCACGTCGCCAAGTTGGAGTGTGACATCGACGCGCTGACGCTGCTGGACGTCGAGCGTAATCGGACCTGCGATCGCCTCCTTGAATCCCTGGGCAGTGATGGAGACCTTGTAGGTTCCGATGCGAACCGGACTGATGACCCAGGCGCCGGCGGTGTCACTGTGCGCCTGATATTGAAAGTTGGTGGCATTGTTGACGGCGGTGACCAGAGCGCCGGCCACGACGGCGCCGCTGGAATCGACCACACGTCCCTCAAGCGAGGCAGCATCGCGCTGGGCAAATGCCGGACAGGAAGCAGCCACCGCGATGGCCATGCACAACAGCCTCAGTTTGAACGAATTCAATATCATGTCGTCGCCTCCTCAGAATTTGATTCCCAGCCGCATGAAACGGCCCTACGGATGGCCCGTTCCCTTGCGGCCGCGTAAAAGCAGAAGGTCGACTGTGTTCGCGAGGCTTGGAAACCCTTCACACGGTTAGAAGAACTTCGCATTTCGCAATACACCTGACCCTTGTGTGTTTCGTATTATTGCGAAAGACTTCAATTGCTGTCAATAGCGAAAATTGAGAAAATCGAAACGGATCAAAATGAAACAGTCTGCAAGAAGATTTGCCTTCGGAATTGCTTTCAGCGGGTGGAGTACAGCGCAACCGGCGGGCTCGTTGCCGCGCAGAGAGGCCAGTCGTGTTCCGCGCCAACACCCACAAGATACACATATATCATGGTATTACATCAAAGACGATGCCCAATTTCATGCGCTTCGGGAGTCTCTTTCGACATTCTTGTTGACGGCCACACAGGGACTCTATATAGTTTCATTTGGTTTCGATGTCCACTAAAACGAAAGCAACTGCTCGGCACAGGCGGTCGAAGCCTGGGAAAGGAAGACGAAATGCCAGAGAACTCGCACCCGCCTGCTGATGAAAACCCAGGCAACTCCTCCTATACGAGGCAGGAAATCTTCGCGCAGGCGCGGCTTTGGCCGGGTACGGTACGCACCATTGTGGACGAAGTTGGACGGCTGGGGCTGACCGACAGACTGCGGAGCGCGCGTGTGCTGCTGACCGGCGCGGGCACTTCGGCTTACGCCGCGGAAGCGATTGCCGCCGCGTGGTCCCGAGCCAGGGCAGTACCGACCACCGACCTGCTGGTGGATGCAGAACGCTCGCTGGCCGAGGCGGATGTTCTGATCTCCCTGGCCCGCTCCGGCGACAGCCCGGAGAGCGCCGCCGTGGTCCAGGTGGCGCGTTCCCTGCGGCCGGATCTGTTTCAACTGGCGATTGTGTGCAACGCGAACGGGGCGCTGGCACAAAGCGGCGTCGACCATGTGCTGAAACTGGACCCGCGAACGGACGACCACAGCCTGGTAATGACCGGTTCCTGCTCGAACCTGGTGCTTGCTGGACTGACGCTGGCGCGGCCAGACGAGGTGCTGAAGGAAGTGGATGCGCTGAGCAAGCGGACGGAGGCTCTGCTGGCCGGCCTTGACCAGGCCAGCCTGCGCGCCGCGCGCCGGGTCGTCGATCGGGTAGTCGTTCTGTCCTCTTCTCCTTTGGCGGGCTGGCGCCAGGAGGCTGCGCTGAAGATTCTGGAGATGACCGCGGGGCGCTTTCCGGTGCTGGCCGAGAGCTATCTCGGGCTACGCCACGGGCCGATGGTTTTTGTCACGCCGGGCACGCTGGTCCTGTGCCTGCTGTCGAGCGATGCGCTGCGCCGGGCCTACGAACTGGACCTGGTGGGCGAGTTGCGCGAAAAGCGGATCGGCTACCTGGCCGGCATCGCGGAGACGGGTGATGGCGAGCGCTACTTCGATGCGGTGATTCCCGCGGTTGCGCCGCACTTGGACGATGCGCTGCGCACTCCGTTCGAGGTTGTAGCGGCGCAGTTGCTGGGATATAACGTGAGCTTGCTGGCGGGGTTGAATCCGGACAATCCCAGCCCGGATGGAATCATCAACCGGGTCGTGCAAGGCGTGCGAATCCACGCGCTCGACGGACAGCATCCCGTGACTCTAGGGTAGCGGGCGCAGGCTGCAAGCCGGAACACAAAAACAAGAGTAGATATGCGAATCTCAAGCAGGTCTGGAGAATCTGGCGGTGGTGATTCTGCCGCGCCGGACACGCTTGCATTCAACGAGGCTCCGTGATGGCTCTCGCAGAAACATCGCCCACTCCGCCGGCCAGCCTGCATCGGACGCTGGGGCTGTGGAACCTGATCATCATCGGCATGGTGATCATTCAGCCGACGGCGCCGATGGGCATCTACGGCGTGATCAGCAACAAGGCGCATGGGCACGTGGTCACCACCATCCTCATCGCC